>NZ_JBEYUV010000001.1:0-307131 GCF_040643685.1 Nocardioides sp. NPDC047086
TCATCCCCACCTTCCTCCGAGTTGACCCCGGCAGTCTCCTATGAGTCCCCAACCGAATTGCTGGCAACATAGGACGAGGGTTGCGCTCGTTGCGGGACTTAACCCAACATCTCACGACACGAGCTGACGACAGCCATGCACCACCTGTACACCGACTAAAAGGGGCTACATCTCTGCAGCTTTCCGGTGTATGTCAAACCCAGGTAAGGTTCTTCGCGTTGCATCGAATTAATCCGCATGCTCCGCCGCTTGTGCGGGCCCCCGTCAATTCCTTTGAGTTTTAGCCTTGCGGCCGTACTCCCCAGGCGGGGCGCTTAATGCGTTAGCTGCGGCACGGAACCCGTGGAATGGATCCCACACCTAGCGCCCAACGTTTACGGTGTGGACTACCAGGGTATCTAATCCTGTTCGCTCCCCACACTTTCGCTCCTCAGCGTCAGGATACTCCCAGAGAACCGCCTTCGCCACCGGTGTTCCTCCTGATATCTGCGCATTTCACCGCTACACCAGGAATTCCATTCTCCCCTGAGTACCTCTAGTCTGCCCGTATCGAAAGCAGGCCAGGTGTTAAGCACCTGGTTTTCACTCCCGACGCGACAGACCGCCTACGAGCCCTTTACGCCCAATAATTCCGGACAACGCTCGGACCCTACGTATTACCGCGGCTGCTGGCACGTAGTTGGCCGGTCCTTCTTCTGCACATACCGTCACTTGCGCTTCGTCTGTGCTGAAAGAGGTTTACAACCCGAAGGCCGTCATCCCTCACGCGGCGTTGCTGGATCAGGCTTCCGCCCATTGTCCAATATTCCCCACTGCTGCCTCCCGTAGGAGTCTGGGCCGTGTCTCAGTCCCAGTGTGGCCGGTCACCCTCTCAGGCCGGCTACCCGTCGAAGCCTTGGTGAGCCATTACCTCACCAACAAGCTGATAGGCCGCGAGCACATCCCAGGCCGAAAAACTTTCCACAACCAGATCATGCAATCGGTTGTCGTATCCGGTATTAATCACCGTTTCCGGTGGCTATCCCAGAGCCTGGGGCAGATTACTCACGTGTTACTCACCCGTTCGCCGCTCGAGTACCCCGAAGGGCCTTTCCGCTCGACTTGCATGTGTTAAGCACGCCGCCAGCGTTCGTCCTGAGCCAGGATCAAACTCTCCGTTGAAAAACAACACCAAACACACTGTAAACAACATGCTTGGAAAAAGAGATGCCCTGACAGGAGACACTGACATGTTCACCAGTCCCGAAAGACTGGATAATTGCCAGAATCAATTGTCAAAGAAACCATCAACCATCATCCCCTTGGGATGTAGGTCAACGGGGCATAACAAACTAATTCGTCGACTATGACACACTGTTGAGTTCTCAAGAATCACACGCACACCGGTAGATTTCAGACTCTCGTCCCAGCCAGTCCGGTGACTGCTTTATTCGCTTTAAGTTCCTGCTTTGTTCTTCGTGCTGAACCCTACCAGGCTTTCTTTCGCTTAAGCAATTCGGCGTTTCTCACGCTTTCCTTGCCAGCTCCAGACCCTTTGGCCGGTCCTGCCTCGCAGACTTTATCAGAGCCACTCTCGCTTTACCAACTCGGCGCTTTCGCGCTTTCCGCTGGATTAGCAGTTGTTTCTCTGCTTTGTCTTTCCGGACTTTAGCGGAGTGTTTCTCGCTTTCGCAATTCGGCGCGTTCCGCGCTTTCTCGCTGAAAGTTCGAAGCTTTATCCGCTTCAGTCCTGGAGGACTTTAGTGGCTTTCGCTCTAATCACCAATTCGGGAAACCCGCAGTGTTTATCGCTTAAACCTGCCCACTCATGACCGCGCTGATCTGGTTGGACCAGATCCGGCTGAGGCTCCGTCGTCGATTCGAAGATCAACATCTAGAACACCCTGGCTCGAGCGATGCTCGAAGAGTGGAGGTGGCCGCTCCGGGGCCGGAAGCCCGCCCGAAGACTCGCGCTTGCTTCCCGCCGCACCCTGGCGACTCGGAGAACACTACACACACCCTGGCGCCGTTTCAAATCGCCAGGGCAACTTTTTTCGTGCGATGTTCTGGCCTCCACTGTAGACCCCCGGAACAAGGCCCGTGGCCCGTTCACAACACACGGCGCCAGAGGCCTTGCGACCTGTCGGTCAGGCGGGCGTGAAGAGCTCGACCGGGTTGCCGGCCGGGTCCTCGATCAGGGCCTGGGCACCACCCCGGCCGTCGATGCGGCTGGTGCGTATCCGCGCGCCGGCTTCGCTCAGACGCCGGAGCTCCTGGTCGACATCGGACACCTCAAGCTGGATGCGGCTCCAGCCACCGGGGCTCGGAACCTTGCCGTCGTCGGCAGCCTGTCCGGCACCGCCCGCGCCGGGGGTGTTCAGCATCAGCCGCAGCCCGTGGCCCTCGAGCATCGCGAACCCGCCGGCCTTCGGGCCGACGTCCTCGAACCCGAGCTCGCGATAGAAGGCGACGGCGGCAGGGATGTCGTCGACGATGTAGCGGAATCCGGGAACCATCTGTCTCTCCTCTCTGCAACACTACTGTTGCATAGTAGGCTCACGGCATGGCTTCTCGTCAAGGGCGTACGGATCCCCGAGTGGTACGCAGCCGGGAACGGGTGCTCGAAGCGGCGCTCGCCGAGCTCGCGGAGCGGGGATACGGCGGGTTCAGCATCGACGGCGTGGCGACACGTGCCGCTGTCGCCAGGAGCACCATCTACCGACTCGGGCACGACCGGCTCAGCCTGGTCGCCGCAGCCATGGAGACGCTCAACGTGCAGCCGCGTCCGGAGGCCGGCGGTCAGGACCCGCGAGCCGATGTGGTCGCGATCGTCGCCCACCTCGCCTCCGCCATGCAGTCCTCCCTGATGTCCGACTGTCTTCCCGCCGTGCTCGACGGCGCCGAGCGTGACCCCGGACTGCGGGAGCTTCATCACCGCTACAGCGCGCAGCGGCGTACGCGGCTGGTCGATGCGCTCACCCGGCTGCGGGATGCGGGACATGCTGTCAGGGATCCGGAGCGTGCGGCGGAAGCGCTCGCGGGCGCGGTGTTCTATCGCCGGCTGATGACGCCGGAGCCGCTGCGTACGGACGAGGTCGAGGGGCTGGTGGCGACCGTTCTCGGAGAGCGGTGATCCGGCAGCCGGGTCAGCCGACGCCGATGTGCTGGTAGTCGAGGTCGATCAGGGCGACGGCGCGGTCGCCGTACGCGTCGACGTCACGGGGATAGGGCGCGCCCGTGTATCGGGCGGCGATCTCGTCGATGATCGGCCAGCGGGTCTCGTCCTCGACCCAGCCGACGACGCGGCCGCGGAGGATGACCGGCATGAAGTCGTTCTCCTGCGGTGCCAGGGAGAGCGCGATGCGCGGGTCGGTGCGGAGATTGCGGTACTTGCGGCCGCGGTTGCCGGTGAGGAAGACGACGCGGTCGCCGTGGGTGCCGACCCAGACCGGGGAGGTGCGTGGGGCACCGTCGGGGCCGATGCTGGCGACATGGGCCAGGTTGGTGCCCTCGAGGAAGGGGCGTACGTCGGGGTTGATCATCGTTCTTCTCCTTGCGGTGGTCAGCGGATGACGCGGTAGTGGAGGTGGGTGACGCCGGGGGCGGGGACGACGTCGACGATCTCGAGCGAGATGTGCTCGGGGAGCTCGTTGAAGAAGCGGCGGCCGGAACCGAGGAGCACCGGGACCTGGTGGAGGACGATCTCGTCGACGAGGCCGACCTTCAGGGCTTCGGTCACCACGCCGCCACCCATGAGCCCGATGTCCTTGCCGCCGGCCTGCTTCTCGGCGAGGGCGACGGCGTCCTCGATGGTGGCGGCGAAGGTCTGGCGCTCATGGGTCGCGGGAGCGGGACGATGGGAGAGGACGACCAGCGGGGCCGTGGGGTGCGGCGCACCGCCGTTGTCCCAACCGGAGTCGTCATAGGTGTTGCGGCCGGCGAGGCTGACCCCGTCGCGCGCGGCCAGGGCGTCGAAGACACGAGCGCTCGGCTCGGAGAGCTTGAAGCCGTCGAAGACCTGGCTGGGAGTGTCGCCGTCGAAGTACCAGTCGAAGAGGACGCCGCCGTCACCCAGACCGCGGCCGGGGCCGGGGTCGCGGCCGGTGATGAAGCCGTCGACGGAGACCGAGAGTGCTGCGAGGACCTTGCTCATGATCGCTCCCTGAGGGTTGGAGTTTCCTGAAGAGACTCAGTGACCGTAGCACTCTGGGTTCCTTCAGGGAACCCCAAATGGTAGATTCGGATCCATGCAACGTACGAACTTCGGTGACATGGCCTGCTCGATCGCGCGGACGCTCGATGTGATCGGGGAGCCGTGGTCGCCGCTCGTGCTGCGCGACATCTGGGTCGGGATGAACCGGTTCGACCAGATCCAGGCGGATCTCGGGATCTCGCGGAAGGTCCTCACCGAGCGGCTGGCACATCTGGTCGAGCACGGGGTGCTGGAGAAGCGGGCCTACGACAACCGGCCGCGCTATGAGTACGTGCTGACGCAGAAGGGGCGCGAGCTGGTCGACATCCTGATGGTGATGGCTGGCTGGGGTGACAGGTGGCTCGCGGGCGAGGCCGGGCCGCCCGTTCTCTACCGGCACCACGCGTGCGGGGAGATCGGGCACGTCGATCTGCGGTGCTCGCACTGCGGCGAGCCGATGCACGCCGACGACGTCGAGGTGCTGCCCGGACCGGGCGCTGCGACGCAGCCGGCGTCAGCGGGGTAGCGGACCGGTGTAGGCCTGCCGCGACTTCTCCACCGCGGGCATGTTCGCCTCCGACCAGTTGCCGACGGCGGCGAAGACCGGCTGCAGGCTGCGGCCGAGGTCGGTGATGTCGTACTCCACCCGCGGTGGGACCTCCGCGTGGTAGCGGCGCTCGACGAGGCCGTCGCGCTCGAGCTGGCGCAGACGCTGGGTCAGTACCTTCGAGGAGATGGTGCCGAGGCGGCGCTCCAGCTCCACGAAGCGCTGGGTGCCGAACTCGTGCAGCCTCCACAGGATCGGGGTGGTTCAGCGGCTGAAGATCAGCTCCACAGCCGGCGTGATCGGGCATGCCTCGATCGGCTCGTCGGTGCTCGGACGCCAGGTCATGTCGCTCCAATACTTACCTTGGGGAACCCAGTGTATCGAGGGATCTAACGTCGTCGCACAGCTAGATCCCAGACATGGATGGAGATCCTGCGTCCGGGCGGCTTCGCGAGCAACGCTCTCGCCTGGGTGCCGATGGTCAGGGAGACGAGCGCCGTCCAGGCGCCGTTCGGTGACATCGCGCTTCCCGTGGTCGACCCGCTCGACATCGCCGAGGTCGCCGCGGCGGTCCTCACCGAGGACGCTCATGCGGGGCGGACGTACGAGATCACCGGGCCGGTCCCGACCACACCTCGCGAGCGGGTCGCGGAGATCGCGGCGGCGACCGGGCGACCGCTGGAGTTCGTCGAGCTGACCCCGGCGGAGGCGCGCAGTCAGCTGTCGGCGTTCATGCCGCCCGAGGTGGTCGACGGGACGCTCGCCATCCTCGGGAACCCGACCGCCGCCGAGCAGGCGGTCAGCCCGCACGTCGGGCAGGTGCTCGGCAGGCCGGCACGCGGCTTCGGAGAGTGGGCGCGGCGGTTCGCCGCTGCGTACGCCTAGGTCAGACGCCGCCGGCGGCGCCGAGCTCCAACAGGGCTGCGCCGTCGATGCGGTGGACCTCCCACTCGTCCTGCGGGACGGAGCCGAGGGAGCGGTAGAAGGCGATCGACGGCTCGTTCCACTTCAGCACCCACCACTCGAGGCGGCGCCAGTCGTTCTCGACGCAGATCTCGGCGAGGCGTACGAGGAGGGCCTTGCCGGCGCCGGCCCCGCGGTGCTCGGGGTCGACGAAGAGGTCCTCAAGCCAGATGCCGTTGCGGCCGGTCCAGGTGGAGAAGGTGACGTACCAGACCGCCATGCCGATGACCGCGCCGTCGTCCTCGGCGATGAGGCAGCGGGTGGTCGGGGTGCCGGCCTCGGGGAAGAGCGCCGCGGTGAAGTCGGCCTCCGTCGCCTCGACGGCGTCGGGCTCCTTCTCGTAGTCGGCCAGGGCGTGGACGAGGCGGAGGATCTCGGGTACGTCGGCGGGATCTGCCTCGCGGATGATGACGGTCACGGGGCCGATCCTAAGGCTACTGACGAGTTGGGGAACAAGCGTTCTAGCGAGACGCAAACGCAATCGCAGCGCAACAAGGGCTACCTACGTTGCGGGGCGTCCCCAACAGATTGGATCCCCCACATGACGCAGACCCAGTCACGTCGGAACTTCCTGCGCAATGTCGGCCTCGCCGGCGGCGCAGGTGTCATGGTGCACAGCATGGGTGCTCTCGGGCTCACCTCGGCGCACGCCGCGGAGACCCCCGGCTTCACTCCTCCCAAGCCTTCCGATCTCGCCCGGGCCGGCAGCAAGTCGGTCGTGATCCTCGGCGGCGGCATCGCCGGGCTCACTGATGCGTACGAGCTGCTCAAGGGTGGCTACAAGGTGACCGTGCTCGAAGGCCGCGAGCGGCCGGGCGGTCGCAACTTCACCGTCCGCGGCGGCACCCGGGTGACCGATCTGAACGGGGTGACGCAGGTCGCCGGGTTCTCCAAGGGTCAGTACATGAACGCGGGCCCGGGCGGCTGCCGCAGAGCCACATCACGCTGGACTACTGCAAGGAGCTGGGCGTCCCGATCGAGGCGTTCACCAACCAGAACGCCAACGCGCTGCTCTACTACCCCGGCGACCACGGCATCGGCGCGGTGCAGATGCGTCAGGCCAAGGCGGACACGTACGGCTATGTCTCCGAGCTGCTCGCGAAGGCGACCGACAAGGGGGCGCTCGACGAGGAGCTGACCGCCGCCGACAAGGAGGCGCTGATCTCGTTCCTGAGGAGCTTCGGCGACATCGGCACCAAGGCCGAGGGGTACGCCTACACCGGCTCGAGCCGCGCGGGCTACACCGTCGAGCCGGGCGCCGGGCAGGAGTCCGGCACCGAGGTGGCGCCCGCCGCGATGAGCGCCGTCCTCGCCGCCGGGCTGGGGCAGTACTTCTCCTTCGAGTTCGGCTACGACCAGGCGATGATGATGTATCAGCCGGTCGGCGGCATGGACGCGATCCCACACGCCTTCGCCAAGGCCGTGGGGGCGCGAAACATCCGCTACGGGGCCGAGGTCGTCGAGTGGAACAACACCTCGACCGGCGTCTCGGTGGCCTACAAGGCTCGCGGCAGGACCGAGACCGTCGAGGCCGACTTCGCGATCAACTGCATGCCGCCGCAGATCGCGGCCAAGGTCCCGCACAACCTCGGCGCCGACGTCACCGCGAGCCTGAAGTCCTTCGGGCCCTCGAACGCCGGCAAGATCGGGATCGAGTACGACCGGCGCTGGTGGGAGGAGGACTTCCGGATCTACGGCGGGATCACCAACACCCGCCTCGACCTGCGCAACATGTGGCACCCGTCGTACGGGTTCAACGGTGACAAGGGCACGATGATCGGCTACTACAACACCGGTAGCGCGGCCGACACCTATGGTGCGCTCGCCCCGGCCCAGCGGCTCTCGCGCGCGGTCGACATGGGCAAGCAGATCTTCGGGGACGTCTACGGCGAGGGCATCACCGCCTCCTACAGCCAGGACTGGAAGACGCAGAAGTTCTCCGAGGGAGCCTGGGCCTACTCGACGACGGCCGACACCGATCCGCTCTACACGCGGCTGCTGGACGCCACCGGCAACACGTACTTCGCCGGTGACCACCTCAGTCACGCCGTCGCCTGGCAGCACGGCGCGATCACGGCCGCCCGGGCGGCCGTCGAGAAGCTGCACGCGCGGGTGACGGCATGATGTCGCCGCGTACGAAGGTGCTGGCTGTGGTCGCGTTGACCGCGGCTCTGGTCGCTCCGACGGCGGCGGTCGCCGGGAGCAAGTGGTCGGGCGCTTCTCATGGGCACCGTCCGCCGCGTGGTGGGGAGACGATCTCGGTGCTGCCCGCGGGTCAGGACAACCCGTCGATCGCCAACGGCGTCGCGATCGGACCGGAGGCCGCGATCTACAAGACCAGCGGGCTCGGTCCGTCCCAGCTCAACACCGGGGCGAGCGGCGAGGCGGCCTACATCGACACCGCGGTGTTCCCGGGTGGTGAGCTGCCGCCGGGTGTGACCATCACCGAGGCACAGGGGATCAACGTGCTGCGCCGGATCGGGGAGAACGTCGAGGCGGCCGGGCTCTCCTACGACGACGTGATCACGATGCGCGTCTTCCTGCAGAACCCCGCGGGCGAGGCGAAGATGGACTTCGCGGGCTGGAACCGGGCCTACCGGCAGTTCTTCGCGAACACCTCGGTCTCGACGGGCGAGGCGGTCCCGGTGCCGCTGGGCTCGGCTGCGCCGGCCGCTCCGATGGTCGTCAACCCCGCCCGGCCGTCGCGGTTCGCGCTCGAGATCGAGAACCTGCCCGTGGACGGGTGGCTCGTCGAGGTGGAGGTCGACGCGGCCTATCCGGTGAAGCGGAAGTAGCCCCGC
Organism: Nocardioides sp. NPDC047086; assembly: GCF_040643685.1. Classification (NCBI taxonomy): domain Bacteria; kingdom Bacillati; phylum Actinomycetota; class Actinomycetes; order Propionibacteriales; family Nocardioidaceae; genus Nocardioides; species Nocardioides sp. NPDC047086. Next base: position 8,483 of record NZ_JBEYUV010000001.1, read on the forward strand.
ACAACGAGATCGCCCTCTCCGAGCAGTGCTCGGGGAGGGCGATTCTCGTGCAGCTCAGACGGTGGTGGTCAGAGCTTGGAAAGCTTGGGGAAGGGGCTGGCGATGCGCACCAGTCGGGGACCGAAGTCGACAGTGACTGCGGCCGTTTCTTTGTTGACGACCCGACCCAGGCCGAAGGAGTCGTGGGACACCAGGTCCCCAGACTCGAACTGCTCAATGACCGGCTCGGGATCTGCCTTGAAAGGACTCGCGGCGAAGTGTCGCCGCCGGGGGGTTGAGGTAGTCATCCCTTCGAGTATGTGCCCTACCACACGGATAAGGGAATGCACAGGTTGGTCACAATGGCCCATCAGATGGCCTATCAGAGCGTTTCAGGCAGGTGTGTAGTCGGCCTTGTCGTAGCTGGCGCTGCGGCGGTAGCGGGCCGAGATGCTGGGCCAGTTGGTGGTGATGCGGCCGTTCTTCTCGCGATACCAGGAGGTGCATCTGCTCCAGACGCTCTCGGCCAGCTTGTCCTGGATCCGCGCGTCGTACGCCTCCTCGACCTCCGCGCGCACCTCGAGCGGCCCGGCGTCGGCGACGTGGTCCGCGTACCGGCCGAGGTAGCGGGCCTGGGTCTCCAGGAAGAAGATGATCGAGCCGCCGCCGGTGTTGGTGTTGGGGCCGTACATGATCAGCAGGTTGGGGAAACCCGGGACGGTCATGCCGTGGTAGGCGTGGGCGCCGTCCTTCCAGTGAGTGTGCAGGTCGCGGCCCTGGGTGCCGCTGATCGTCATCGGGGCGAGGAACTCGGTCGCCTTGAACCCGGTGCCCCAGATGATCACGTCGACCTCGTGGTGCTGACCGTCGGCGGTCGTCACGCCGGTCGAGGTGATCTCGACGATGTCGTCGGTGATGAGGTCCACGTCGGGCTGGGCGAGGGCCGGGAGGTAGTCGTCGGAGAAGAGGACACGTTTGCAACCGATCGGGTAGTCGGGCCAGACCTTCTCGAAGAGGCCCGGCTTGGCAGCGGTCTGAGCCTTCATGTGGCTCTTGGACCAGGCGAGTACGGCCACTCCGAACGGCTTGAAGTGGAAGGTCGTGGTGAGCCACTCGGCCTGGACCCAGATCTTCGCGCGGTTGAGGAGCTGCAGGATGGGCTGCGCGGCATCGGACCGCTCGTAGTCCTTGCGGGGAACGATGTAGGGCGCCGAACGCTGGAAGAGGAGCACCTTCGCCGCGTCCTTCCGCACCTCGGGCACGAACTGGATCGCGCTGGCGCCGGTGCCGATCACCGCGACGCGCTTGCCGGTGAGGCTCAGGTCGTGGTTCCACTCGGCGGAGTGGAAGGCCTCCCCACGGAACGTGTCCGCGCCGGGGATGCTCGGGATCGAGGGCCGGGAGAGCTGGCCGACGGCAGGTACGAACAGGTCGACCGTCTCCGTCTCCCCCGTGCTGAGGTCGAGCTGCCACGTCTTCGCCTCGTCGTCCCAGCGGGCCGCGATCACCTCCGTGTGGAAACGGATGTGGCGGCGTACGTCGTACTTGTCGACGACGTGGCGGATGTAGTCGAGGATCGCGGGCTGGCGGGAGAACTTGTGGGGCCAGTGCGGGTTCGGCTCGAAGGAGTAGGAGTAGAGGCTGGAGGGTACGTCGCAGGCCGCGCCCGGGTAGGCGTTCTCCCGCCAGACGCCGCCGACGTCACCGGCCTTCTCGAACACGACGATGTCGTCGTGGCCGCGCTTCTTGAGCTCGATCGTGGCGGCCAGGCCGCCGAAGCCGGTGCCGATGACTGCGATACGCAAGAGATCCTCCGAGGGCCGGGAGCGACGGTGTGACCTGGACCATACCGGGAGAATGTGAGTCTTCGCGAGCGGATCGAAAGGTAAGAAGTGGGACGCTCGCTCGTCATCGCGTTTAGGTTCGGCTAACCTAAACGCATGATCGTCTGCCAGTGCCGAGTCGTCACGGACCGTGACGTCGACGCCGCGCTGGCCGACGGGGCGCGTACGGTCAGCGCGATCTGCCGCTCGACGGGCGCCGCCCAGGACTGCGGCTCGTGCATCTTCTCGGTGAAGAAGCTGGTCAGCCGGCATCTCGAGCAGGAGTGCACGCACCTCGCGGCCGACGGCGCCGCCAGCTGACGGACGCTACCGGCCTCAAACTGAGTCTGTCCTCACTCCCGGGGTGCCGTGCGAGTATCGGGAAAGATCCCGTTACCGGAGGTGCCTCATGCAGCCAGTTGATCCACGCGTCGTCGAGCTCCTCAACGAGGCGCTCACGTTCGAGCTCACGGTCACCAACACCTACTTCCTGCACGCTCGGATGCTCGACAACTGGGGCCTGCCCAAGCTCGGGAAGGTGTTCTACGACCTCTCCATCGACGAGATGCGCGACGCCGACGACCTGATCAACCGGATCCTGATGTTCGACGGTCACCCCAACGTGCAGCGCCTCAACGCCATCCAGGTCGGTGAGACCGCCGAGGAGATGCTCTCCCTCGCCCTGGCGAGCGAGCGCGCCGCGGTCGCCCAGTTCAACGCCGGCGGCGAGGAGTGTCACCGGCTCGGCGACCACGGCACCGCCGCCGTCTTCGAGGAGATGGTCCGCGACGAGGAGAAGCACGCCGACTGGTTCGAGTCCCAGCTCGACGCGATCGAACGCGTCGGGCTCCAGGCGTACCTGGCCCAGCACGTGGGCGCGGGCGAGGGACCCGGCTGAGCAACCGGGCCCGTCACCCTCCGCGTCAGGCAGGCGCCATGTCGTCGATGCAGAGGATGTTGTCCTCGCTGTCCTTGAACCAGGCCGCGTGCCCGGCCTCGCCCATCCCGGCGACGTCACCGTCCCAGGTCACCCCGGGCATGTCGTAGTGCTCGAAGCTGACGCCCTTGGCACCGAGGTCGTCGACCTCCTTGCGTACGTCGGCCACGTGGAACTGGGCGATCGTGTGACCGGCCTTGCCCGCATGTTCGGTCTCGTAGAGGTGGAAGGACGTCCCGCCGGTCGTCGTGTAGACCAGCCCGCCGGGGTTCTCGTCCGCCGGCTCGAGCCCGAGCTTGTCGGCGTAGAAGCGGCGGGCCCGCTCGAGGTCGGCGGCCGGGATGTTCGCCATCACAGTGCTGTCGGTCAGCATCACGGGCCTCCTCAGGCGCTCTCGAACCACGGGTGGTGGAGGTCGTAGAAGGTCGCGCCCTTCATGGCGTAGTCGAGCTCGCGGCGTACGTCCTCCGGTGGCTCCATCTGCTCGCCCTTGCGCGCCTCGGCCTCGCTGGTGAACGCGACGGTGTCGATGAAGCTGCCGTCCGCCTCGATCGCGAGGGTGCCACCGAGGATCTCCGGGCGCGCCTCGTGCAGCTGGGTGGTGTCGGCCATCATCGCCTTGAGCCGGCTCGGGTCGTCGACACGGCCGCGGATGATCTGCACGAACCCGGCGTCGTCGGAGCCGCCGTCGAGCAGCAGCGTGACGTCGTCACAGTCGTGGAACTCCATCGGCCCGTCCATGACCTCGGCCATCTTCGCCGCCCACTCGCCCTGCTCGGGGCGGTCGGAGTTGGCCATCGCCATCTCCCGGGACTCGAAGCGGACCACCCCGATGAGCTGGCCGTCGTCGGTGAATCCGTAGGTGCCGCCCAGCCACCCGCTCGCGCTCGGCGCCAGGTCTCGACGCCACTCGTCGAGCAACTGGTGAGCCTCGTCCTGCCGGGTACAGGGACCCTGGATCATCTGGATGAACATCGCTGCCTCCTCGGTCGTCGGTGTGCCAACGGACCGGTCGAGGCAGTTGCCGGGCCCCGGCCGGGCCCAATTCGCAACGTACGTCCTCGGGGTCGCCCCGCACATACCCCATACAGGCGTTTTCAGTAGACGCCGTCAGTCGGCGCCGTCAGTCGACGTCGACCCAGTTCAGCGTGCGGTCGACGGCCTTGCGCCAGCCGGCGTACCCGGACTCGCGCTGCTCCTCGCTCCAGGCCGGCTTCCAGCGCTTCGACTCGTTCCAGTTCTGGCGGAGCTCGTCGGTGTTCTTCCAGAAGCCGACGGCGAGCCCGGCCGCGTAGGCGGCACCGAGCGCGGTGGTCTCGGCGACCACCGGACGGCTGACCTCGACGCCCAGGACGTCGGCCTGGATCTGCATGCACAGCTCGTTGACGGTGACACCGCCGTCGACCTTGAGCACCTCGAGGCGTACGCCGGAGTCCTTCTCCATCGCGTCGGCGACATCGCGGCTCTGGTAGCAGATCGACTCCAGGGTCGCGCGGGCGATGTGGCCGCTGGTGTTGAACCTGGACAGGCCGACGATCACGCCGCGGGCGTCCGAACGCCAGTAGGGCGCGAAGAGGCCGGAGAAGGCGGGAACGAAGTAGACGCCACCGTTGTCCTCGACCTCCTTGGCCAGGGTCTCGGACTGGGCCGCGTTGCTGATCACCCGCAGCTGGTCGCGCAGCCACTGCACCGCGGAGCCGGTGACGGCGATCGATCCCTCCAGGGCGTACGTCGGGGGCTGGTCACCGAACTGGTAGCAGACCGTGGTGAGGAGGCCGTTCTGGGAGCGGACCAGCTCCTGGCCGGTGTTGAGGAGGAGGAAGTTGCCGGTGCCGTAGGTGTTCTTGGCCTCGCCCGCGTCCAGGCAGACCTGGCCGACCATCGCCGCCTGCTGGTCGCCGAGGATGCCGGTGATCGGGATCTCGCCCTTGAGGGGTCCGTTCGCGAGCGTGGTGCCGTAGGCGTTGGGCTCGGAGGAGGGCCGGATCTCGGGGAGCATCTGGCGCGGGATGTCGAAGAAGCCGAGCAGCTCGTCGTCCCAGTCGAGGGTCTCCAGGTTCATCAGCATGGTGCGGCTGGCGTTGGTGACGTCGGTGACGTGTACGCCGCCGTGGGGGCCGCCGGTCAGGTTCCAGACGACCCAGCTGTCGGTGGTGCCGAAGATGGCGTCGCCTGCCTCCGCGGCCTCGCGGACGCCGTCGACGTTCTCCAGGATCCACTGGATCTTGCCGCCGGCGAAGTAGGTCGCGGGCGGGAGACCGGCCTTGCGGCGGATGATGTCGCCACGCTCGTCCCTGTCCAGGGCGGAGGCGATCCGGTCGGTGCGGGTGTCCTGCCAGACGATCGCGTTGTAATAGGGGCGACCGGTCTTCCTGTTCCACACGACCGTGGTCTCGCGCTGGTTGGTGACGCCCAGCGCGGCGATGTCCTCGTGGGTCAGCTTCTTGCGGTTGAGGGCCGTCTGGATCACCGAGCTGGTGCGCTCCCAGATCTCCACCGGGTTGTGCTCCACCCAGCCCGCCTGCGGCATGATCTGCTCGTGCTCGAGCTGGTGGCGGGCGACCTCGTTGCCGCCGTGGTCGAAGACCATGCAGCGGGTGCTGGTGGTGCCTTGGTCGACGGCTGCGACGTAGTCGGGCATGTCGGTCCTTTCGGTTTCTTTGTTGTCCGGGGCGATCGGTGGTCAGGCGGCGGCGGGCAGGTCGCTGGTCTCCTCAGCCTCCTCCTCGGCAGGCAGGAAACGTGCGATCAACACCTTGTACGCTCCGGCTCCGATGAGTCCACCGACGAGCGGGCCGAGGATGGGGATCCAGAAGTAGAGATCGCCGGCGGCCGTCACCCAGGCTCCGTCGTAGCCGGTGACGAAGGAGGCCAGGCGCGGTCCGAAGTCGCGGGCGGGGTTGATGGCATAGCCGGCGTTGGTGCCCCAGGCCATCCCGATCCCGACGATCACGAACGCGATCGCGACGGGCGCGAACCAGGCGATCGGCGCCGAGTTCTTCGCGTCCGTGATCGCCATGATCAGGAACAGCAGGATCGCGGTGCCGATCACCTGGTCAGCGAAGGCGGTGGTGAGGCTGATGCCGAGCGCGGCGTCGCCGTTGCCCGGAAGCGTCGAGAAGATGCCCTGGGTCGCGTGGGTGTGGCCGGGGTCGACGCTGGCGATCGCGTCGCCGTAGGCCGCACGCACGATGAGAGCCCCGACGAAGGCGCCCAGGATCTGGGCGACGCTGTAGGGCACCACCTTGCGCCACTCGAAGTCGCTGAAGACCGCCATCGCGAGGCTGACGGCCGGGTTGAGGTGGGCGCCGCTGATCCGGCCAGCGGTGTAGATGCCCAGCATCACCCCGATCCCCCAGGCCCAGGCGATCGAGTCGTGATCACCCAGGCCACCGTCGCCGGTCACGACCTGAGCGACCACACCGACGCCGAAGAGGATCAGGATCATGGTCCCGGCGAACTCGGCGCTGAGCTCTCCGATGAGCTTCCTGTTTGCCTGCATGCGCTGCTCCTGCCGTGTGGGGGTCTGGCGGACCTCAGCACCGTAGGGAAACGTGATGGGCGTCACAATGTCGTCCGTTCAGCATTGTCGAACGCTGCCGTGTTTCACCGGGTGGCACCCACTGGCCCCCGGATCTCCGAACCCGGTGTCGGGTATTTGTTCGGCCCCTACGCTTTTACCCGATGTCTCGGACCGTGCAATCCGTCGAGCGGGCGGCCGCGCTGCTGCGCGTGCTCTCCGCCGAGAGTGAACCGATGCCACTTGGCCGGCTGGCAGCCGCCGTGGGGCTGGCCAAGCCGACGGCGCACGGGTTGCTGCGTACGTTGGTGGAGGCGGGTTTCGTCGACCAGGAACCGGCCACCGGGCGCTACCTGGTGGGATCCGGGCTGCTCCATCTCGGGTCCGTGACGCTGGACCTCAACGAGCTGCGCTCGGAGACGCTGAACTGGGTGGACACGCTGGCAGCGCGTACGGGCGAGGAGGCGCGGATCGCGGCCTACCGCGAGGGATCCGCGGTCGTGGCGCACCATGTCATCCGGGCAGGGCCGGGGATGCAGGCGATGGACACCGGGCGGGCGCTCCCCCTGCACGCGACCGCCCTGGGGAAGGTGCTCGTGGCGTTCGATCCCGGCGCCGCCCGCAGCATCGTCGGGCAGCGGCTGGACCGGCTGACGTTCCGGACGATCACCGACCGCACGGCGCTGCTGCGCGCGCTGGCGGACACACGCGACACCGGGTGGGCCGCGGCCGTCTCCGAGGTACGACCGGAGCTGGCCGCGATCGCGGCGCCGGTGCGTGACCGCGGTGGCTATGTCGTCGCAGCTGTGGGCATCGCGGGACCGGTGGTACGGCTCTGCGACGCGCGCGAGCTTCCTCGCCACGATCTCGTCGAGGAGGTCGTCGGTGTCTCCCGGTCGATCTCACGGGCGCTCGGTCACGGCCGGGCGGCATGAATCCTCCTCTCTATGTGGCCGCGCTCGATCAGGGCACGACGTCGACCCGGTGCATGCTCTTCGACCGCGAGGGACGGATGGTCTCGCTGGCGCAGCGGGAGCATCATCAGCACTATCCGCGCGCGGGCTGGGTCGAGCACGACCCGATGGAGATCTGGGACATCGTCTGCCGGGTGCTTCCGGAGGCGCTCGCGGATGCGGGTGCTTCCGTGGACCAGGTCGTCGGGCTCGGGATCACCAACCAGCGCGAGACCACGGTGGTGTGGGACCGGCACACCGGCCGGCCGGTCCACCACGCGATCGTGTGGCAGGACACCCGGTCGTCTTCCGTGCTGCCTGCGGTGGCCGCGGACATGCCGGAGGAGGAGATCCAGGCTCGGAGCGGGCTGCCGCTGGTGACGTACTTCTCCGGGCCGAAGGTGCGCTGGCTGCTCGACTCGTCTCCGTCGTTGCGCGAGCGCGCGGAGCGTGGGGACCTGCTCTTCGGGACGATGGACTCGTGGCTGGTCTGGAACCTGACCGGCGGGCCAGCCAACGGGACTTCCGGCGGGGTTCATGTCACGGACGTGACCAACGCCAGCCGGACGATGCTGATGAACCTCGGCACCCTCGACTGGGACCCGGAGCTGCTGGCGGCGATGCGGGTTCCCCGGGCGATGCTGCCCGAGATCCGGCCGACGGTCTCCTCCTTCGGGACCACGGTCGCGCCGATCGCGGGGATCGCGTTGACGGCAGTGATCGGCGACCAGCAGGCATCACTGTTCGGACAGGCGGGCTTCGATCGCGGCGACGCGAAGTGCACCTTCGGCACCGGCGGGTTCCTGCTCCTCAACACCGGCACGTCGCCGGTGCGCTCGCAGCACGGACTGATCACCACGGTCGCGCACGCGATGGAGGGTGAGCCCGCCGCGTATGCGCTGGAAGGGTCGATCGCCGTCGCCGGCTCGCTGGTGCAGTGGTTCCGTGACAGCCTCGGCCTGATCCGCTCGGCGGCCGAGATCGAGACCCAGGCACTGACCGTCGCCGACAACGGTGGCTGCTACGTCGTCCCGGCGTTCACGGGTCTGTACGCACCCCACTGGGAGCCCGATGCTCGCGGCGTGATCGTCGGGCTGACCTCGTACGTCACCAAGGCGCACCTGTGTCGAGCCGTCCTCGAGGCCACCGCCTGGCAGACCCGCGAGGTCATCGACGCGATGAACGCCGACGCCTCGGCGCCGCTGACCCGGCTGGCCGTCGACGGCGGCATGACCGCCGACAACCTCCTCATGCAGACCATCGCCGACTTCCTCGACATCCCCGTCGTCCGTCCGATGGTGGCCGAGACGGTCTCGCGCGGTGCCGCCTATGCGGCCGGGCTCGGGGCCGAGTTCGCACGGTGGCGGCGGGCGGTCGAGCTCGCGATCGGCTGGGGTACCTGAGGAAGCGTGCCGCAGGAAAGATGTCGCGGTGTTGGGCTCAGGTGTCTAGGGTCTTGCCGTGCTCGATCTTCGCCCGGTGACCACAGCTCACCCCCACACCCAGGAGTGACAGTGGATCAGCGGTTGAGCATCGCCGTGGCACAGCCGAGGTGCACGCCTTTCGACGTGGAGGCGAACGCCGCGGCGCATGCGGAGGCCATTCGGGCGGCGAACGCACGGGTGGTGGTCTTCCCGGAGTTGTCGTTGACGGGATACGAGCTGGAGGCGGCGACGGTGGGTCCGGACGACGAGCGCCTGGCTCCCATCGTCGCCGCATGCACCGAGAGCGGGGCGCTTGCCCTGGCCGGCGCGCCCGTGCCAGGTCCGTACATCGGCGTCCTCGCCATCGACGGCAGTGGCGCACGCGTCACCTACGGGAAGGTGCACCTGCACGGAAGCGAGGCCGACCGCTTCCTCCCCGGCGAACCGGCCGTGATCGAGGTCGACGGGTGGCGGCTGGGGCTTGCCCTCTGCCGGGACACGGGCATTCCCGAGCACGCCGCGCAGACCGCAGCGCTGGGCATCGACGGGTACGTCGCTGGAGTCATCCACGCCGACCACGAGGTCGATGTCCTCGGCGAACGCGCCCGCCGGGTCGCGGCCGACCACGGGGTGTGGGTCGCCGCGGCAGCCTTCGCGGGCCCCACCGGCGGCGGTTTCGACCGGACCTCCGGACACTCGGGCATCTGGGCGGCCGACGGGGAGCTGCTGGCGGAAGCGAGCGCCGAACCCGACGAGACCGCGACGGCCGTCGTCAGCAGATGATCGGCCGGGCACTGGCACCTGAACCGCCGACGATCACCCCAGGCGTACGTCCTGCTAGTCCTGGATCCGCTCGAGCTTGGTCCAGCCGGTGTAGCCGCGCTTCTCGACCAGGCGCATGAGGTCGCCGGCGACGGGGACCTGCTCGACGAACATCGAGTCGAGCAGGGCGACGAGCTCGGGCGGCATGGCCTGGTCGTCGTCGACGTAGGCGGCCCAGTCCTCGGGTGAGATCGCCTCGAGCTGGGAGACGATCCGGTCGGCCATGGCCTCCAGGCGGGGGTCTCCGGGGAGCCAGTCGAGCATGGCCTCCAGCTCCTTGTAGGTCCCCACGACCGAGGGGTCGTCGAGCTGGCCGACCTTGCTGCGGATGAACGCCTCCATGCTCTGCGGCTGCTGGGCGGCGACGAGGATCCAGGCGTCGCGCTCGCCGTCGATGATCCGCTGCGGGATGCCGAGCTCCCGCATCCGCTCCAGGTAGGCGACCGCCTCCGGCGGGAGGGCGAGACCGTCACCGTGGACGAGGCGGGCGATCCGCTCGCGGTGGGCCTGGCGCTCGCGGATCTCGAGGCGGAGGCGCTTGTCGATCTCGGCGACCGCCTTCTTGAAATCGTCGTCGCCGGCGTCCAGCAGCTCCTTGACACGGGAGAGCGGGACGCCGGCGTCGGCGAGGATGCGGATCTTGATCAGGTCGACCACGGCAGCGGCGTCGTGGCGCCGGTATCCCGAGTGGTCGCGCTCGGGCTCCACCAGCAACCCTTTGGCGTGGTAGTGGCGCACTGCCCGGACGGTGACCCCTGCGGAGGAAGCCAGCTGGCTGATCGTGAGCATCCCCGAATAGTGACGGGAACGCCCGGGTTTGTCTCGTGGTTTAGGCGAACTTGCGACGGTAGGCGGCGGTGGCCAGGACGTACGCGACGACCAGGAGGCCGACGCACCAGGCCAGTGCGATCCACAGCTCGTTGCCCAGCTCCTGACCGGAGAAGATCGCCCGGATGGAGTCGACGATCGAGGTGACCGGCTGGTGCTCGGCGAAGGCTCGCACCGGGCCGGGCATCGTGTCGGTCGGCACGAACGCCGAGCTGAGGAAGGGCAGGAAGATCAGCGGGTAGGAGAACGCGCTGGCTCCCTCGACCGTGCCGGCGGTCAGCCCCGGGACCACCGCGAGCCAGGTCAGCGCGAGGGTGAACAGGGCCAGGATGCCGACGACCGCGAGCCAGTCGAGCACGCTCGCACCGGTGCGGAAGCCCATCAGCAGGGCGACGAGCACCACCACGACCAGCGAGATCATGTTCGCGACCACCGAGGTCAGCACGTGACCCCACAGCACCGCGGACCGGGCGATCGGCATCGACTGGAACCGGTCGAACATGCCACCGTTCTTGTCCTGGAACAGACGGTAGGCGGTGTAGGCGATGCCGGAGGCGATGGTGATCAACAGGATGCCGGGTAGCTGATAGCTGACGTAGCTCTCGTGGGAGCCGGTGTCGATCGCGCCGCCGAAGACGTACACGAACATGAGCATCATCGCGACCGGCGTGATCGCGGTGGTGACGATGGTGTCGGGGCTGCGGCCGATGTGTCGCAGGGAGCGGCCGAGCAGGACGGCGGTGTCGCCGAAGAATCGGGTGGTCATCGTGACTCCTTCACGGTGTTCGTGCCGGCGGACTTGCCGTTGGACTTGCTCGTGATGGCGAGGAAGATCTCCTCGAGGGACGGCTGCTTCTCGACGTACTCCTGCTTGGCCGGCGGGAACATCGCCTTGAGCTCGGCGAGGGTTCCGTTGGCGATGATGCGGCCCTCGTGGAGGATCGCGATCCGGTCGGCGAGATGCTCGGCCTCCTCGAGGTACTGGGTGGTGAGCAGGACCGTCGTGCCGCTGTCGGCGAGCTCCTTGACGGTGGCCCACACCTCGATCCGCGCCTCGGGGTCGAGGCCGGTGGTCGGCTCGTCGAGGAAGATCACCGGTGGGTTGCCGATCAGGCTCATCGCGATGTCGATCCGGCGGCGCATACCACCGGAGTACGTCGCGACCTTGCGGTTGCCGGCCTCGGTGAGCGAGAACCGGGCGAGGAGCTCGTCGGCGACCGCACCCGGGTTCTTCTGCCGGAGCAGCTTGGCGATCAGGATGAGGTTCTCGCGACCGGTCAGGATCTCGTCGACCGCGGCGAACTGGCCGGTGAGACTGATGGACGTGCGTACGTCCTGGGCCTGGGTGGCGACATCGAAGCCGTTGACCGTCGCCTGGCCGCCGTCCGCCTTGAGCAGCGTGGTCAGGATCTTCACGGTCGTGGTCTTGCCGGCGCCGTTGGAGCCGAGGAGGGCGAAGATGCTCCCCTTCTCGACGCTCAGGTCGACGCCCTGGAGGACGTGTACGTCGCCGTAGGACTTGGTCAGTCCGGCGATCTGGATTGCTGGTGTCGGGTTCATGTCGAACAGCGTCGAGGGTTGACGCTGGGTCAAGGTCAAGCGGAAGTTCCGACCTTTTTCGACGACGCTGATCGAGCCCTTCAGAAGCGCGGGGAACGTCGGTCCCGCGGGGGTGGGTGCCTAGGACGCTCTGCGTGCCTCAGCGACCTTCTGACGTAGCCAGTCAGGGGTGCTCTCCTGGTCGCGCGGAAAGGCTTCGAGGTCGAGGGCGTACATCTCAGGGTTCACTGCGCGGCGCCACAAGGGCTCGTCGTCGCGATTGAACGAGGCGTCGGCCGAGATCTTCTCCCCGTTGCCGTCGATGTCGGTGATGGTCCATTGCCCGGACAACCAGGTGCCCCTCCCGGGCCGGTACATGACCTGCCTGAGCTCCTCGATCAACGGGATGACCACGTCCGGAGGCACGGAGTAGTCGATGTAGCCACCTGGTCGATGGATGTCGATGCGGCCGTCGGAGACGCTCGAGAGGTTGCGGTGGTTGAAGACGACCGCCGTCCAATCGCCGTCGACCTCATCAGGGAGACGGATGGCGATCTGCTCGAAGAGGTGTTCTTGCCGAACCGTCGAAGGAGCGATCACATCGACCACTGACATTGCCGAGCCTTTCGTCGTCGGGGTGTGCGTCCACAGTCACCCGGTCCGGCCCCGGGACACCCGGGTCAGCAGTGTCTCGCAGGATGATGGACAAGTCGATAAATCTGCCCTTTGACTTCAAGTACTTGAAGTTCTTAGCGTCGTTGGTGTGACTGCATCAGCGACTCGGAACTACACGATCCGAGAGGTGGCGACGCTGACCGGACTGCCGGCCAGCACCCTGCGCTACTACGAGACGATCGGGCTGATCTCGCCGGTCAGCCGCGGCGCCAGCAGCGGCCACCGGGTCTATGACGAGACCGACCTGGACCAGCTGACCGGTGTCGCGTGCCTGGCCGCGATCGGCCTCTCGATCGACGACATGAGGACGTACGTCACCAACGGCCGCCTCGGCCGAGACGGCGCCGAGGAGCAGATCGACCTGCTCATCGGCCATGCCGAGCGCCTCGCCCGGGAGGCCGAGCATCTCGAGCTCCGGCGGGCGTACGTCGGTCTCAAGACCGACTACTGGCGAGCGGTCTCCGCGGGCGAGGAGGCCCGCGCCGAGGAGATCGGCGAGCAGGCTCACGCGCTCGCCGACCGGATCCGCAGTCGCGAGAACCACTGATCCACCTATCTCAGACCCCAGGAGTACATCCATGCGCGTCAACGCGTACGCAGCACCTTCCGCTGGCGAGCCGCTGGCCCCGACCACCATCGAGCGCCGCGAGGTCGGCGCGAACGACGTCCTCATCGCGATCGAGTACGCCGGCATCTGCCACTCCGACATCCACACCGTCAACGGTGACTGGGGCCCGCAGCCGTTCCCGGTCGTCCCGGGCCACGAGATCGTCGGCTGCGTCACCGAGGTCGGCTCCTCGGTCACCGCCCACCAGGTCGGCGACCGCGTCGGCGTCGGCTGCTTCGTGAACTCGTGCCGCGAGTGCGACCACTGCCGCAACGGCGACGAGCAGCACTGCTCGACCCCCGGCGGCGGGGTCGGGACGTACGCCGCGAAGGACCGCGACGGCTCGTTCACCCAGGGCGGCTACTCGACCCACGTGGTCGTCGACGCCCACTTCGCGCTCAAGGTGCCCGAGGGCATGGACCCGGCGACCGCGACGCCGCTGCTGTGCGCCGGCATCACCACGTACGCGCCCCTGAAGAAGTGGGGCGCCGGCCCGGGCAAGAGGGTCGCGATCGTCGGGCTCGGCGGGCTGGGCCACATGGGCGTCAAGATCGCCCACGCGATGGGCGCCGAGGTCACCGTGCTCTCGCAGTCGCTGAAGAAGCAGGAGGACGGCCTGCGGCTCGGCGCGGACCACTACTACGCCACCTCGGACCCGGCGACGTTCTCGGCCCTGAAGAACAGCTTCGACCTGATCGTGAACACGGTCAGTGCCGAGATCCCCGTCGACGACTACCTCGGGCTGCTCGACGTGGACGGCACCCTGGTCAACGTCGGCGCCCCGCCGGCGCCGCTGAGTGTCAACGTGTTCTCGCTGCTCACCAACCGCCGCAACTTCGCCGGCTCGATGATCGGCGGCATCGCGCTGACCCAGGAGATGCTCGACTTCTGCGCCGAGCACGGCATCGGCTCCGAGGTCGAGGTGATCTCGGCGGACCAGATCAACGAGGCGTACGCCCGGGTCCTGGCCTCCGACGTGCGCTACCGCTTCGTGATCGACACGTCCACGCTGGCGTGAACCCCTGCGGTCCTAGCCCCAGTGGGCAGGGCGGTCATGCCCTGCGGGCAGGCGGGCGCTCCCGTCTCCTCGCAGGGCGTTGACCTGCGCCTGACCAAGGAAGACAGCCTCAGCAGCCGGCGTCGTCGAGCGCCTTGACCGTCAACTGCCGGCCGAGCTCGATCATCTCGGCGGCGCGATGGAAGTCGAGCGTGCGGGCTGCGTCCACCGGCACGGTGATCAGGACGTCGGGCGGCAGCCCCGCCAGCCGGTAGCGCGCGATCATCTCCTGCATGGCATCCCACGACAGCGTCATGACGTCGGCGACGCGCAGGTCGGGCTGAGCACGGTTCGACTCCGCCCTCGGCGCCGTGGACATCTCGCCGCCGACGCCCAGCTTGCCGCGGAGCCGCCGGAAGACCTTCGTACCGTCCTCATCAGCGGCGACGTCGGCGGAGTTCTCGACCGCCGGCGACTGCGTCCCGCGCTGGGTGCGCCGGCCCTGCAGCGAGACCGCGATGGTCAAGTCGGCCGGCGTGGCGGCGGTCGGATCCATCGGCAGCGGGTTGAGCAGGCCGCCGTCGACGAGCACCCGGCCGTTCCACATCACCGGCAGGAAGACGCCGGGGATGCCGATCGAGGCCCGGATCGCCTTGACCAGCGGGCCGCGCTGAAACCACACCTCGCGGTGCGACTCCAGGTCGGTCGCGACCGCGGTGAACGGGACCGGCAGATCCTCGATGAGCTGCTCGCCCAGCAGGTTCTCCAGCTCCGCGACGACGCCCTCGGCGTTGAACGCACCGCCCGCCCGCCACTTCGGGTCGAGCAGCCGCAGCACGTCGATCTGACGCAGCGCCGTCGCCCAGTCGGCGAACTCCTCGTCCTTGCCGGCCGCGACCAGGCCGCCGACCAGCGCCCCCATCGAGGTGCCCGCGACCGCCACGATCTCGTGTCCCCGCGCCCGCAGCTCCTGTACGACGCCCAGGTGGGCGTAACCCCGTGCACCGCCTGCCCCCAGGGCGAGCGCGACCCGCTTGCCAATCATCGCCATGCCTCCATGATCCCCGATACCCCGCCGGCGATCCGATGTCGACGCGTCGGCCGAGCGTCCCCTTGACAGCCGCCGGACGGAGCGGCAACGTGATTCAACGCTGGCTTCCGCAGGCAAACGGGTTGTTCCAGGGGTCGCCCCAGACGCCGGAGCCGAGCACCTCGAGTCCATCAGCAGACAACGGGAAGGCACCACCATGGCGGATCAGAAGCCCACGACCACCGACGCAGGCGTCCCGGTCGCGAGCGACGAGCACTCGCTCACCGTCGGTCCTGACGGGCCGATCCTGCTCCAGGATCACTACCTGATCGAGCAGATGGCCCAGTTCAACCGGGAGCGGATCCCGGAGCGCCAGCCGCACGCGAAGGGTGGCGGCGCGTTCGGCAGGTTCCAAGTGACCGGGGACGTCAGCGCCTACACCAAGGCCGCGGTCTTCCAACCGGGCGCCACCACCGAGCTGCTGGCCCGGTTCTCGACCGTCGCGGGCGAGCGAGGCAGCCCCGACACGTGGCGCGACCCGCGCGGGTTCGCGCTGAAGTTCTACACCAGCGAGGGCAACTTCGACCTGGTCGGCAACAACACGCCCGTCTTCTTCATCCGCGACCCCATGAAGTTCCAGCACTTCATCCGCTCGCAGAAGCGGCGGGCTGCCAACAACCTGCGCGACCATGACATGCAGTGGGACTTCTGGACCCTCTCACCGGAGTCGGCCCACCAGGTCACCTGGTTGATGGGAGACCGCGGCATCCCGAAGAGCTGGCGCCACATGAACGGCTACTCCAGCCACACCTATCTGTGGATCAACTCCGCGGGCGAGCGGTTCTGGGTGAAGTACCACTTCAAGACCGACCAGGGCATCGAGTTCCTCACCCAGGAGGAGGCTGACCATCTGGCCGGTGCCGACGGCGACTACCACCAGCGAGACCTCTACGACACGATCGAGGCCGGCGACCACCCGTCGTGGACGCTCCACATGCAGATCATGCCGTTCGAGGACGCCCGCACGTATCGCTTCAACCCGTTCGACCTGACGAAGGTGTGGCCGCACGGCGACTACCCGCTCATCGAGGTCGGAAAGATGACGCTCGACCGCAACGTCACCGACTACCACACCGAGATCGAGCAGGCCGCCTTCCAGCCCAACAACATCGTCCCGGGCACCGGGCTCAGCCCGGACAAGATGCTCCTTGCCCGCGGCTTCTCCTACGCCGACGCGCACCGGGCACGGCTCGGGACGAACTACCAACAGATCCCGGTCAACCAGCCGAAGGCGCCCGTCCACAGCTATTCCAAGGACGGGGCGATGCGGATGCAGAACGTGTCCGACCCGGTCTACGCGCCGAACTCGTACGGCGGACCGCAGGCCGATCCCGAGCGCTACCCCGAGACGGCCGTGTGGGCCAGCGACGGCGAGATGGTGCGCTCGGCCTACACGCTGCGCAAGGACGACGACGACTGGGGCCAGGCCGGCACCCTCGTACGCGACGTGCTCGACGACGCCGCCCGCGACCGTCTCGCCTCCAACGTCGTCGGCCATCTCTCCGACGGCGTCTCGGACAAGGTGCTGGCACGCGCCATCGACTACTGGCGGAACATCGACAAGGACCTCGGCGACAAGATCGCGAAGGGTGTCAACGGCAGCTGATGGATCTGGGCGCTCACCCTGCCCGAGAGGAATATGGTGGCAGGGTGAGCATCCCGGTCGCGCTTCCTGATCTCGCCTCGACCCTCCAGCGGTTCGGCAGCGGCTTCCTGCTGACCACCGCGGGCGAGCGGATCAAGGTCGTGGTCGTGGATCCGGTCGTCGAGGGCTCGACGTTGCGGATCTCCGATCCCGGCGGCGGCACCCGCGCGAATCTCGCCGCCAACCCGGTGCTCACCCTGACGTACGCCCCGCTCACACCGCGCGACCATGCGCTGATCGTCGACGGCACCGGCCGTGTCGAGGGATCCGACGTCCTCGTGACACCCACCGGCGCGGTGCTGCACCGGCCGGCGTCGCACGCGTCCGGGCCGGTCTCCGAGGACGGGTGCGGGCAGGACTGCCGTCCGGTCTGACGTCGTCGGGCGCGACGAGAAGAACCGCCCGCGCGTCGCGTCGCATCACCTGACGCCGTCCGTAGGCTCGACCCATGGAGACCTCGACCACTGTGCTCGTCACCGGCGCGACCGGGTTCGTCGGTCGGCGGCTGGTCGCTGAGCTGACCGAACGCGATCTCACGGTGCGGGCGATGACCCGGCGCCCGGACGACTACGACGGCCCCGGCGAACCGGTGGGTGCCGACGTCGACGACCCCGCCACCCTGCCGGCCGCGCTCGACGGGGTCGACGTGGCGGTCTACCTGGTGCACTCGCTCGACCACGACGACTTCGAGGAGCGCGACGCCCGGGCCGCACGGTCCTTCGGGGCCGCCGCCGCCCGGGCCGGGGTGCGCCAGATCGTCTATCTCGGTGGGCTCGGCGACGACGGGGACCTCTCACCCCACCTGCGCTCGCGACGCGAGGTCGAGAATCTCCTCGGCGAGGCCGGCGTCCCGGTAACGGTGCTGCGGGCCGCGATCGTCGTCGGTCGGGGCGGCATCTCCTGGGAGCTGACCCGGCAGCTGGTCAAGAACCTTCCTGCCATGGTGGTGCCGAGGTGGACCGCGACCCGCACGCAGCCCGTCGCCGTCGACGACGTGATCCGCTATCTCGCCGGCGTCATCGACAACGAGGACGCCATCGGCGAGGTCTTCGAGATCGGCGGCCCGGAGGCGATGACGTACGTCGACATGCTGACCATCGCCTCCGAGGTGGCCAACGGCCGATCGATCCCGGTCGTCCCGGTGCCGGTGCTGACGCCCCGACTGTCGTCGTACTGGCTGGCGCTGGTCACCGACATCGACGTGACCACCGGGCGCAACCTGATCGACTCCATGACCACCGAGGTCGTCGTGCGCGACCGTCGCATCCTCGATATCGTGCCCGGCGAACCGCTGCCCTACCGGGAGGCCGTACGTCGCGCCCTGGCCGAGCGGCTGGCCGAGGAGAACGCGCTCTGAGCCACCGGTGCCTCAGCCGAAGAGCAGGGGCAGCGCGAGCAGCATCGACAGCGACCACGTGCAGTGGGTGAGGATCGGCGCGAGGACGCCGCCGGATGCGCGCCGTTCGAGCCCGACCACGACACCGAGCAGGATCGCTGCGAAGGCCAGCATCACGTTGCCGGTCGCCAGCGTCGCGAGCACATAGGCCACCGACGTCCAGGCGACGGCATGGCGAGGCAGGGCGGCATAGACCGCGCCTCGGAAGAACAGCTCCTCCGCCACCCCGTTGACCGCCGTCACCACGACGAGGATCGGCAGCGAGCCCTGGTCGGCGAAGTCGAGCACCGAGCGCACCTGCCGGTCCAGCCAGTCGATCTCGCGCACGACCAGACCGCCGATCACGAAGATGCCCGCCAGGCCCAGGCCGACCAGGATCGGCGACAGCACCGGGCGTACGAAGCGATGCTCGCCCTCCTCCCGGCTCCAGGCGCCGATCCGGCCGAGGTGCAGCGGCCCGGACGCGAAGGCACCGATCGCCCACACCCCGGCCAGGACGAGGGCCGCCGGATAGAACCAGGCGCTGCCCGGCTCGATGCGCAGCGAGACCCCGAGCACCGCCGCGCCGAGCACACCGAAGCCGATCGTGACCAACCGGCGGCGGCGCAGAGCGGCGTCGCTCGGACGGTGGTCGCGTGGGACCACGTCCCACAAGGACCGGCGCACCCAGCGGCGCACGGCACCCCCTCGCTCCGGTGTTGGCTGCGTTCGCCCCCAACCTACGGGACCGTCAGAGGATGGCGACGGCGTTCGCCGGTGAGCCGGTGGCACCGATGACATTGAGCGGCTTGACGCTGAGGAAGGCCTCCCATCGCTGCAGCGCGTCCATGCGGCGTGCCAACGGCCCCAGCCGCCACAGCTCACCGAGCGGCATGCCGAGCTTGGCCAGGAACTCCTGGTGCATCATGCCGCGGTCGTTCGGCGCCGACCGGAGGAACGGCGAGTCAGGGACGGGCGGCAGGCACTCGACCGCGAAGGTGTCGGCGGCGAGCAGGGCCAGACCCGTGTCCCAGGCCCAGTCGAGCACCTCCTCGCTCTGCGCGATCCCCGTGGCGCGACGGAGAGCCTGCTGGGCCAGCTTCTGCTCGGCGGTGAGCTCGAGGAACCACTCGCACCACCCGGTGTGGAGCATGACGATGTCACCGGTACGCAGCTCGATCGCCTGCGCGGTGAGGGCCTGGTCGATGTAGTCGTACGGGATCGGCTGGCCGGCCTCGTGGTCGAGAGTCTCCTCGCGCCGGGCGAGGAGGCCGGCGATGTCCACCAGGACGCCCCGGCTGACGATGGGGCGGTCGGCCCAGACCTGGATGCCGATGTCCTCCGTCCCCGGGATGATCAGCTCGTCGGCGGTCCCGCCGTAGAACCCGGCGTCATCGGCCCGCCGGTGACGCAGCCCGTCGACCTGCGTCGAGGACTGCAGGTAGTAGCGGTCGAGATAGTCGTCGCGGTGAGCCGGGTGGTTGCCGTAGATGACGTGCTCGGACGGCTTCCTGGTCTGGGACATCCCGGGCATGAACGCGTTGACCGGGTAGTCCAGCCCGAAGGCCTCCCCCAGCTGAACCAAGCCGGCCGCGGCCACCACGCCCTGCTCGTCCGCGAACGACGGGGTGCCGCGCCACGGGTCCTCGAAGAGCTCCCAGGAGGTGCCCCGAAGCGGGCCGGGCCGGTCGTGCAGCTCAGCCCTGCTCGGACGGTCGTGCGTGGTCATGGTGTGTCCCGTTCGTCTCTCGGACCAGCTGGATGCCGGGCCCCCACGCGGCTTGCCTCAGTATCTCGCGGTCCGCCGTGCCCTAAAGTCAACTTTCGATGCCCGACAACTGGCTGAACCAGACCCGCGAGTCGTACGACACCGATGCCGCCGGCTATGCCGAGCAGGTACGCGGCCTGCTGGACGATCGTCCGTACCTGCGCGCCGGTCTGGCCGTGTTCGCCGAGTCGGTGCGTGCCGGCGGGGGCGGGCCGGTGGCCGATGTCGGCTGCGGCCCCGGGTACGTCACCCGGCACCTCCACGACCTCGGCGTCGACGCGTTCGGGATCGACCTCTCCCCCGAGATGATCGCCATCGCCCGGCACGACCATCCTGATCTCGGGTTCGAGGTCGGGTCGATGACCGATCTGCCGCTGGCGGACGGATCCGTGGGCGGCGTACTCGCCTTCTGGTCCGTCATCCACATCCCCGACGCGGTGGTGCCGAGGGTGTTCGCGGAGTTCCGGCGGGTGCTGCGGCCCGGCGGCACGGTGCTGGTCGGGTTCCACGTCGGCGACGAGACTCGGCATTCGACCACCGGCTACACCGGGCGCCCGATCAACGTCGACAGCCATCGCCGTCCGCCCGAGCAGATCTCGCGCTCGCTTCGGGAGGCCGGGTTCGACATCGAGGCCGAGCTGCTCATGCGGCCCGACGACGAGGTCCCGGGTGCCATCGTCGTCGGGCGGGCGCCTCAGGACGGGCGCTAGGCGGGCACCCGTTCCCCGACGGCCACGGCCGCCGGCGAAGTCCGCGCCGTGAACCGCAGGTTCGGGTCGTCGACGGAGCGGAGCCGCAGCTCACGGGTGTCGTAGAGGTAGTCCTGCCGGATCTGCCACGGTGCCCGCTTGCCCTGGCGAGGCATCACGGCGTCGCCGCGCTGGATGTAGCCCGACCGCATCGAGGCGCCCATCACGGAGACGTCGTCGCGATCATCACCCGCCGCCTCGGCGACCACCTGGCCGTAGCCGTTGCGGGCCATGTGCTTGAGCAGGCGGCACAGGTACGCACCGGCGAGGTCGGCCTTCAGCGTCCACGACGCGTTGGTGTAGCCCATCACGATCATCGCGTTGGGCATGCCCTCGACCAGGGTGCCCTTGTAGAGCATCCGGTCGCGGGTGTCGACCGGCTGACCGTCGACCTCGACGCGCATGCCGCCGAGCAGCTGGATCGTGAGTCCGGTGGCGGTGATGACGATGTCGGCGGGGATCTCCTCGCCGGACGCCAGCCGGATGCCGGTCTCGGTGAAGGTGTCGATCGTGTCGGTGACGATCGACGCCTCGCCCCGCCGCAGGACGGCGAACAGGTCGCCGTTCGGCACCACGCACAGCCGCTCGTCCCAGGGGTTGTAGCTCGGCTCGAAGTGCTTCATGTCCACCTCGCCGCCGACCTGGGCGCGGATCGCGGTCAGGATCGCCTTCCGGGCGGCCTTGGGGGCGGTGCGGCAGAAGCGGTACATGCCCTGCTGCAGCAGGATGTTGCGTACGCGGCCGGTGCCGTAGACCGCCCGGCTCGGCACCTTGAGCAGGTTGAGCGCAGCCGAGACCGGGTCGTCGGCCGGGACCGGCACGACGTACGTCGGCGAGCGCTGCAGCATCGTGACGTGCTCGGCCTTCTCGGCCATGTTCGGGACCAGGGTGATCGCGGTGGCGCCGCTGCCGATGACGACCACGCGCTTGCCGGTGTGGTCGAGGTCCTCGGGCCAGTGCTGCGGGTGGACGAGCTCGCCCTGGAACCGGTCCTCACCAGGGAAGACAGGCCGGTGGCCCTGGTCGTAGTCGTAGTAGCCGGTCGCGCCGACGAGGAAGTGGCTCGTCCACTCCTCCGTCTCGCCGGTGGTCTCGTCGAGCGCCGTGGTCGTCCACAGGCCGCGCTCGCTGGACCAGAACGCGGAGACGACCTTGCGGCCGAAGTGCGTGTGCTGCGTGACGCCGTACTCGTCCGCGGTCTCCTCGATGTAGCGCTTGATGCTCGGACCGTCGGCCAGCACCTTGGTGCCGTGCCACGGCCGGAATCCGTAGCCGAAGGTGAACATGTCGGAGTCCGAGCGGATCCCGGGGTAGCGGAACAGGTCCCAGGTGCCGCCCATCGCGGTGCGGCGCTCGAGGATGGCGTACGTCCGCCCGGTCCGTTCGCGGGTCAGCTGGCTGGCGACGCCCACGCCGGACAGTCCGGCTCCGACGATGAGTACGTCGACGTGTCGCTGGGTCATGCGGTCCTCCGAAGGTCCGTGGTCGTCATGTCCGTCATGCCCTGGGTCGTCGCCAGGATGGTGTCGGCGATCAGGTCGGGGTCGTCCGCCATCGGCACGTGACCGCAGCCGGGCAGCTCGACGTGGCGTGCTCCGGGCAGGCGCAGCCGCGCCTGTCCGGACTGGTAGGGACGCAGGACCCGGTCCTTGCTGCCCCACGCGATCGTGATCGGCATGTCCGCCGGCACGGCACCGTCGAAGAGATAGCCACCGCGGATGATGTCGCGCACGGCCTGCTTGGAGTCGAGCATGTTCCGCAGGTCCGCGTACGCCACGTCCGGCGCGATCAGCGTCGGCCGGGCGCTCGCCCAGCTGAGGCCGAGCGTCCGGCCCCAGGGGTGACGCAGCAGCCACGGCGCGACGGGCCTCAGCACCCCTGAGGTCGCGATGACCGAGGCGAACAGCGCGCGCACGTAGGCGAACTCGACGTCGTTGCGCCAGAAGCCGGCCGGGGAGATCGCGGTGACGCTCCGGGCGAGCCCGTGCTTGCTCATCTCGAGCGAGATCAGCGCACCCAGGCTGTTGCCCACCACGTGCGGGCGCTCTATGCCGGCCGCGGCCATGAACTCCTCCAGCGGCTCGATCAGCGCCTGTCGCGGCGAGCGGCCGTCGGTCGCGTGGGCCGGCGACTCGCCGTGCCCGGGCAGGTCCACCAGGAACACCTCGTGGTGCTCGGCGAGCCGGTCGACGACCGGGTGCCAGGCCTGGCGGCGATGACCGATGCCGTGGATCAGGAGCAGCGGCTCGCCCGAGCCGGCACTCTCGTACGCCAGCACGTCAGACCGCCGCGCTGGACGGCTGGGCACGGAAGCGCGCCGCCCGACCGTCGATGCCGAGGACCCGCCAGACCAGCGCGGCCGGCCCCTTGCGGATGCCCAGGTTGTCGGCCAGGAGGCGTACGTCCGAGAAGAGGTCGCGCAGGAGCTTCTCGGAGTCCTCGGACTTCCACCAGATCTCCTTGGCGACGTCCTTCGGGATGCCCATGTCCTCGCGCGCCTGCTTGCTCGGCACCATGATCACGTCGCACAGGAGTCGCATGACGACCGGGAACAGGTAGGTCAGCGCGCGCCGCTTGAGCGGGTTCATCTGCGCCCAGTGGTGCTCGAGGTACTGGTGGGCGAAGCCGATGTGGCGCGCCTCCTCGGCGATGTGGATCTGCATGACGCGGTCGATCAGCGGGTGGCTGCCGCCGGCCCGCATGATGCTCTTCTGCAGGTGGTCGATCGGCTCCTCGCCACCGAGGATGCCGACGAAGAAGATCTCCGGGAACCAGGTCCCGGCCGACGTCACCAGCGGAGCCAGCCAGGCGAACCAGCCCGGGGCCCCGGCGACGCCGTCGACCCCTGCGTTCTCCACGAACCGGTTAACCGACTCCTGGAACATCTGGATGTGGTGGGTCTCCTCGGTGACCTCGTGCATGGCGTAGCGGAACTCGGGGTTGCCGTCCTTGGCCAGGATCAGGTGGTGCATCACACCGGCGATGAGCACCTGCTCGAACTGTCGCCCGACCTTCGCGATCTGCGCGTAGCGGTAGACGCCGACCTGGATCTGCCGCTCCTTCGAGAGCGACTTGTACCACTCGTGACGGCCGATCTCGTCGGCGTCGGTGAGGATGAAGCGCTCGTCGCTCGGGTCGAGGTGGAACTCGGGGTCGTCCCACGCGATGTCCTTGAACGCCTGGAAGTGCTGGTCCACCGACGCCTCCGAGAGCGTCCGCAGGGTGTCGTAGTAGGACTGCTTCGTCGTCGGGTTCGTCGTCGGGTTCGTCGTCGGGTTCGTCGTCGGGTTCGTCGTCGGGTTCGTCGTCGGGTTCGTCGTCGTGTTCATGACGACCTCCTTCGTGGTTCTCATCGGGTGGGGACCGGAAGGGATCGACTGATGATCTCCTTCATGATCTCGGTGGTTCCGGCGTAGATGCGCTGGACGCGGAGGTCGGTGAAGGCGCGGGCGATCGGGTACTCCTCCATGAACCCGTAGCCGCCGAAGAGCTGGACGCACTTGTCGACGACGAGGCCGGCGCGCTCGGAGCTCCAGTACTTCGCCATCGCGGCGGTCGGGATGTCGAGCTCGCCCTTGACGTGCAGCTCGACGCACTCGTCGATGAAGGAGCGCGCGACCCGGGCCTCGGTCGCGATCTCGGCCATCTCGAACTTGGTGTTCTGGAAGCCGAAGACCGGCCGTCCGAAGGCGGTGCGCTCGTTGACGTACCGAAGGGTCTCCTCGAAGCAGAACTCCATCGCCGCCACGCTGCCGACCGCCACGATCAGCCGCTCCTGCGGCAGCTGCATCATCAGCTGGACGAAGCCGTCGCCCTCCTTGTCGCCGAGCAGGTTCGAGGCCGGGACGCGTACGTCGTCGAAGAAGAGCTCGCAGGTGTCCTGCCCCTTCATGCCGATCTTGTCGAGCACGCGGCCGCGCCGGAAGCCGTCGGTGTCGGTCGGGACGATGACCAGGGAGATCCCGGCCGCGGCCTCCTCGGGGTTCGTCTTGACCGCGACCAGCACCATGTCGGCCAGGAGACCGTTGGTGATGAACGTCTTGGCGCCGTTGACGACGTAGTCGTCGCCGTCCTTGATCGCCTTGGTGCGGATGCCCTGCAGGTCGGATCCGGTGCCGGGCTCGGTCATCGCGATCGCGGAGACCACCTCACCGGAGGCGAGCTTCGGCAGCCACTCGTTCTTCTGCTCCTCCGTGCCGTACGCCAGCAGGTAGTGGGCCACGATCCCGCTGTGCAGCGAGGCGCCGAAGGACGTGTCACCCACCCGGGCCTGCTCCTCGATGAGCACGGCCTCGTGGGCGAAGGTGCCACCGCCACCGCCGTACGCCTCGGGGATCGAGAGGCACAGCAGGCCCAGCTCGCCCGCCTTGCGCCACAGGTCGCGGTCGACGTGCTTGTCGGCGATGTAGGTGTCGATGTTGGGCTTGACCTCCTTCTCGAAGAAGGTCCGGGCAAGGTCGCGAAGGTCGTCCAGGTCCTGGTCCATCCAGGGCGAGCGGCGGGACATGCGAGGCCTTTCGGGTCGGGGTACATGGTGTATCAAGGACATGGTGTCCCACTTACCCTCTGGATACAAGGTGTAGCCGGCGCCGTCTCGCTAGGCTGACCATGTGGTTGACGTGGTGAAGTGGGTGGATTCCACTGTCCGGCGCCGCTCCGCGAAGGAGGCGCTCGACAACGACGCGCGGCGTGCCCAGGTGGTCGAGGCGGCCGTCGCGGCGATCGAGGAACGCGGCCCGGGCGTCGGCATGGCCCAGGTCGCCGAGCGCGCCGGACTCCCCCGCCCGAACGTCTACCGCCACTTCGCCAGCAAGGAGCAGCTCGACGCCGAGGTCGTCCGGTTCGCGTCGACCGAGCTGATCCGCCGCGTACGCCCTCATCTCGCCCGCGCCGGAGCGCCGCGTGAGGTCATCGGCGGCGTCATCGAGCCCTGCGTCGTCTGGGCCGACGAACACCCCAATCTCTACCGGTTCGTCGCCGCGCAGCAGCAGACCAAGGCCCTGCACCACGCGCGGATGGGACGCAACCGCTTCCTCGACGAGCTCATCGACGCGATGGGCTCCTACCTCCGCGCCTCCGACATCAGCGACACGCCCTCCGACGGCATCCTCGCCGGCCTGATGGGCATGGTGGACGCCAGCATCATCTGGTGGCTCGACCATCACGACGAGACCCGGGACCAGCTCGTCGACCGCCTCACCCGGCAGGTGGTGGTGGTGCTCATCGACATGCTCGACGACCTCGGCCTCGAGGTGCGTGACGACATGGTCTTCAAGCCGCGCTCCAACTGATCAGGAACGAAGAAGCGTACGGGCTTCCGATTTTCTAGGCTCGTCTCAACAGACCAGCCAGGAAGGAAAGACCGATGGCGAAGAGCAGCACGTTCACCGAGGAAGAGAAGGCCGCCATGAAGGAGGCCGCTGCCGAGCGCAGGACGGCCGCCAAGCGTGGCACCGGGAGCAAGAAGGCTGCGGCCGATCTCGCAGACTGCCTCGAGAAGATCGAGGCCATGGACGACAACGACCGCGCGATCGGCGAGACGCTCCACCGGATCGTCACCACGCACGCGACCGACCTCGCCCCGAAGACCTGGTACGGCATGCCCGCCTACGCCAACGCCGACGGCAAGGTCGTGGTGTTCTACAAGTGCGCCGGGAAGTTCAAGATGCGCTACGCCGAGGTCGGCTTCCAGGAGTGGGCGAACCTCGACGACGGCGACATCTGGCCGACCGTCTTCGCCGTCACGTCGATGACCCCGGCCGTCGAGGAGAAGCTCACCGAGCTGGTGAAGCGGGCGGTTCGCTAGCCGGCGTGATGCTCGCGGTAGCGCTGGTAGAGCCGCTCCAGGAACGCCTCGAGCTCGGCGGCCATCTCGTCGTCCAGCGTGGGGAACGAGAAGGTCGCCTTGCCCGTGCGGCGCTTGCGGAACGCCTCCGACGAGCCCTCGAGTGCTTCCGGCCAGGTGTCGACGGCGATCGCGTAGAGGCTCACCTTCTGCGCGCTCCGCTTGACCGCGGCGAAGTAGTCGTGCGCGCCGGAACCCGGCCAGCGCAGCGACGGCATCCCGTAGATCGTCGCGTCCTCGAGCTCGTTGCGGTATCGCTCGAGGAGCGCCCAGATCCGGGCTTCGACGGCATCGAGGTCGGCCATCTACGGAGCATACCGACGGAAGAATCGGAACCGACGGCGTCGCCGATCGTCGGTGCGTTCGGCCACCCGGGCGCGGGCCCGGGCAGCACGCGCCGCGCGCCGCTCGGCCCATGCGGCCACCGTGGTGTCGGGGTCGCGCGGCATCGTGATCAGCGGCGGTCCTGCCGGTGGTTCGTAGCGTGCCCGGATCACGCGTGCGTTGAAGTCGTCGATCTCGCGACGTACGGCGTTCTCGTCCGCCAGCTGGTCCAGATGCTCGTCCAGGGCGGCGTCGTCCTTGCGGAGCTGGATCGAGGGTGGCAGCAGCACGACGTGCTCGCGCTCGACGAGCTTCCTGACCCACCACTCCGGGTCGTGCTGGTCCGGGAGGTCGATCGGCTCACCGCTGCCGGGCAGGTCCTCGAAGTCTCCGCGCGCGATCGCCTTCCGGACCTGGAAGTCGGCCAGCAGCGCGACGGCGACCGCGTGATCGATCGCGTAGGCGTACGGGTCGTGGGGCTGCACCTCGATCACCATCACTCCCTCGACTGCGGATATAAGTCACCTGTATTATGTCACGCGTATTGAAACTTGGAAGGGGTACGGGATGCCGAAGCAGGTCGACCACCGCGAGCGACGAGAAGCGATCGCTCACGCGCTGTGGCGTGTGGTCGAGCAACAGGGTTGGCCACGAGCGACGATGCGGGAGGTCGCCCGCGAGGCGGATGTGTCCCTCGGGCAGCTTCAGCACTACTTCTCGTCCCGCGCCTCGATGCTGACCTTCGCGATGGAGTTCGCCGCCGAGCAGACTTCCTCCCGGGTGACGCGCAACCTGGCCGGGCTCGACCAGCCCCCGCACGCTCGAGACGTCCTGCGGGTGGTCGTCACCGAGATGCTTCCGCTGCACCCGGAGGCTCACGCCACCAGCCGGATGAATGCGGCGTACGTCCTCGAAGCACTGCACGACCCCGAACTGCGCGTGGTCGCCCGTGTCGGGCTCCGCGAGGGTCGCGACAAGGTCGAGCACCTCATCCGAGAGGCGATGGCCGGCGGGCAGATCTCCACGGACCGGGACCCTGCGATCGAGACCGACCTCATCCTCTCGCTCACCGGACTCACGCCATTGCTGGAGCTAGGCGTGATCGAACCCGAGGCCGCGCTCGCCGCTATCGACCAGCACCTGGACCGGCTCTTCTCGCCCGGATCATGACCATCCTGACGGGCTGATCCATCAGCGCCGAGTCAGTGGGCCATGTCGACGAAGCGGCTGTAGTGGCCCTGGAAGGCGACGACGAGGTCGCGGGTGGGGCCGTTACGGTGCTTGGCGATGATCACGTCGGCCTCGCCGGGGCGGGTCGACTCCTTCTCGTAGACGTCGTCGCGGTGGAGGAGGACGACCATGTCGGCGTCCTGCTCCAGCGAGCCTGACTCACGGAGGTCGGAGACGGCCGGGCGCTTGTCGGCGCGCTGCTCGGAACCACGGTTGAGCTGGGACAGCGCGATGATCGGGACCTCGAGCTCCTTGGCCAGCAGCTTGATCTGGCGGGAGAACTCCGAGACCTCGAGCTGACGGGACTCGACCTTCTTGCCGGAGCTCATCAGCTGGAGGTAGTCGATGACGATGAGCCGGAGATCGTGGCGCTGCTTGAGCCTTCTGGCCTTGCTCCGGATCTCCATCATCGTCATGTTGGGGCTGTCGTCGATGAACATCGGCGCGCTGGAGACCTCGCCCATCTTCCGGGCCAGCTTGTTCCAGTCGTCGTCGGACATGTTGCCGTTGCGGATGTGGTTGAGCGGCACCTTCGCCTCGGCGCTCAGCAGACGCATGGTGATCTCCGAGCGGCTCATCTCCAGGCTGAAGAAGACGCTGGTCAGGTTGTTGTGGATCGAGGCGGCCCGGCAGAAGTCGAGCGCCAGCGTCGACTTACCCATCGCGGGTCGCGCCGCGACGATGATCATCTGGCCGCCGTGGAAGCCGTTGGTCAGCTCGTCGAAGTCGGCGAAGCCGGTGGGGACGCCGTAGAGGCCGGCCTCGCGGTTGGAGATCGCCTCGATCTCGTCGAGGACACCATCCATGATGTCGGCGAGCGGGGAGTAGTCCTCGCCGGAGCGCTTGTCGGTGAGCTTGAAGACCTCGGCCTGGGCCTCGTCGACGATGTTGTCGACCTCGCCCTCGCCGGCGTAGCCGATCTGCACGATCTTGGTGCCGGCCTCGACCAGGCGGCGCAGGACCGACTTCTCCCGGACGATCTCGCCGTAGTAGCCCGCGTTGGCGGCGATCGGCACGTTGGAGGCGAGCGTGTGCAGGTAAGGGGCGCCGCCGATGCGCTCCAGCTCCGCCTTGCGGCGCAGCTCGTCGGCGACGGTGACCATGTCGGCGGGCTCGCCCCGACCGTAGAGATCGATGATCGCGTCGTAGATGGTCTCGTGCGTCGGCCGGTAGAAGTCGGTGCCGCGCAGCGTCTCGGAGACGTCGGCGATGGCGTCCTTGGAGATCAGCATCGAACCGAGGACGGCCTGCTCGGCAGCCATGTCCTGCGGTGGCGTGCGGTCGTTGACCGCGCGCGGAGCGTTGCCTGGTTCGTACGCCGCGGGGCCGTCGCCCCAGTCCTCGTACGGCGGCTCCGGGAAGTCGCCCGGACCGTTCATCGAGCCGGTCTCAGTGACGCTCATTCCCTTGCCCCTCCGTGGTCTGCGGATCGTCGCGGCGTGATCTCGGTCGATTCGGTCCCACGCTACGGGTCAGCACCGACAGTTCTGTTCACGCAGTCCTGGGCCGACCTTCGACGACACCTCAAGTCTCCGCGACCTTACGTCGCATGCCACATCGGCGACAGAGGGTTATCCACAGGGCCTGGGGATAACCAGGGGATAGCGGTGGACGACACCCTGGTCAATGTGAACAGCCTGGGGAGCCGCCTGTGCATAACCGGGGTCACTTGATGAGTAAAGTCCACCTGACCTGCACTTTTGTTGTCCATAGGCTGTGGACGAAAGAAAGTCGACAACCCACCGGGGTTCATTGCCGAGATCGTCGTGCGGCCTTGGGCGTTTTGTCGACATAGCGCCGCACCGACGTTTTCCACAGGTTTTCCACCTGCCCTGGACAACGCCCCGCGCCGACGGTGTTTAACCTTGAGACCGTGACGACCCCGGCGGATGCGAAGACCTACTCGAAGACGGACCGCCGAGGCCTCGACAAAGAGATCTGGCGGCTCGCGATCCCCGCCTTCCTGGCCCTCGTCGCCGAGCCGCTCTTCCTGTTGGCGGACTCCGCGATCGTCGGCCACCTCGGCACCCGCGAGCTCGCCGGCCTCGGCGTCGCGGGCGTCGTGCTCCAGACGATCGTCGGGCTCTGCGTCTTCCTCGCGTACGGCACCACAGCATCGGTCGCCCGCCGCATCGGCGCCGGCGACACCGCCGGTGCGCTACGCCAGGGCATCGACGGGATCTGGCTCGCGGTCATCATCGGGGTCGTCGTCACGGTTCCGGTCATGGTTCTGGCCGAGCCACTCAGCCGGGCGGTCGGCGCGGGCGACGACGTGGTCGGCCCGGCGACGACCTACCTCCGGATCGCCGTCCTCGGGGTGACACCGCTGCTGATGATGCTCGCGGCCACCGGGGTGCTGCGTGGACTGCAGGACACCAAGACTCCATTGGTCGCGGCGGTCGTCGCCAACGTACTCAACATCGTGCTCAACCTCGCTCTCGTCTACGGCGCCGGCCTCGGCATCGCCGGCTCGGCGATCGGCTCGGTGATCGCTCAGGTGCTGGCGGCCGGGATGCTGACGTACGTCGTGGTGCGGGCCGCCCGCGGCCAGAACGTCCCGCTGCGCCCGGATGCACCTGGGATCCGGGCCTCGGCCCGGGCCGGCGTGGCCCTCGTGGTCCGCACGCTGACGCTGCGCATGGCGCTCCTGGTCACGACGTACGCCGTCACCCATCTCGCCGTCGGCGACCAGGCGGTCGGGCTGGCGACCCACCAGATCGCCTTCACGCTCTGGACGTTCCTGGCCTTCGTGCTCGATGCGATCGCGATCGCCGCACAGGCACTGACCGGGCGGTCGCTGGGGGCCGGCGATACCCGGGAGACCCGAGCCATCACGGCCCGGATGGTGTGGTGGGGCATCGTGATCGGGGTCGCGGCCGGCGTACTCCTGGCTGCTCTCTCGCCGTTCCTCGGCGCACTCTTCACCCAGGACGAAGCAGTGCGGGACCTGTTGGTGCCGGTCGTGCTCGTGGCGGCGATCGCGCAGCCGATCGCGGGCGTCGTCTTCGTCCTCGACGGGGTGCTCATCGGCGCCGGCGACGGACGCTACCTGGCCTGGGGCGGGGTCTGGACCCTGGTCGCCTATGTCCCGCTCGTCGCGCTGGCCGTCGCGCTCGGCGGCGGGCTGGTGTGGGTGTGGATCACCTTCGCGGTCGGCTTCATGGGAGCGCGTTTCGTAGTGCTGACCCTGCGTGCGCGCAGCGACCGCTGGCTCGTGACCGGCGTCTGAGCCGGCTGTGCCGACCCGAGGATGGTTTCACGTCGAACATTCCTCAGAGTCGGTTGCGCCACGTCCGGCTTGGCGCGAAGGTCAGGGCATGTCCGCTGACCCGAAGAGCACGTTGAAGAGCTATATCGATGCCCGCCGCGAAGCCCTGATCTCCAAGGTGGAGGATCTGCCGGCGCGCGAGGCCCGACTACCGCGTACCCCCACCGGAACCAACCTCCTCGGCATCATCAAGCACGTCACCGGGGTCGAGGCCGTATATCTCGGGACAACGTTCGGTCGTCCGTTCCCGCATCCCGAGGAGCTGGTCTCCGACGAGGTCTTCGAAACCGACCCGCAGGCGGACTGGTACGCCACCGAGGACGAGACCGTCGCCGGCATCATCGACCTCTACCGTCGGGTCATCGCCCACGGGAACGAGACCATCGAGGCACTGCCGCTGGACGCCATCGGCCACGTACCCCACTGGGGCGGTGAGGAAGTCACCCTCCACCAGATGCTGGTGCACCTCTTCGCCGACCTCGCCGGTCACGGCGGCCAGGCCGACATCCTCCGCGAAGAGGCCGACGGCGCCGTCGGCTGGCGCAAGCCCGGCGACAACA
The DNA here is from genome assembly GCF_040643685.1 of Nocardioides sp. NPDC047086. Taxonomy (NCBI): domain Bacteria; kingdom Bacillati; phylum Actinomycetota; class Actinomycetes; order Propionibacteriales; family Nocardioidaceae; genus Nocardioides; species Nocardioides sp. NPDC047086. Next base: position 40,441 of record NZ_JBEYUV010000001.1, read on the forward strand.
TCCCTTCGGAGTACGACTGGCCCGCGTACGTCGCCAGGCTGACCGAGATCGCGGACAAGTTCTGAGCCGAGGCGTCACCCCGGTCGGCCGACCGGAGTGACGCTTCGGCCGACGTACCTGACTTCTCGGCGAAAACGAACAGGCCCGCCTCCCGAAGGAGGCGGGCCTGTGTGGAATCCCTAGATCAAGCAGGGACCACGTTGAGGGCCAGCTTGGCGGACACCTCGTCGTGGAGCTTGACGGAGACCTCGTGAGCACCGAGCGCCTTGATCGGGTTGCCCAGCGCGATGGTGCGCTTGTCGATCGACTCGCCGGTGGTCTCGGCGACCGCGGAGGCGATGTCGGCGGCGGTGACGGCGCCGTAGAGGCGGCCGTCCTTGCCGGAACGGACCTTCACGTTGACCGTGTTGGCCTCGAGCTTGCCCTTGATCTCGGCGGCGTGAGCCTCGTCGCGCACGGAGCGAGCCGAGCGCGCAGCCTTGATGGAGTCGGCCTGCGACTCGGCGCCGCGGCTCCACCGGATGGCGTCGCCACGCGGGATCAGGTAGTTGCGGGCGTAGCCGTCCTTGACCTCGACGACGTCACCGGCGGAACCCAGCCCGGTGACCTCCTGCTGAAGGATGATCTTGGTAGCCATGTCGATCCTCCTCAGCGACCGGTGGAGGTGTAGGGCAGCAGAGCAACCTCGCGCGCGTTCTTGACGGCGATGGCCACGTCGCGCTGGTGCTGGACGCAGTTGCCGGTCACGCGACGGGCGCGGATCTTGCCGCGGTCGGAGATGAACTTACGGAGCAGGGTGGCGTCCTTGTAGTCGACGCCGGTCGCCTTCTCCTTGCAGAACTGGCAAACCTTCTTCTTAGGCTTGCGAATCACTGCCTTGGCCATTGTGGTGCTTCCTTTCTAGAAGCCCGGCCCCCGCCGCGGAGCGGCATATGGGGTGAGTGCCGGAATGGTTGAGGGATTCGGGATTGGTTTGTTGCTGATCAGAAGGGAGGCTCGTCGTTGCCCACGCCCGGGGTCGCCCACGGGTCGTTGGCCGGCGCGCCGCCGCCCGCGTTGGCGGGCTGCTGCGGAGCCGGCGAGGCCCACGGGTCGTTGCCACCGGCCGGAGCCTGCTGGCCACCGCCCTGGGGGCCGCCGTAGCCGCCACCCTGGTTGTAGCCACCGCCGCCACCCTGGTTGTAACCGCCGCCGCCACCCTGGCCGCCGGACTGGCGGCTGGCCTTGGTGACCTTGGCGGTCGCGTAGCGGAGCGAGGGACCGATCTCGTCGCACTCGAGCTCGAAGACAGTGCGCTTCTCGCCCTCACGCGTCTCGTAGGACCTCGACTTCAGGCGGCCCTGAGCGACGACACGCATGCCGCGCTGCAGGGACTCGGCGACGTTCTCAGCGGCCTGGCGCCAGATCGAGCAGCGCAGGAAGAGGGTTTCCCCGTCCTCCCACGCGTTGGTCTGCCGGTTGAAGCTGCTGGGTGTCGAAGCAATCGTGAAGTTGGCAACGGCCGCACCCGACGGTGTGAAGCGAAGCTCCGGGTCGTCGGTGAGGTTGCCGATCACGGTGATGACGGTGTCGCCTGCCATGAGATCTCCCTTTGGTCTGATCTGGGTGTCGGTGTCGGTCAGGAGTCCAAACTCAGATGAATTGGCCTAGAGCCCAAAGATAGGGCCCAGCACCGACAATTCCGACGGTGACATCCGCGTCACTTGGACGGGCGGATGACCTTCGTACGCAGGATCTGCTCGTTGAGGCCAAGCTGGCGGTCGAGCTCCAGAACGGTCTTGGGCTCGGCGGTCAGGTTGACGACGGCGTAGATGCCCTCGGCGTTCTTGTTGACCTCATAGGCCAGACGACGGCGTCCCCAGACGTCAACGTTCTCGACGGTGCCACCATCAGTGGTGACGACCTTCAGGAACTTGTCAAGGGTCGGGGCGACGGTGCGCTCATCGAGGCTGGGCTCGAGGATCACCATTACTTCATAGGCGCGCATAGCGTTCTCCACCTCCTACGGACTCGGCGGCCATGGTCTCTCCATGGCAGGAGGGCTGATGCGATGTCCCACATCCATCTGTGGAAGGGGACGCGTCAGCGTATCAACCAGCGGTTTCCGCAGCCGAATCCACGGCCTCGACCGTGAACGGCACCGTAATCACCTCACCGTTGCCCAGGCGGAACTGGGCCCAGAGGCGGTAGAGACCGGCCTTCGGTACGTCCAGGTGCAGTCCGAGCTCGGGCCCGAACGAGGCGCCGGGCACCGCCAGTTCGTCGCCTTCGGCGTGGCCGTGCACGAACGTCTCGCCGTCCGCACTCATGACCACGACGTGGCCGGCCGCCCCGAGGTAGGGCTGTAGATCGTCGACAATCTTCCCGGTGCTGTCCTCGAAGCGGAAGTGCAGGTCGCTCTGCTGGTCGGCGACCGGGGTGCCCTCGAGCGTGACGGTGAGATTGTCGACAGTCGACGATCTCGGGCTCGCCTCCAGCGGGACGGCCGGGGGCTGCGTACCTTCGACGGTGAGCTGCTGCCGGTCGAGCACATCGGCCAGGTCGGCCCGGCGGCGGAACTCGGTGTCGATGCGGTAGGTGCCTCCGGCGGGGAAGGTCACGTCGGTCTCGAGCTCGCCCGGACGGCCGGTCGGCTCGGCGTGGAGGTGGCGGAACCAGGAGAGGTCCTGGCTGGTCACGATGACATGCATCCAGGCCTGGTGGGTGCGACCGAGGTCGGTCACCGGGTCGCCGGTCGCGGCGTCCGTGAGGAGGAACCGGAGCCCGCCGTCCCGCCGCGTGATCGCGACGTCGATGCCCGACTCGTCGGAGGCGACAGGGGCGATGTCGGTCTCGTGCATCTCCGTCATCGACGGCCGCATCGGGCTCATCCCCTGCGCCCACTCCAGGATGCCGTTCATCCCGCGCTGCGCCGGCTCGGTGCGCGACAGGTAGGTCAGGCCGGCCCCGATGGAGATCGCGATCACGGCCGTGACCAGGAGGTATCCACCGTCGCGGACGCGGGTGACGAAACCCCGGCCGGCGTACGCCTCGGGCGTCTCGGGGCGGCGGAAGCCGCGCAGCCGCAGTGCGTTGGTGACCACGCTGACCGAGCTCATCGCCATCGCGGCGCCGGCGAGGACCGGGTCGAGCAGGGCGAGCGCCGCCACGGGGATGAGGAGCACGTTGTAGGCGAACGCCCAGAACAGGCCCTGCTTGATCGTCGCGACGGTGCGCCGGGAGAGTGCCAGAGCGGTCACCACGCCGCGGAGGTCGCCACCGACCAGGGTGATGTCGGAGGCGGCCAGGGCGACGTCGGTGCCGGTGCCGATCGCGATCCCGACGTCTGCCTGGGCCAGCGCCGGGGCGTCGTTGATCCCGTCGCCGACCATCGCGACGACCTTGCCTTCGTCCTGCAGCTCCTGGATCCGGGCGAGCTTCTGCTCGGGCAGCAGGCCGCCGGTGGCATGGCGTACGCCGACCTCGTCGGCCACCTTCGCCACCGTGGCGGCGGCGTCGCCGCTGAGGATGTGCACCTCGACACCCGACTCCTCGAGCAGGCGCACGGTCTCCTCGGCCTCGTCGCGGACCTGGTCTTCGACCCGGATCGACCCGGCGTACGCCCCGTCGACCGCGATCAGGACCGAGCCGTTGTCGGCGACGTCGATGCCCTCCTCTGCGAGCATCGCCGAGTTGCCGACGACCACTCGTCGCCCGTCGACGACCGCACTGATCCCGCGCCCCGGGTGGGCCTCGAACGCCGAGACCTCAGTTGTGGCGGACGAGTCGGTAGTTGTGGGCGACGAAAGTAGGGTCTCGTCGCCCACTTCTGCAGATTCGGCCCCCAGAAGTGCAGATTCGGCGGGGGTTTCGGCGCGGGCTCGGAGGGCGGTGGCGAGCGGGTGGTCGCTGCCGGTCTCGGCGGCGGCGGCGATCCGGACGAGCTGGTCGCGGGTCCAGCCGGGGGCGGGGACGATCTCGGAGACCTCGGGCTTGCCGTGGGTGATCGTGCCGGTCTTGTCGAAGACGATGGCGGTGACGGAGCGGGCGCGCTCCAAGGTCTCGCCCGAGCCGACGAGTACGCCGAGCTCGGCGGCGCGGCCGGCGCCGACCATGACCGCGGCGGGCGTGGCCAGGCCGAGGGCACAGGGGCAGGCGATGATGAGGACCGCGATGGCGGCGGTGACCGCGCTGGTGAGCCGCTCGGCGTCGGGTCCGAGGACCAGCCAGCCGACGAAGGTCAGCGCGGCGACGACCAGGACGGCGGGCACGAACACCTCGGAGACCCGGTCGGCCAGGCGCTGCAGCTTGGTGCCGGAGCCCTGGGCCGACTCGACCATCGCGATGATCTGCGCCAGCGTGGTCTCGGAGCCGACCGCGGTCGCCTCGATCTCGAACGAGCCGGTCTGGTTGATCGTGGCGCCGATGACGATGTCGCCCTCGGTCTTCCGCACGGGGTCGCTCTCGCCGGTGAGCATGGACTCGTCGACGTACGACGCCCCGGCGACGATGCGGCCGTCGACCGGGATCTTCTCCCCGGCGCGCACGCGAATCCGGTCGCCGACCTTCAGGTTCGCGACCGGGACCGTGACGTCGCGACCATTACGGACGACCGTCGCCGTCTCCGGCATCAGGCCGACGAGCGCCTTGACGGCATCGGCGGTACGCGACTTGGCCCGGGCCTCGAGCCAGCGACCCATCAGCACCAGCGCGACGATGACCAGGGCCGTCTCGAAGTAGAGATGGAGCGGCAGGCCCCACGCCTCGGCCTGCCCCATCCACAGGGTCACGAACGCGCTGTAGGCGAAGGCGATGCCGGTGCCGAGCGTGACCAGGGTGTTCATGTCGACCGCGCCGTGGCGCAGGCCCCTCGCCGCTGCGAGGTAGATGTCCCGGCCTGCCCACCACTGGGTGATCGCCGCGACCACGAGCACGATCGACATCACCGGCTCCATGGCGTCGACCGGGAGCGGGACGTACATCAGGGCCATCAGGCCGAGCCCCACCGCCAGGGCCGTGATCCAGCGCCGCTTGAGCTGGACGAGCTCTGTCTCGCGGCGGATCTCCCGATCGTCCTCGTCGACCTGAGGCTCCTGTGGATTGTCGACAGTCGACGATCGCAGGACAGCCTGATAGCCCGCCTTCTCGATGGCGGCGCTGATCTCGGCGAGGTCGGTGCGGGAGGGATCGAAGTGCACCAGGGCGGTCTCGGTGGCGAGGTTGACGTTGGCGTCCTCGACACCCTCGACACGGCTGATGGCCTTGGTGACACGACGCACGCAGCTCGCGCAGGTCATGCCTTCGATCTCGAGCTGCTGCTCGGTCGGGGTAGCGGCGGTGAGGGTCATCGTGATCAGGCCAGCGAGTAGCCGGCCTCTTCGACGGCCGCACGGATGGCGTCGTCGGAGATCGGCTCGGAGGCGGTGATGGTGACGTTGCCGGAGGCCAGGTCGACGTCGACGTCGCTCACACCGGCGATCTCGGTGACCTCCTCGGTGACGGAGGCGACGCAGTGGCCACAGGTCATGCCGACGACGGTGAAGTTCTGGGTGCTCATGAGAATCTTCCTAGAGTTGTTGGATTGTTGACAATCAGGATCGGACGAGGCGAGCGATGGCGGCGGAGGCCTCGGCGAGCTTCTCGTCGGCCTCGGCGCCACCGTTCTGGACCGCACCGGCGACGCAGTGACCGAGGTGCTCGTCGAGCAGCCCCAGAGCGACCGCCTGGAGCGCCTTCGTGGAAGCGGAGACCTGGGTGAGGATGTCGATGCAGTAGGCCTCGTCCTCGACCATCCGCTGCAGCCCGCGCACCTGACCTTCGATGCGCTTGAGGCGCTTGAGATAGGCCTCCTTGTTCTTGTTGTGGAGGTATCCGTGATCCACGTGACCTCCGGGCCCGGTGTGCTCGTCCATGCGACCTACCATACCCCCGTAAGGTATGAAGTCAAGCCGTCGGGGATGTCGGTGCCGCGTCCTAGACTGGCCCCATGGCTGTTGCGATCGGTGCCCACGTAGACCAGACCGACCCCGTTGCCGAGGCGACCGCGCGCGGCGCGAGCCTGGTGCAGTTCTTCCTCGGCGACCCGCAGTCCTACAAGGGCCCGGTGGTGACGTACGCCGACGGCGCAGCCGCGCTCAAGGCGCGCGCGGAGGAGGCCGGCGTCGATCTCTACGTCCACGCGCCCTACATCATCAACGTCGCCACGACGAACAACCGGATCCGGATCCCGAGCCGCAAGCTCCTCCAGCAGCACATGGACACCGCCGCCGAGGTCGGCGCCAAGGGCCTGATCGTCCACGGCGGCCACGTCAACAAGGACGACGACCCGGCGAAGGGCTTCGACAACTGGCGCAAGGCGATCGAGGCGACCGACATCAAGGTCCCGCTCCTGATCGAGAACACCGCGGGTGGCGACAACGCGATGGCGCGCTACCTCGACCGGATCGCCGGGGTCTGGGAGGCCATCTCCACCGCCGAGGGCGCCGACGACGTCGGCTTCTGCCTCGACACCTGCCACGCCCATGCAGGCGGCAACCCGCTCGAGACGGTGGTGGAGGACGTCCGCAAGATCACCGGCCGCATCGATCTGGTCCACTGCAACGACTCCCGCGACGAGTTCGACTCCGGAGCCGACCGCCACGCCAACTTCGGCGCCGGACGCATCGACCCCGACCTCCTCGCGGGCGTGGTCCGCGACGCCGGCGCCCCGGTGATCTGCGAGACCCCGGGCGGCGCCGCGGAGCACACGAGCGACTTCGCCTGGCTCCGCGAGCGACTCTGACCGATTCTCACCGAATCTTCACTTCTGTCAGCCGAGTCTTGAGTTCTGACGGACGAAACTGCACATTCGTCCCCCACAACCGAAAATTCGATCGCCACAGCCACGGTCTCGCTCACCAAAAGTGAAGATTCGGCTGAGAATCAGACCGCCCAGCGGGACCGTCGACTATGACCCAACAGGGCCATTGACATATTCTCCTCCGAATGAGTTCGAACTGGCGCGCCGATATTCAGGGTCTCCGTGCCGTCGCTGTCGGTCTGGTGATCGCAGGGCATGCGGGGCTCTCAGGGTTCGAGGGAGGATTCGTCGGAGTCGACGTCTTCTTCGTCCTGTCCGGGTTCCTGATCACCACCCTGCTGCTGCGTGAGACCGACCGCAGCGGCACGGTCAGCATCAGTCAGTTCTACGCCCGCCGGGCGCGCCGGATCCTGCCGGCGGCGACCGCGACGATGCTGGTCGTACTCACCTACAGCGCGATCGTCCTGCCGCAGACGCGCACCGACCAGATCGCGAGCGACGCGGGTTGGGCGGCCGTCTTCCTGGCCAACGTGCACTTCGCCAAGGAGGCCGTCGACTACTTCCACAGCGCCGCGCCGTCGCCGTTCCAGCACTACTGGTCGCTCTCGGTCGAGGAGCAGTTCTACGTCGTGTGGCCGCTGCTGGTGCTCGCCGTCGCGCTCTGGATCCCGAAGCACCACCGCCGCCGCGCGATCACCGCGCTCGCCGCCCTCGTCGCGGTGGTCAGCTTCGCCTGGTCGCTGCACGCGACCGCAGCCGACCCGACCACGGCGTACTTCTCCACCCCGGCCCGCGCCTTCGAGCTCGCCGCCGGTGCCCTGCTGGCCTGCCTCGCGGGGCGCCTGCAGGTCGCGACGACCTCGACCGCGCGCGGACGCATCGCCGCAGCGGCCTTCGGCGTGGTCGGCGTCGGCACCCTCGTCTACGCCACCGCCAACTTCAGCGAGGCGACCCACTTCCCGGGCTGGCACGCGCTGGTCCCGGTGCTCGGCACGGTCGCGCTCCTGATCGCCGGCCCTGCCACCCCGACCGGCTGGCTGCTCTCGAAGCAGCCGCTGCGCTACCTGGGTGACATCTCGTTCAGCCTCTACCTGTGGCACTGGCCGATCCTGATCCTCGCCCCCGAGGCGATCCCCGGCGGCGGCGTCCGCCAGCTGCTGATCATGCTGGCGCTCATCCTGGCCGCCTCCGCGGCGAGCTACCACTGGATCGAGATGCCCTTCCAGCGCCACCGGATCCCGCACCTCACCAAGGGCCGACGCGCGCTCGCCCTCTGGCCCGCCGCCGCTGCCCTCGCCCTGGTCGCGGGCACGAGCTCGCAGGCGTACGCCGGCTATCAGGTCGACGTCGCCAAGGCCAACGCCGAGGAGTGGTTCCAGGAGAACCCCGACGTCCTCGAGACCGACGACAAGCCGGTCACCGGCGTGCTGAAGACCACCGTCGAGGCCGCCGAGGAGGGTGCTCCGCTGCCGCCCGAGGCCAAGTTCGACGCCAGCGACTCGTGGGCCGAGCGCGGCGGCTACTGCTACGCGGGCTACGGCGAGACGAAGCTCGACGGCGACTGCGTCTACGGCGACGGCAAGGCCGATCGCACCGTCGCCGTCGTCGGCGACTCCCACATCGGGATGTGGCTGCCCGCTCTCGACACCCTCGCCGAGCGCCAGCGCGTGAAGCTGGTCCCGTTCGTGAAGCTCGGTTGCGCCGCGTACGGCGTGAAGCAGAAGTCCTCGAAGATGACCGTCGAGGAGTGCGAGGACTTCCGGAAGTGGACCAACGAGCAGATCACCAAGCTCAACCCGGACACGATCGTCGTCGGCGCCCGCGGCATGCTCGACATGGAGGAGCGCGACGGCATCTCGACCGAGGAGCAGTGGCGTGAGGGCGTACGCCACGGCGTCAGCGCCTTCGAGAAGGTCACCCCGGACGTACGCGTCTTCGCCGACGTCCCCTCCGTCGACAACGACCCCGGCGAGTGTCTCTCCGACGCCCGCAACCTCCTCGAGGACTGCGTGGTGAAGGCCGACGGCACCGAGGTGGACTCCAACGAGGTGACCCAGGACGCGCTCGAGGGCACCGAGGCGACGTACGTCGACATCGTCGACCTGGTCTGCTCCGAGCGCTGCCCCCTCGTCGTCGGCGACGTCGTCACCTACTACGACGACTCCCACATCACCGCGACCTGGGTCGACCGGGTCACCCCCGCGCTCGGCAAGCGCCTCGGCCGCCTGGACCGTTCCGCCTAGAACACATTCCAGTTCTGCGCCCGTCGGCCATTGCCGTGGCGCTGCCGGCGCGGAAGAATTGAAGGTTGCCGGGCGGGGCAGTCAGTCCCCTCACCGCCTCGCCCGGCCCACGTCTTGGGCCGCACGACATCGACGGTCGACCCTGTTCGAGCCCAAGCCGGACGCGGGTTGGGCATCCCCCTCGTGCCCAACCCGCGCTGCGGCCCCGAAACCGCCGCCTCCCCCAAGGCGGCGGCACCAGCATCCGAACCGAATTCCCCCGAATCTCGGGCCGGACAGCACCAAGGAGTGCTCGACAGACCGCCTGATACACGGTCCTGGAGATTTTCCTGTCGGCTTCCTCCGGCCGCACTCAGCGCACCGAACAGCACCGAACGAATTGCCTCGTTCCCCCTCCTGGTGAGGCAGGACGCCATTACGCTGCTTCGCATGCCCGGGCCAGGAATGCTCACGCTGATGGTGCTGCCAGCGATCATCGGCCTGATCATCGTCGCGCGTCCGAACGTCGCGACCTCACTGACGAGCCTGCGCGGGAAGTGGCTGATCGTTCTCGTCGCCGCGCTGCAGTTCATGCACGTCGAGGGGTTGTGGCCGGATCAGGTCGAGGAGAGCGTCGAGCGGCGGATCTACGCCGTCCTGGTCGTGGTCATCGCGATTGCTTTCTGCTGGCTGAACCGCTCGCTCTGGACTCGTCGCTCGGGCCGATGGGCACTGTCGCTGATCCCGCTCGGAACCGCGTCGAACTCGCTACCGATCGCCGTCCTCGGCGCGATGCCGTACAGCCTCTCGGGCGCGCGCGCCGCCGGCTACTCCAGCGCTGAGCTGGCGACCGACGCGCCCGGTTACATCCGCCTCGACGACGTCTCGCCCCTCTGGATCCCGATCGCTGATCTCATCCCCATCCCTGTGCTGATGAAGGTCCTCAGTGTTGGCGACCTGCTCCTCATTCCTGGTCTGGTGCTGCTGGTGGTCGCCTGCTACCGGCCCAGTGCGCAGGGCCGTTCTGACAACGCCACTCAGCCGAAGGGCACCGCCCAGTCTTCGGCGTAGCCGCGCCGATTCTCATCTCTACCCACGAGAGGAGGAACCCCGATGTCGATGAACGGCATGAAGTCCCGCGCCTACCTCGCGGCCACGACCGCTGTTACGACCGCCCTCGCGCTCTACGCGTTTGCGGCACCTCACAACAGACCGACCTGACGGCGGCCTGATCGTCCGTCGGACCGGAGCAACCTAGCCACGGGAGGAGGGTCACATGAGCACAAACGAACTCAAGGCACGCGCATACCTTGCCGCGACCACCGCCGTCACCACGGCACTGGCGATCTACGCATTCGCGGCACCGCACAACCAGCCCGACTAAACAGACCCGGTCGGTCCGATCATCTGGCCCATCCTGCGGACTAGAGGAGGTGAGGACAACGATGAGCAACTTCAAAGCCCGTGCATACCTCGGCGCGACGACAGCCGTGACGACCGCGCTGGCGATCTACGCATTCGCGGCTCCGCACAACGTGCCCAACTAGACTGTCGGATGGGTGAGGGCTTGTCGGGTTCTCACCCATCTGCCTTGATACCGGTCCCTACGAGAAGCAGACAAATGGCGCAGGAGCGGAGTTCGCGTCCGCGGCCGGAATGGCGCCAGCAAGCGCTTCCGCGGGGACCAGGCCCTTGGCGAGTCCGGCGTGGAGGTCGCGGAAGACCCTGTGCGCGACCTCGTCTGCCACCACGGCCGGTGAGGCGATGACCACCCGCGTGCCGGCGTGGAGCCAGGCACCGACAAGGCCGATCAGCTCCTCGCCCCAGCGAACGTTCGATCGTCCGACCTCGCAGGCCGACAGCAGGACCACATCGGGGACAGTGGCGAGAAGAGCGATGTCGTAGCCATGCCAAGCACCATCGGCGAGCTCGACACCTGAGAAGAGCGGGTTCTCGGCCGAATGACGCCCATGGGCAGCGATGTGCAGTACATCGACCTCTTGGGCAAGGCGAGCCACTGTCTCCGCTGAAGCCTCATCGCCCGTGAGACACCGCGCACCGGGCCACGAGGCGGCGCTTACCGCGACCTCGTCCAAAGCCCTCATCACCCGCGGGCCGGCAACGAAACCTGCTGCGTCCAGCCGGGCAGATGTACCTCGGCGGGCCAACCATGTGGTGGCGCTCTGTGCAACAGTGACTGACCTGCCGACGAGTCCCGTCAACAAGGTCCAGGGCACAGCCGCCAAGACCGCCGACGGGGTGAGGACCACCGGGCTGTCGCCGATGTAGTCGATCAGCGGGGCGACCAAGAGGTTCGAGAGCCCGGCCAGGCGGTCTACGAGATCACCGCGCACAGCAGTCCCCAGTGGCCCCGGCAGGTCCGTCGCCGCGACGTCCAGGTCCGGCAGGAGACCGCCCAACATGGCGCGAAGCGTCCCGCTGTCACCGAGATCGACCCGCTTCATGGAGTCGGCGTTCACGACGAGCGCGACAACGCGCTCCGCTGCGACGACATAGGCGACGAGTACGCTGCCATCGAGGCGTTGCTGCAGGTCGCTCGAGGAGATCGGATCGGCCACCTGACCCGAACCCTTGACCTGCCAGGCGCGCTCGCGAATCTCTTGCCTGAGCTGGTTCTCCCGCTCAGGTGCGACCCCGCCGCGCAGCTCGGTCAGCATGTCGGCCAGTGCCGCGTCAGACGGCGGACGGACCGATTGAACCCGGGACGCCAACATCCGTGCACGCTCTGACCACTCGAAGAGCATGTCCGCGTCACCAGAGTCGACGGCCAGCTCCAAGCCTCGTCGAGCGAGGGTCCGGCCGTGCCCAGCGACGTTGGTCTGCAGGTCGAGGCTTCCAAATGAGCTCTGCCACCGGTGAAATTCATCGAGCCCCGATCGAATCTCGCGAAGCCCAGACGGAGCACGACCAGCAGCCACCGCCAGCTCCGCTCGTAGCTCTCGCTCCAGCAGACGGATGTCGATGGGCGCGTCCGGCGGGACGGGACCGATGACCCGTCCGCTCGCTGGTCTTGCCGGTAAGCCGGCGTTCTCCGCCGAGCGGATGCGCGCCAGTCGGGCTTGCATGCGCACCCGGAGAGCCGGCCAGTTCAGGCCTTGCTCCTCGAGCGGGCCGGCCAACGCTTCGCCATCCTCGCTCGGATCGACGCCCGCCGTCACCGCCGCCTCGAACGCTACTGCCCGTGCCCGCAGCGACAGCCCGGTCGCTCGTGCCTCCTCGAACCAGCCCAGCGCCGAACGCGCCATCCGCTCCGCCTCGGCCGCGTCAGTGGCAAGCAGGTGCGACGCCAGCGCCAACTCGGCCTCTCCCTGGCGCTGGCGCTGCTTCTTGGATCCGTATGCCTCGGCTGCCTGCCGCAGCATCTCACCACCCTGCCGCGTCAGCCCGGCCGCCATCAGCACCTCGGCCCGGTCCGCGTTACACACCGCCGTTACCAGGGATCCGGCGTCGGCCAAGAGGCGATAGGCAGACTCCATAAGGTCAAGCGCCCCGGGAAGATCGCCTGAAAGATACAGCGCGTACGCCCGGTTGTGATCTGCCTGCGCAGCTAAGACCTCCTCGTCAACCGAACGGTACTGACCTGCAGCGGAGTTGAAGTCCTCAATGGCTCGCACGATGTCATTGCGGTCAAGGTGAACCGTGCCTCGGTTGAGGTAGGCCTTGGCCAGATCGAGACCATCGAGTGATGAGATGGCGTCGCCAAAGGTCTCCAATGCCTCTGCCGCGCGGCCGGCCCGCCTCAAGAGCAGAGCACGCTGGGCGAGAAGCACACCGCGTGTGAAGCCCTCGACACCGAACCCCAGCGCTCGATCACTTTTCTCGAGAGCAACGGTCAAGTTCGATTCATCGACTTCGAGATATGCGAGTGACGACTCGATCCGGGCGAGCACTTCAGGGGCGGTTGCGAGACTCAAGGCTCGTCCGAAGAGCGCCTTCGCTCTGTCGAAATCGCCTGACCTGAGTGCCGCGACTCCCTGCTTGTGCAGCTCGTCCGGACCGTCGGAAGTCATTGCTTGAGCGTAGTCAGGGCTTCGATGGCAGCCCAGGCGCGATCGATGTCCTGCCTGACGTCCCCGGGGTGGCCGTTGCCGAAGAGGTGCTGAGCAATTCGGCCGGCTAGCAGCGGTGCAGCAAATGATGTGCCGCTCCAGGTTCCGAATCCGCCACCGAAGTCGTCAGGATCCAACGTCTCCCGCTTCCGACCGGAAAACTCGGATGCGACCGTCGCTTGGTAACCGCCGTCGAAGCTGGTGGGGAAGGTACTCACGACGCCAGCGCCCACCTCGTACGCACGCACCCACGGTCCAGCATTGCTGAAGATCGCGTCCGTCCCGTTCGGGTTCAGGGCTCCCACTGAGACGATCGGCAACGGCTTGTCCGACGCCGAGCACGGACCCGCTCCCTCGCTCCAGGGCGCGAAAGCAGCGGGGAAGTTCGGCCTCGATGTCGCGTCGTTGCCGGCCGAACATACGACCAGTGTCCCGTTCGCCGCGAGATCCGCAAGGATCTCGTGAAGCATCGGATCGAAGAGCGCGTCTTCGGGAGTCTCGTGGTAATAGCCGATCGACAGGCTGAGTACGTCGATCCGTCGCCCGCGCGGATCTCCTTGACGGTAGAGGTGCACCAGGTCTGCGATCTGAGCAAGCGCCGTCAGCCAGCCGTATTCGGCAACCGGGCCATCCGGCGGAACGATCCGCCATGAATAGATGTCGGCGTTAGGACATGCCTGGTGGACCAGACCTGCAATGAAGGTGCCATGACCCGCCAGGGGATCGATCAGGCCGTCCAGTGCGCCAACTTGGTCGCCGTCGCTCTCCGAGTCCGGAACACTTGACGTCCATCCGATCTGATGGTCGCCGAGCCGCACGTCCCGATCGACGAAGTCGAGCCACGGGTGCTGGCCGCATCCCGTGTCGAGGACGGCGACCACGGGTCGTGCCCGACCATCAAGGTCATCGTCGCCCTGCCGGGATGGAGCCGAGCCGACATAAGCGACCGGTTGGCGACCGCCCGATCCCAACGGGTCATACCCGGAGTTCGGGTGCGGGTCGTTGAGTGGGTGCGGATCGTTGAGCGGGTGCGGGTCGTTGAGCGGATGCGGGTCGTTAAGGGGATGCGGATCATTGAGCGGCACCGGCACGAGAACGTGCTCCAAACTGACACCGTCGGCACCGTCCGCACCCTCAGCGCGCAGGAACTGAAGGAGCGTCCAGGCGTCAGGGGCGGCAACTGCCTTGCCCGGAACCACACCGAGACGGACTCGCCGAACACCGAAGCGGAGATCGACGGCGTGCGCAGGCTCTGGCTCGGCTTCGACACGCCAATGCAGAGACCGGGCGACGTTCTTGATACGCCGGAACGTGTCCTCGAAGTCCACCGACTTGGAGATCAGAAGCGTGGTCGAGGAGTAGATCGTGGTGCCTGCAGTGACCCCATCCACAGCTACGGCATTGGTCGGGTCGAGGATGCGGGCATCGGCCCCGTACGACCTTGACAGTCGGCGCTCACTCTTGGAATGCACTTGTTACTCCTGGATCAGATCTCGAACGTGGGGGTCAGGAAGGCGGCGGAGCCGTCGGCGGGCTCGAAGCGGAGCCGGATGAGACCGGCGGGCAGCGAGGTGAGCTCGAAGCGGCCCGAGGCGCCGAGGGTGACGGCAACGATCGGCGTACGGACTTCGTCGGCGCGGATGGCGCGGACGGTCATGGGTGAACCGGGGACGACCCAGCCGTCGAGGCGGGCCGTGGTGTCGGTGTCGGACGCGACCCGGACCAGGACGTCGACACCGGACTGCGCGAAGCGCAGGGTGTAGGCGGAGCGGGCGGAGGCGGGAGCCGCGGAGCGGACGCCGGCCGCCTCAGCGCCGGACGAGGACTCCACCAGGAGCATCAGCTCCAGGTCGAGCCCGAGCCCGGACTCCTCGGCGGCGCCGGCGGCGGCCGCCTGCATCCGGGAGATCAGGCCACCCGGGACCGGATCACCGGCGACATAGGCCTGTCGAACCAGGCCCAACAGCTCCTCGCGAGTGGGCTCCTCCGAGCGACCCATCACGACACCTCCCCTTCACCGAGCTGAGCACGGAGTGCGTCCCGCAGCTTCCCGAGACAACGGCCGCGGGTGGGACCGATGCTGCCGATGGGCATCTGGAGCTCTTCGGCGAGGCCGGCGTAGTCGGGCCGGTCGGAGAAGGCGATCACGCGCAGCAGCCGCCGGCACCGTTCCGGCAGCGACTCCACGGCCGCCCAGATGAGCGAGTTGCGGTCGCCCTCGACGACCAGGGACTCGGCCGAGCGCTGTGTCGGGACGCGGGACTCGAGCGCCTCGTCCTCCACAGGTACGTCACGACCGGACCGCTTCGCGACCCGCCAGGCCTCGCGGCGTGTGGTGAGGGTGAGCCAGGCACCGACGGCCGCGGTGTCGAGGATCGAGGAGTGCTTGCGTACGAAGGTGAGCCAGGTGTTCTGGACGACGTCCTCGGCCTGCTCCGGGGTGAGCCGGTAGGAGCGCGCGATCTGCCACAGGACCGGGGTCATGGTCGCGACCAGCTCGTCGAGGGCCGCGGAGTCACCGCTGAGCCAGCGGTCGAAGTCGGCCGTGGCCCGGGACCACACGGTCGCGGGTGCGTCGGCATGACCGACCCCGCGTCGTACCCGTGTCACAGTCCCCTCCTCGACCGGCGGCCTCCGGATCGGCGCCGAGGCGCTGGGGGGCCAGATGGCGCGCGGGCGCGTCATCGTGGTGGTCATAGTTGCTGTCACGGCTCCAAGGAGGCCCAGGCCCCAGCCGTGATACATCTGGTCGCTGACAATAGCGTCTCAGAGCCCCTGACTCACCGGGTAGCGGCGCGATTGTCCCCACATTGGGGCGGTGAGACGCTCACGGGCGGTGGTCCCGACGAGCTCGACCACCGGGATTCGGCCCTACCGCCGGAGCGGGTAGCCTTCTGCGGGTGAGTCTCACCGTGCGCCCCATCACCGCTGCGGAGCATCTCGCCTTCATCGAGAAGCAACCCAGCGTGAGCTTCCTCCAGACCCCCTCGTGGGCCCGGGTCAAGACCGAGTGGCGCTCGGAGTCGGTCGGCTGGTTCGACCAGGGCGGGGCCCTCGTCGGCGCCGCGCTGGTGCTGCACCGGCCGGTGCCGAAGCTGGAGCGGTTCACCCTCGCCTACCTGCCGGAAGGTCCGAGCATCGACTGGTCGGGCGACCTCGCTCCGTGGCTGGAGCCGCTGGCGACGTACCTGAAGAAGAACGGTGCCTTCGGCATCCGCATCGGCCCGCCGGTCACGACCGCGACCTGGAGCGCTGCGCAGGTCAAGGACGGCATCGCCGACGACACCGTCCAGCGGCTCAACCAGCTCACGCCGACGCATCGCGACGCCACCGGCGCGCGGGTCGTCTCGCAGCTCAGGGCGGCGGGCTGGCGGCTCCAGTCCCCCGAGGACGGCTTCGGCGCGGGGCAGCCGCAGTACAACTTCGTCATCCCGCTGGCTCACGAGGACGGCACCTTGAAGACCGAGGACGAGGTCCTCAAGGGGATGAACCAGCTCTGGCGCCGCAACATCAAGAAGGCCGCCAAGATGGGCGTCGAGGTGACCGTCGCCTCCCCCGTCAACCCGGCGGACGGCGACTTCGAGGGTGACCTGAGCGCCTTCCACGATCTCTATGTCCACACCGCGGCGCGCGACCACTTCACTCCTCGGCAGCGAAGCTACTTCAGCACCATGTTCTGGGCGATGTCGACCGAGGACCCGGAGCGGATCAAGCTCTTCCTGGCGCGGCACGAGGGCGACCTGGTCGCCGCCACGATCATGGTCCGCGTCGGGCAGCACGCCTGGTACTCCTACGGCGCCTCCTCGACCGAGAAGCGAGACGTACGTGGCTCCAACGCCCTCCAGTGGGCGATGATCCAGGACGCCATGGCTGCCGGCGCTACCACCTACGACCTGCGCGGCATCACCCCGACGCTCTCCACCGACGACTCCCACGTGGGGCTGATCCAGTTCAAGGTCGGCACCGGGGGCCAGGCGGTGGAGTACGCCGGGGAGTGGGACCTGCCGCTGAACAAGCCGATCTACACGGCCTTCGATGTCTACATGAAGAGGCGCTGATCTCCGTATGCCGCTGAAATTGACCGTTGACGCCGATCGCTGGCGCAAGCACGTCCAGACCTTCGCCGAGGCCACCCCCGGGCTGGTCCCGGTGGCGAAGGGCAACGGCTACGGCCTGACCCTGCGCAAGCTCGCTCACCAGACCGAGTGGCTCGACGGCCTCGGCACCGGCGTCGACACGCTCGCGGTGGGCACCTACAACGAGGTGTGGGAGGTCGCGACCCGGTTCAGCGGATCGATCTACGTCCTCACCCCGTGGCGGCCCTACTCGCCCGAGATCAACCCGGAGATCGCCGACCGGATCATCCACACGATCAGTCGCCCCGAGGACCTGCCGCTGCTGCTGGAGCGCCAGCCCGACGCACGGGTGATCCTGGAGCTGGTCACCTCGATGCGGCGCCACGGGATGACGCCGAGCGACCTGTGGCCGACCGCCGCCGTCGCCCGGGAGCACGCCCGCTTCGAGGGCATCACCATGCACTTCGGCCTCGACGGTGGTTCGCTGGCCGAGGTGCGCGCCCAGATGGACGCGGTCGTCGGCGCCGAGGCCAAGACGGTGTGGGTCTCTCACCTGAGCGCCAACGAGCTGGCCCAGCTGCGCGCGACCTACGGCGACATCGTCTTCCGGCCCCGCATCGGCACCGCGCTGTGGCTCGGTGACCGCGGCGCGCTCACCGTGACCGCGACCGTCGAGGACGTGCACCCCCTCGAGCGCGGATACTCCTACGGCTACCGCGGCCGCACCGCCCTGCGCGCCGGTCACCTCGTGGTCGCCTCGGGCGGCACCGCCCACGGGATCGGGCTCGAGGCGCCGCTGGGCGACACCCACCTGCGCTCCCGGGCGCTCGCGGTCGCCCGCGGTGGGCTCGACGCCATGGGGCAGTCGCGCTCGCCCTACACGCTCGACGGCAAGGCGCTCTGGTTCGCCGAGCCGCCGCACATGCAGGAGTCGATGCTCATGCTTCCCTCCGGCGCGCGCGTGCCGGAGGTCGGCGAGGAGCTCGAGGTGCGGGTGCGCTACACCGCGACCTCGTTCGACGAGATCATCCTGGATTCCTGAGTCTGCGCGCGGGCCTCGGTCCACCGGACCGGATCGCGCCACGGCTCGTAGATCTCGCGGACCACGACCACGACCAGATAGATCTCGGCGGCGACCCGGGCGAGGATCGCGAACCAGTAGACCGGCTGGTCTCCGCCGCTGCTGGCCAGGATGTCCGCCAGGTACCACCAGACCGCGACGAAGTAGAAGAGCTCACCGGCCTGCCAGATGAGCTGGTCGCGCCAGCGCGGCACGGCCAGGACGGCCAGCGGCAGCAGCCACAGGACGTACTGCGGTGAATAGACCTTGTTGACCAGCAGGAACCCGGCGACGATGAGGAAGCCGAGCTGCGCCAGGCGCGGTGTCTCGCGGGCGGTCAGCCCGATGATGAGTACGCCGGCGCACCAGACGATGAAGAAGGCCCAGGAGACGAGGTTGACCGTCTGCGCCGAGATCGCCGCGTCGCCGGCCTGCTGGGCCACGAGCCACAGCGAGCCGAGGTCGGGGCCGCGCTCGGAGTTGAAGCTCCAGAAGACCTTCCACTCCTCCAGGCCGGTTGCCATCGCAGGGAGATTGGCGAGCACCCAGGCGAGCACGGTGGCCAGCGACGCGACCGCCAGGTCGTAGTAGCGGCGGCGCCGGATGCAGATCACCACGAGCCCGCCGAGCAGGAAGAGCGGGTAGAGCTTGGTCGCGCAGCCGAGCCCGATGAGGATGCCGGTCAGCAGCGGCCGGTCACGCGACCACGCCCACAGCGCGCCGGCCACGAAGACCACCGCCAGCATGTCCCAGTTGATGATCCCGGTCGCCGCCAGCACCGGAGCGAGCGCGAAGGCGGCTGCGTCCCAGGGCCGTCGGCGGTGCGTACGCGCCAGGAACCAGGCCGAGAGCAGCGCCGCGACCGCGAAGCCGATCACGTTGACGATGATGAAGACCCGGATCTCGTGGTGCATGCCGGGCAGGCCCCAGAAGCTCGAGGTCTCCACGAGATGACGCTCGTCCTCGTCAGGGGTGTCGGTCAGCCAGTCGGTGACGTGCGAGGTCGCCCAGGCGTAGTAGGAGATGCCGACCGGATACTCCATCACCTGCGGATAGCGGGTCCGGACGTCGGGATCGGAGGAGTAGGGCCACTCGTGCTCGGCCAGGCCGCGGTCGACATAGAGATAGGGCAGGTCGGAGTAGCAGAAGTTGGTGTATCTGGACTCGCCGTTGGTCCAGGTGGCGTTGTAGCAGGTCTGCTTGGAGACCATCCCGATCGCGAAGGTGAGCGCGGTCAGGAGCAGCACCAGGCCGACCGCGCTGAACCAGCGCCGTCGGCCGTGTGCGAGTCCGCCGAGAGGACCGCCCACGGCGGTGGAGGCGGTCCTGACGACCGGATCCTCCGCCGCCGGGGCGGTCACTGGACCATCTGTCACGAAACTAGTGCCCTATCCGGTGGTTGCCCCGTTGCCGCCACCATTATTGCCATCGGCCGGGGGCGAGGACGACTCACAGTCGCCGAACCAGTCACAGGCGGTCTCGGTGACGCTCGGGTCGGTCGCCTCGGGCTCGTCCGGCGTCTGCGACGCGTCCGGTTCGCCGTCGGTCGCGCCGTCCGTGGGCTCCTCGCTGGGCGTCGGCTTCTCGATCGGGATGCACAGACCCTTGCGCTCGTCCTTCTTGGAGCAGTCCTCGGACGGCGTGGGGGTCGGCGTCGGGGTGGTGGTCAACGACGGCTCGTGACCGTCCATCGGCGCCTCGCCGTCCATCCAGGCCGGCTCCGGGAACTCCTCGATGTCGAGGTCGTCGGTCAGCGTGCCCATGATCTGGGCCCACGTCTCGGCGGGGTAGCCGGCTCCGAAGTAGGAGTCGAGCCAGCCGTCGAGCTTGCCCGAGCCCTTGCCACGGACGTACATGACCGCGGTGGCCAGCTGGGGGGTGTAGCCCGCGAACCACGCCGAGGAGACGTCGTCCTCGGCGTTGGTCGCGGTGCCGGTCTTGCCGGCGGCCGGCTGGTTGATCACGCCGGCCGTCTTGCCGGTGCCGTTCTTCACGACCTGCTGCAGCGCGTACGAGGTGTCGTCGGCGACGTCCTCCTCCATCGCCCGCTCCGCACCGTCGCGCTGGTCCCACTCGTAGACGACGTTCCCCTCCGCGTCGACCACCTTCGAGACGAGGTGCACGGTGTTGCGTACGCCGCCGTTGGCGATGGTCGCGTAGGCGTTGGCCATGTTGATCGGGCTGATCGCCTGGCGACCCAGCGTGAGCAGATAGTTCTTCGGGTCGAAGTCGATCGAGTACGCCGGGATCGAGCGGTAGTCGGCCGGCGGGTTCTCGGTGTGCTGCTCGTCCGGCGGCAGGCCCGCCTTCACCGCCATGTCGTAGACGTCCTCGCTGCCGTTGGGCAGTGACGTCGACATCTGGACGAACGAGGTGTTGACCGACTCCTCCATCGCCTTGATACCGGTGATGTGGTCGCCGTAGCCGTGACCGGTCGGATCAGCATCGCTCTGGCCCGAGTTGCGGACGACCCGGTCGGTGCCGGGGATCTCCAGACCACCCTCACCGGTCCAGGTGTCCTTGAGCGAGTAGCCCGCGTCGAGAGCCGCGGCAAGGGTGAACGGCTTCATCGTCGAACCGGCCATGCCGCCCGAGGCCGCCCAGTTGATCTGGGAGTCCAGGTAGTCCTGGCCACCGTAGAAGCCCTTGAGCGCACCGGTCTTCACATCGATCGTGGCGGCGCCCACGTGCAGCTCGTTCTCCGGGTGCTTGGCGTTGACCGCCTTCTTGTCCTCGGGACGTACCTCGGTGACGGCGTCCTGCGCGGCCTTCATCGCCTTCGCGCTGAGCGTGGTGGTGACCTTCAGTCCCTTGCTGTCGATCTCCTCCTCGGTGAAGAGGGGGTTGCCGTTGTCGTCCTTGAGGGACTTCAGCTCGTTCTTCACCAGGGTGAGCGCGTGGCCCTTCTGGCCACCGAGGCGGCTGTCGGCCTTCGGCTTGGGGAACTTGGGCAGCGCCGCCTTCGACTTCTCGAGGGTGGCCTCGTCGTAGTCGCTGAGCGCCTTGCCCTGGCTCTTCAGGTCAGCCATGCCGTTGAGGACGTACTGGTAGCGGCCGAGCAGCTCGGTGCCGCCCGCGTCCGCGCCGGCCTTCTCGGGGTCGAACCCGTTCGGGTTGTTGAGGATCGCGGTCAGCGCCGCGGCCTCCCGGATGTCGAGATCCTGGGCCGACTTGCGGAAGTAGGTCTTCGCCGCGGCCTGGACGCCGTAGGCACCGCGCCCGAAGTAGACGGTGTTGAGGTAGCCGGTGAGGATCTCGTCCTTGGACTTCTGCCGGCTGATCTTGAGCGAGATCACCGCTTCCTTGACCTTACGCGTGTAGGTGCGCTCCTGGGTCAGGTAGAGGTTCTTCACGTACTGCTGGGTGATCGTCGAGGCACCGCCCTGGCTGCCGGTGGTGGCGTTGGAGAAGAGCGTGCGCGCGATGCCCTTGAGGTCGATGCCGTTGTTCTCGTAGAAGCTGCGGTCCTCGGCCGCCACGGCCGCGTCCTTGACCAGCGCGGGCATCTCGTCCGGGGTCAGCGAGTCACGGTTCTGGTCGCCCGCCTGGAAACGGCCGACCTCCTTCTTGCCGCCGGCGTAGTAGACGAAGCTCGACTCCGCCTGGAACGCGGCATTGGCGCTGGGGACCGAGATCATGTTGTAGGAGATGATCACCGCGGCGCTGCCGATCAGGGCCATGACCAGGGCGAAGATCGCCGCGGCCTTGCCGATCCGGACCGCCAGGCCCTTCTTGTCCAGCTCCGGGTCGTTGAACCGGTCCAGCGCAGCACCGAAGGCGGCCTTCGGGTCACGCGGCGGGCGACCGGAACCGCCCTGCTCGGGACGCGCCGGCCGTTGGCCGAGACGGTCCACCGGCGGCTCACCGGGACGACGGGGGCCCGGATAGGGCTGCCGCTGACCAGGACGGGGACCGCCAGGAGGCATCGGGCGCTGGCCGCCACGGGGATGAGGACGACCGCCTGGCGGCTGGCCCTGCGGAGAGCCCTGCGGACCGCCCTGCGGGCGGCGGGGTGCCGGAGGACGACCGCCCGGACCACCCTGCGGTGGGCGCGGTCCGCCCTGGGGTCGTCCTTGCTGCCCACCGAGATCGGGTCTGCGGGGACTGGCGCTGCGGGGGCTGGGCCTTTGAGAAAAGCCGCCGGATGGGTCGCTCACGGGTGTTGCACTGCTCCTGTGACTGCCCGGCACGTGACCGGACGGGCTGACACTGACAATCCCCCGACGTCGCTGAATCCCCCCGAGGGAATCACATCAACCTGACGCGCGACGCTTGCCTGACTTCCCCGGGTGGTTCCTCGGGTAGGTGAACGGCAGCCATCAGCGTACGCAATCGACGCTAGCGCTCCCGCATCCACGCCCAGCGTGCCTCGAGTCACCCGATGTCAACAGTTCGGTGACGGTTGCATCGAAGTGGTCACCTCAGGCTTCGACAGACAAGACTTAGGTCTCTACTTGCCGTCACGGATATATCGGTACGATAGGTCGTATGGCACGTCGCGCAGAGACGATCGAGTTGGCAGTCCTTGGGCTGCTGCACGAGTCGCCTATGCATGGCTACGAGCTGCGCAAGCGGCTCAACCTGATGCTGGGCTGGGGGCGAGTGCTGTCGTACGGCTCGCTCTACCCGGCTCTGAAGAAGATGCTGCGCAAGCACCTCATCGAGGAGGAGGCGCAGTCCGTCACGCCGGTGACCCGGCGGCCGCGGATCGTCTACCAGCTGACGCCGGCCGGAGAGCGTGAGTTCACCCAGCTCATGTCCGAGGTCGGCCCGATGGCCTGGGAGGACGACAACTTCGACATCAGGTTCGCGTTCTTCGGTCGCACCGACATGGAGATCAGGCTGCGCGTCCTCGAAGGACGTCGCAGCCGGCTCCAGGAGCGGCTCGACCGGGTGCAACGCGAGCTTGCCATGACCCAGAAAGAGGTCGACTCCTACGCCCGCGAGCTTCAGCGTCACGGCGTCGAGTCGGTCGAGCGGGAGGTCCGATGGCTCTCCTCTCTGATCGACGCCGAGCGCAACCCCAGGCCTGTGAACGACGAGCAGGCGGCGGGTCGGGGGGATCTGGGGGATGACGATGGCGTACGCGACGAAGCGGACGTCTCGCGCACAGCGCAGAGCAGCCAAGAGAACGAGTGATGACCTCCGGGCCGGTGTCGGCCAGGAGTATTGGAAGGAGCCCCGATGGGTTCGGTTCGTGTAGCAATCGCGGGAGTCGGCAACTGTGCCAGCTCCCTGGTCCAGGGTGTGGAGTACTACAGGGACGCCGACCCGGCGGGCAGCGTCCCGGGCCTGATGCACGTCACGTTCGGCGACTACCACGTCTCTGACGTCGAGTTCGTCGCTGCCTTCGACGTCGACGACAAGAAGGTCGGCAAGGACCTCTCCGAGGCGATCAACGCCTCCGAGAACAACACCATCAAGATCGCCGACGTCCCCTTCAAGGGTGTCGAGGTGCAGCGTGGCCCCACGCTCGACGGTCTGGGCAAGTACTACAAGCAGACCATCTCCGAGTCCGGCCTCGACCCCGTCGACGTCGTCTCGATCCTGCGCGAGAAGAAGGTCGACGTCCTCGTCTCCTACCTTCCCGTCGGCTCGGAGGAGGCGGACAAGTTCTACGCGCAGTGCGCGATCGACGCGGGCGTCGCCTTCGTCAACGCGCTGCCGGTCTTCATCGCCTCCGACCCGGAGTGGGCCAAGAAGTTCGAGGACGCCGGCGTCCCGATCGTCGGTGACGACATCAAGTCGCAGGTCGGTGCCACCATCACCCACCGCGTCATGGCCAAGCTGTTCGAGGACCGCGGCGTCGCGCTGGACCGTACGTACCAGCTCAACGTCGGCGGCAACATGGATTTCAAGAACATGCTCGAGCGCGAGCGCCTGGAGTCCAAGAAGGTCTCCAAGACCCAGGCGGTCACCTCGAACCTCAAGGGCGAGCTGGCCGACAAGATCGACGACCGCAACGTGCACATCGGCCCGTCCGACTATGTGCAGTGGCTCGACGACCGCAAGTGGGCGTACGTCCGGCTCGAGGGTCGCGCGTTCGGTGATGTCCCGCTCAACCTGGAGTACAAGCTCGAGGTCTGGGACTCCCCCAACTCCGCCGGCATCATCATCGACGCCGTCCGTGCCGCCAAGATCGCCAAGGACCGCGGCATCGGCGGCCCGATCATCCCGGCCTCGGCCTACTTGATGAAGAGCCCGCCGGTGCAGATCGAGGACACCGAGGGTCGCGTCCAGCTGGAGGCGTTCATCCGCGGCGAGTAGAACCTCGCCGAGTCGGCGCATCTTGACAGGAAATCCCGCCGAGTCGGCGCGTCATAACGCGCCGACTCGGCGGGATTCTTGGTTCAGAAGCGGATCGCGTCGATGATCTTGACCCGCGCGGCGATCATCGCCGGGAGGATGCCGGCGACCGCGCCGACCGCCAGGGCGACGGCAAGGCCCAGGAGGGCAGCCGAGAGCGGGAACGGCGGGACGTCGTCGATGCCCTCGAGGACGTACTTCTCCACCAGCGGGTTCTTGACCGCGGCCACGGCCAGGAGCACACCGACCAGGCCCGCGACGACGGTGGCCACGACGCTCTCCATCATCACCGAGAAGAACACCCGCCCGGTGGTCGCGCCGAAGCTGCGCCGGATCCCGATCTCACGGATCCGCTGCTGGATGGTCACCAGCGCGATGTTGAGCAGACTCAGCGCGCCGAGGAGCAGGATGATGCCGGCGATCCCGATGATCACCCACTTGATCGGGCCGATCGGGTCCTCGCCGCCCCACGCCAGGTAGTCGTCGCGCTGAGCGTCGACCTGCAACCCCGGGAGCTCGGCCCGCATCGCCATCCCGATCTCGTTGGCGAGCTCGTCGGCACCCTCGATCGGCACCCACATCTCATAGCTCGCGTCCGTGGGTGCTCCGGTCTGCCAGTGCTCGAGCGAGTCGGCCAGCATGAACGCGCGCGGCGTGCCGTAGCCCCGCAGGCTGGTCACGCCGACGATCGTGGCGGTGACCGACATCCCCTGGCCCTTCAGGTCCACCGACGTCGGCAGAGGTGTGCCCCGCAGACCGAGCTTCTTCAGGAACGTCTCGTCGACGACGAGCGCGGGCGACAGGCGCTCCGCGTCCGAGGCCTCCAGCCAGCGGCCCTGCGGCACCACGACCCGGTGGATGGCGGCGTACGCAGGGTCGACGCCCATCAGCTCGACCCGCTTGCTGGTGCTCGCGGTGGTCGCCTTGATGTCGTAGGCGGTGATCCTCGCCGACGCGTACGTCACGTCGAACCGCTCCGCGACCGTCTGGAACGCGGGCCGGACCCGCTCGACGGAGAGCGGCATGCCGCTGGTGGCGTCGTAGGCCATGACCGAGATGTGCGCCGGACGCCCCTCGACCTCATAGGACTCGGTGAACATCTGCTTCGCGATCTGACCGGCCGCGACGGTCGCGGTGATCGAGGCGACCGCCACCGCCACTCCGACCAGCGACAACAGCACGCGGAGCTTGTGGATGCGCAGCTCCTGCCACGCCTCGACGGTCGAGGCGGCCAGGCCGGTGACCAGACGCGCCAGGGCTGCCCTCACGCCACCGCCTCCTCGGTCAACGGGTGCAGCCGACCCTCGGCGAGCCGGAAGCGCCGTCGGGCCAGGGCGGCGACGTTCTGGTCGTGGGTGATCGTGATCAGCGCCGCGCCGGAGTCGTAGGTCGCCTGGTCGAGCAGCTTCATCACCATCGCGCCCGTCTCGACGTCGAGCGCCCCGGTCGGCTCGTCGGCGAGGACGACCGATGGTCTGCGAACCAGGGCGCGGGCGATGGCGATGCGCTGCTGCTCGCCGCCGGAGAGGAACTGCGGCATCGCGTCGAGGCGGTCACCGAGCCCGACCTTGTCGAGCATCGTCGCCGCGATCCGGCGGCGCTGCCAGAACTCCTTGCCCGAGGCGTAGAGGAGCGGTGCCATCACGTTCTCCAGCGCGGTACGTCCCGGCAGCAGGTTGAACTGCTGGAAGACGAACCCGACATCTCGGCCGCGGATCCGGGCGGCCTGGCGGCTGCCGATGTCGGTGACGTTGCGACCTGCCCATTCCAGGATGCCGCCGGTGGGCCGGTCCAGCAGGCCGAGCAGGTTCAGCAGCGTCGACTTGCCGGTGCCGGAGCGGCCGACGATGCCGACATGGTCGCCGCGGCTCACGACCAGGTCGACGCCGGTCAGGATGTGCAGATCCTCGCCGTCGGGGAGCTCTACCGTGCGGGCGACGCCGGTGAGCCTCAGGAGCTCCTCGCTCACATCTCCCCCGCAGGCCCGTCTTCGGACATGCCGTCCTCGGACATCCCCTCGCCCGATTCCTTCGAGCCGGGGACGTACCGCAGCACGGAGTCGCCGGCCTTCAGCCCGCTGGTGACCTCGACGAGCTTGCCGTCGGTGACGCCGAGCTCGACGGGCTGCTCGACCGGGACGCCGTCCTCGCCGACGACCCAGACACTGCCGTCGCGGACCAGTCCGGTGACCGCGGTGACCGGGACGGTGACGACATCGCCGTCGCTCTTTCCGGCGTCGATCGTCATGGTCATCGCCAGACCGTCGAAGACGGTCACCTTTGCGGGCACCAGGCAGCTGATCCGGGCGCCCGTCCCGGAGTCGCCCTCCACCCCCGGCTCCCCTTCCATCATCTCGCCCTCGGGCGCATCGCTGGTGATCGTCTCCGTCGCCGCGTCGCCGATGCTCAGATCGGTGCAGGTGAACGGCTTCGGGCCGCTCTCGATGGTCACCATCGCCCGGTCCGGGTTGCCGGTCAGCCGGTAGCGGTCCAGGGGCGAGATCGCCCCGACCGCGTGGAAGGTCGTGGGACGGATCGAGACGACCACGCCGTCCTCGGTCACCTCGCCCATCAGGTCAGCGGCGTAGCTGCCGACGATGCCGGTGGCGGGAGCCACGACCGTGTACCAGTGGTAGACCGGCTTGGGCGGCGACGGCTCGACCGGTGCGTCGTCACGATCGCCGTCGCCGGTGGCGTCATCGACGTTCCCGGACTCCTCGGCAGGCTCCTCGATCGGGTCGGCCGCCTGGGCGGGCTCCTCCTCCGCGCGCACCTGGAAGAGCTTGTCGCCCTTCCTCACCTTGGCGCCCGTCTCGGCGAACCGGTGGGCCAGCACGCCGGTGACCGAGCTGGTGGCGGAGACCGGCTTGTCGATCACGATCGTCCCGTCGACCGTGAGCGAGTTGGAGATGGTGCCCTTCTCGACGACGACCTCCTCCGGCGGGACCTTCCCCGTCGGCGTCAACGGCGCCCCGTCGGCGTCCTGCGTCGAGCCGGTGAAGGCCAGCTTGAAGAGGCTGACGGCGATGACCAGCCCGATCACAGCCCAGAACGACTTGAAAAGTACGCGGCGCACCGCCGTCTTCGACATGAGCGGACTGTAGTCCCGCGCCATGGTGCCCGGCGGCCCAATTTCGGCCCGGTTCGTCAACACTCGATCCACGTACGCCTCGAACACGTGTTCCATACCCTAGACTCCGGGGCCCGAACGATCGACCGCCTCAGCCCGGGAGAACCCCACGATGCGTCCCGACAACGACACGACCCCGACCGGCAAGGGCTCCACCGCAAGCGGACGCGGCCTCATCCTCTTCGGCGCCGTCTCGGTCGCGCTGATCTCGACGGCCGCCGCGTACGTCGCCATGGTCGGCTTCGGGCGCGACGTGCTCGCCATGGGCGCGATCAACGCCTACGCCTTCGCCGGCGTCTTCGAGCTCTCGCTGGTCACCGTGGCGCTGATGGCCCGCGAGGCGGCCCAGCAGGACCGGCCGGCACAGACCCTGCTGACCCTGACCTGGCTGCTCTCGGCCGCGTCCGGGTTCTTCGCCGGCTGGCACGAGATCCACCTCGGCCACGCCGCCACCGCCGCGGCCTTCCGGTTCATCGTCCCGCTCCTGGCCGCCCTGATGTGGCACCTGGCGCTCGTCGGCGACCGCCACCTGGCCATGGAGCGCTCCTGGTCCGACCTACGGATGGGCGCCCGGATGCACGCTCTCCTGGCCACCCGGGTCGAGTGGCGCCGGGCTCGTGACACGGCAGTGCGGAAGCGTACGGCTTCCTCGCGCCGGAAGCTGGAGCGTGCGCAGAAGCGCTACTGGCGCGCCGAGGCGGTGGCGCTGCGCTCGGTCGCGCCCGGCGCGATGCGTGACCAGATCACCCAGTGGGTCGACGCCTTCGCCGCGGTCGCCGAGGGCACCCGGCAGGCCGACCGGCTGCCGATCACCCTGCCCGACGTGCACGAGGCGCTCAGCGTGCCGGTGGTGCAGCAGGTCCCGCACCTCACGCCCGCTCCCGCTGCCGACCGTGCCATCGAGGCGCCCGCCGACATCCCGTTCGACAGGACCACCGACGCGGTCTCCGACTCGGTCACCGACGTACCCCGCGAGGTGACCCCGGCGCGGGAGACCCGGACCCGCGAGATGGCCTCAGCCCTGTCCACCACCGACACCCGCGCCCGGGTCTCGAGCCGGGTCTCCGATGCCGCTCGCACAGCCGCCGAGGTCGCCCCGGGCGCCGGGATGGCCCCGGAGTTCAGCAACGGCCGCACCGCCACCAAGCCGGTCGACGCCGACGGCACCCTGCTGGACCGGATCTCGTTCCCGGAGAACATCCCCGACCCCGAGCCGGCGATGGACTACCCCGACACATTCCCGGACGAGGAGGAGGACCTGCTCGGCAACCTGCCCTCCGAAGCCTCTGAAGCTGCCCGGATCCTGGTGCGCGCCGGCGCACCGGTCTCGAAGGTGGCCGACAAGCTAGGGGTCTCCACCAGCACCGTCCGCCGCTGGACCAAGGCCCGCGCCTGACGCCGGTCAGCCCTCGAGGTCGGCCTTGAGCTTGGCGAGCGTGGTCGCCATGCCCGTACGCAGCTCCTCGGTGAAATTCTCCTGACCGCCGAACGCGACCTTCGTCAGGGAGCGGGAAAGCGCGGAGATGCCGGTCGGGGTCTCACGGCGGTGGGTCACGACGGTCCCGTCGGCGGTCTCCGCGAGCTGGTAGGACCACACCGTGGTGTTCTCGGTGATCCGGAAGGCGAAGTCGGAGTGCGGGGTGAAACGTACGACCTTGGCGTTGGTCGGCCAGTGCTTCCAACCCTGGTGGTTGATGTTGAGGAACCGCGTCCCCTCCTTGACCTGCCCGAACACGATGGTCTTCACCACCTGCGGGCTCCACGAGGACATCCGCGGAAGGTCCGTGATCGCGGCCCACACCTGGGCCGGCGTCGCGTTGATGGTGGTCGTCGCCTCGAGATCTGTGATCGTCGTCATGCCCGGAACCGTACCGTCAGTATGGCTCCATGGACAGTAGGCGCCCAGATGTCAACGAACCTCAGCCGAGGCTGACCTTGATCTCGATCGAGGTCGAGGTGTCGGCTCCCGCGCCACCGTTGCCGTAGTCCCTGCCTGATCCGCCGTTGAGCCTGTCCGGACGGCTCCCTCCGTAGAGGCGGTCATCCGCGCCGTAGCCATAGAGGACGTCTCGACCGCCGCCACCCTGGAGCACGTTCCTGGCCCCATTTCCCTCGAGCTTGTCGTCGTAGCGGCTGCCGGTCAGGTTCTCGAAGCCGCTCGAGGTGTCGGTGCCGGCACCGCCGCTCGCACGGGTCAGGGACGCGGTGACGCGACCACCGGCGGAGGCGTATGTCACGGTGTCCGTGCCCGCCCCACCGATCAGTCGGTCGGCGCCCGAGCCACCGCTGATCGTGTCGTTGCCGTACGACCCGTTGATGACGTTCGCGCCCGAGGAACCCGTGAGCACGTCCGCGACCGACGAGCCCGTCAGGTTCTCGACCGTGCTGATCCGGTCGTAGCCGGATCCGCCGGTGTTCTGCGACGACGTCGTGGCAAGCGTGACGCGGACCCCCGTGCGGGACGCGCTGGCGTAGGTCACTGTGTCCGTGCCACCGGACCCGATCACGGTGTCATCGCCTGCACCGGGGTCGATCGTGTCGTTGCCGTCACCACCCGTGAGTACGT
Source organism: Nocardioides sp. NPDC047086 (assembly GCF_040643685.1). Lineage (NCBI taxonomy): Bacteria > Bacillati > Actinomycetota > Actinomycetes > Propionibacteriales > Nocardioidaceae > Nocardioides > Nocardioides sp. NPDC047086. The sequence continues at coordinate 70,648 of NZ_JBEYUV010000001.1, forward strand.
CGTTGCCGCCCAGCCCGTCGATGTGGTCGTTGCCGGCACCACCGGAGATCGTGTTCGCCGAGCTGCCGCCGCGGAGGTCATCGGCATACCTGCTCCCGGTGACCGCCTCGACCTCGGAGAGGTGGTCGACGGTCTGGAGGTAGTAGTCAGCCGGCATCCAGGCCCGAGCACCGGATTTCGCCGCGGCGTAGGTGACCGTGTCCCTGCCGGTGCCGCCGAACATGTCGTCGCCGTACTCTCCACGCGCCACCGGCGCGCCCACGACCGTGTCGTTGCCGGCGCCGGCCCGCACCTGGTCCACACCCGCGCCGACGTCGAGGCGGTCGTCACCGGCGTCGCCGTGGATGACATCGTTCCCTGTCCCAGCCGTCACTGCGTCGTTCCCGTCGCCCGCGTAGACGGTGTCGTTGCCCGCGCCCAGGTCGACGGTGTCGTTGCCGGCACCGGCCCGCACCGTGTCGTCCCCGGCCCCTCCCTCGAGCCGGTTCGGACGCACGTCTCCGGTGAGGCGGTCGTTACCGGCCGAACCGACGACCCCCTCCACGCCGGCCGGGACCGTGTAGTCGACCCACCCCGAGACCTTCGCGAACGAAGCCATGTCCGTGCCAGAGCCACCGTCGAACCTCGCGGACCAGTAGCTCACCCGGTAGTCGTCGACCTGGAACTCCAGGAGGTCGTCGCCATCTCCTCCGGAGATCGAGTACTCCTCGCAGTAGAGGCGCTGTCCGGCGATGAACCGATCGTCACCGTCGCCGCCGGTCACATCACAGAAGAACCCGGCCTCGACGACGTCGTCGTAGGCCGACCCGACCAGGCTCCACTCGTGACCGTCGGTGGACCCCACGCCGTACGTGTCGGTTCCCTGCCCGACGACGGTCATCTGGTTCTGCGCGAAGGAGCTCGGCGTCATCGTGATCGGGCCTCGTGCAGCCGCATACGAGATCGACGCCTCGATGTCGTCGAAGGTGTCATCGCCTGGTCCGCCGATGAACTGGTCCTTCCCGTCGCCACCGGTGAGGGTCGACCCGCTGACGCCCGCAGCGAGAGTGTCCGCAAAGCGGGAACCGGTCACGGTCTCCGTGCCCGAGATCGTGTCGCGTCCCAGCCCGGTTTCCTGAGCGGTGGTCGTCGCCAGCGAGACCGTCACGGCCACGGGCGAGTAGGCGTAGGTGATCTCGTCCTGACCGTCGCCTAGATCGAGGACGTCATCACCCATGCCCACGTAGGCCTTGTCGTCGCCCGCTCCGCCGAAGAGCTGGTCGTCGGCGACATCCTGGTCGAACGCGTACCCGTCACCCAGGCCGTTCTCGTTGAGCACGTCACCGCCGGCACCGCCGTGGAGGCGATCTGCCCCGGCATCGCCGCTGAGGAAGTCTCGGCCGGCTCCGCCGTGGATGGTGTCCGCCCCAGGGCCGCCGTTGAGCTCCTCGACCGCCCTCCACGAGCCGGGGGCTTCGATCAGGTCGGTCCCGGTGATCGTGTCGTCGCCCTGGCTGCCGGTGACGAACCGTACGCGGGGCGCGGCACCGTCGCGCGCGGCCCGGATGATGTCGGTGCCGGCTCCGCCGGTCACCTTGACGACCATGCGGCCGTCGACCTCGACCGGGTTCAGGTCGATCTCGATCGGGCCGGCGACGTCCGCGTACGACAGATAGTTGGTGTCGGAGCCGATCTCGTCACCGTCGTACGGCCAGGTCACGACGTCATTTCCGGCACCGGGCCGGACGATCCGCGTGTAGTTGCTCAGGCTCGCACAGTTCACGTGGAGGGAGTCGTCCCCGTCACCGCCCAGGTAGACGTTCTCGCCGTCGTCACAGGCCTCGACCACACCGTCGCCGATGGTGTCGTTCCCGGCACCGCCGACCAGCGTGTCGTCGCCGGACTCGCCGAACAGCCGGTCGTCACCTCCGCCACCACAGATGGTGTCGTCGCCGCCGAGCCCGTTGATGGTGTCGTCACCGGGCGTACCGAGGATGACGTCTGCCCCCTCGGTGGCAACGGCACCCGTTGCCGTGTTGAGGTCGATGGTGACCGGAAGACCGTTGCAGTCGGTGGCCTCCGTGTCCGCCGCGCCGGCGGCGGCAATCCCGACGGTCATCAGGCCGGACAGGAGAAGACCACCGACGACGTACGCCGGGGAGAGAACACGCATGTGAGACTTTCGAGCTCGGTGGGGCGAGCCGAAGGGCTCACGCAGCGCCGGACAGCCTCACGACGCGCGGGTTTACGTTAAGACCCAGCCATGCCGAGCAACATAGCCCGAACGGGCTATGCGGAGCGCTCGGACCACCAGTCCAGGAGCCGCTTGGCGGCCTCGTCCTCGGAGAGGACGCCCTCGTCGAGGCGCAGGTCCATGAGGAACTTGTACGCAGCCCCGACCTCGCGACCGGGCCCGATGCCGAGCAGCGACATGATCTGGTTGCCGTCGAGCGCGGGACGGAGGGCGGCGAGCTCCTCCTCCTCGGAGATCCGCTCGATGCGGGCCTCGAGGGCGTCGTAGGTGCGGGCGAGGCGGTCGGCCTTGCGGCGATTGCGGGTGGTGCAGTCGGCGCGGGTGAGGATGTGGAGACGTTCGAGCTGGTCGCCGGCGTCCCTCACATAGCGACGGACCGCGGAGTCGGTCCAGTCACCGTCGCCGTAGCCGTGGAAACGCAGGTGCAGCTCGACCAGCTTCGAGACCGCCTCGATCTCGTCGTTGGAGAATCGCAGCGCCTTCATCCGCTTGCGGGTCATCTTGGCGCCGACGACGTCGTGGTGGTGGAACGAGACCGTGCCGTCGTCGTGGAACTTCCGGGTGCGGGGCTTGCCGACGTCGTGCATCAGCGCCGCGAACCGGGAGACGAAGTCGGGCCCGCCACCGAGGCGCGCCTCCTGGTCGATCGACTGCTCGAGCACGGTCAGGGTGTGCTCGTAGACGTCCTTGTGCCGGTTGTGCTCGTCGCGCTCCATCCGCAGCGCGGTCAGCTCGGGCAGCACCAGGTCGGCGAGCCCGGTCTCGACGAGCAGCGAGAGGCCCCGGCGCGGGAAGGGCGCACAGATCAGCTTCACCAGCTCGTCGCGGACCCGCTCGGCGGAGATGATCGAGATCCTCGAGGCCATGTCCTTCATCGCGGCGACGACCTCGGGCGCGACCGTGAAACCGAGCTGGGCGGCGAACCGCGCCGCCCGCATCATCCGCAGCGGGTCGTCGGAGAAGGAGTCCTCGGGGGTCCCGGGGGTCCGCAGCACCCGGGTCGCCAGGTCGACGACACCGCCGTAGAGGTCGACGACCTCGCGGCCCGGCAGCCGCACCGCCATCGCGTTGACGGTGAAGTCGCGGCGTACGAGATCGTCCGCCAGCGACGTGCCGTAGGCCACCGCCGGCTTGCGGGAGTCGGCTGAGTAGGCCTCGGAGCGGTAGGTGGTGACCTCGACCTGCCAAGGGCCCTTGCGGGTGCCGATGGTGCCGAAGTCGCGGCCCATGTCCCACAGCGCCTCACCCCACGTACGCAGGATCTTCTCGGTCTCCTCGGGGCGGGCCGAGGTGGTGAAGTCGAGGTCGTTGTGCGGACGACCGAGCATCGCGTCGCGCACGGGGCCGCCCACAAGCGCCAGCTCGAAGCCCGATCGAGCGAAGACCTCACCTAGGGAGTCGATCACCGGTGCGATACGGTCCAGTTCAGCAGTCACCGATCGCTGAACATCGGCGACGCTGATCGGGGGAAGCTGGCTGTCGGACACAACGCCGCAGTCTACGAGGACCGCACCCCCTGAAAGATATTCTCGAAGTCATGCCAGTCCGCCAGCATCAGGCGAGGCCGCCACGGCCACGTGGGCGAGTCACCGCCGCACTCGTCCTGACGCTGCTGGCACCCCTTCTGCTGATGCTCCCGGCGCCCGCGCAGGCCGACGAGGAGTCTGTTGAGCCCGACCCGCTCGCGGTGAGCATCGACCAGCTCGACACGGTCAGCCTCGACGGCCGCACCAAGGGCCGGATCACCGTACGCGGCAAGGTCGTGAACACCACCGAGGAGGAGTGGAACGGCGTCAAGGTCTACCCGTTCGTCGGCGACACCCCGATGACCACCTCCGAGGAGCTGGCCGAGGCGGCCGAGATGCCCGCCGACGCGCTGGTCGGTGAGCGGATCGTGGCCGAGGGGGCGTACGCGACGATCCCCGACCTCGCGCCCGGCGAAACCTACTCCTGGTCGCTGACGGTGCCGCGCAAGCTCCTGCACGTCACCGAGCCCGGCGTCTACTGGTTCGGGGTCCACGCGCTGGGCGCGACCACGCCCACCACCGCCGACGGCCGGGCGCGCACCTTCCTTCCGCTGGTCAAGGAGCCCAACAAGCGGGCCAAGGCCGAGAAGGTCTCGCTGGTGATGCCGCTGCGGCGCAGCGTGGTCTACAACGCCGACGGCAGCGTGAACTACCTCCCGGGCTGGACCCGCGACCTGGGCGCCGGCGGACGCCTCTTCCGGATGCTCGAGACCGGCGCCGAGATGCCCGGCCTGACCTGGGCGATCGATCCCGCGCTGATCGATGCCGTACGCAACCTCGCCGAGGGCAACCCCGCCCGCAACCTCGGGCCGACCGACGGTGAGGAGGAGCCGGAGGAGAGCGGGAGTCAGAGCGCGTCGCCCTCTGCCTCCGCGCTGCTGCCGAGCCCCTCGCCCAGCACCGACACCGACGCCGAGGAGACGATCGACGAGGAGGCCGCTGCCGCGCAGCAGGCGGCGACGGTCTGGCTGAGCCGCCTCGAGGACGCGCTCGCCGGCCACGACCTCGTCGCCCTCCCGTACGCCGACCCGGACCTGTCCGCGCTCGCCACGACCGATCCCGACCTGCTGGCCACCGCGCGTGAGCACACGGCCCAGGCGCTCGCCGAGCTCGGCATCAAGGCGACCTCCGCCGTCGCTCCGCCGACCGGCTACCTCGATCGCGCCGCGGTCAACCTGCTCGAGCCGGGTGCGGTCAACCTGGTCAGCGACAAGATGTTCCGCGGCACCACGCCGGTCATCGCCGACCTCGACGGCCACCAGATGATCGTGACCTCTTCGGGTGCTGCCGCCGGTGGGCCCGGACCCAACGACCCGATCGACGCGATCTCGGTGCGGCAGCGTCTCGTCTCCGAGGCCGCCCTGCTCCGCGGCTCCGGCAAGCCGCTGATCGCGGTCCTCCCCGACGGCTGGCACCCTCCGCAGAGCGCCGCCTCGTTCGTCGCCCCGTGGAAGAAGGCCGCCTGGATCTCGTCCTCGAGCCTGAACGAGGCCGTCGCCGGGCAGAAGGCGACGTCGGTCACCGCCGACAAGCTCCGCTACCCCCGCCGTGAGATGAAGGCCGAGATCTCCGCCGACCGGATCGGGACGGCCAACGAGCTCATCGGCGCCGGCGAGATGTTGCAGCGGATCCTGACCCACAACGACGAGGTCGCCTCCGACATCGCCAACGAGGCCCTGACCACGACCTCCTACTCCGCCCGCAAGGGCGACGCCGACCCGGCCGCCGACGCGCTGAGCGCGGTCAGCTCCGAGCTGAGCTCGATCACCGTGGCCGTACCGCCGAAGGTGATCCTCTCCAGCATGAAGGGCGGCGAGTTCCAGGTCACCCTGAGCAACGAGCTCGACGAGCCCGTCACGGTGCGGCTGGACGCGATCACCGACGAGTCGCTGCGGGTCGCGACCTCCGAGCCCGTCCAGCTCGACGCCAACTCCAAGGCCAGCTTCAACCTCGCCGCGAGCATGCGCGACACCGGCACCCACACCGCCCTGATCGTCGTCACCGACACCAAGGGCAACCCGCTGGGCGCCCACGCCTCCGTCCCGATCCGTCCCTCCCAGGTGAGCGGGGTGATCTGGTGGTTCGTCGGGACCGGCTGCGCGCTACTCTTCGCGGCGATCGCCGTGCGACTCACCCGGCGCATCATGAAGGCCAAGAAAGCACGTACGTCAGGAGTGTTGTGACAGCCACCGAGCAGAAGTCCGGCGGAGGCTCGGTCCTGGCCAACAGCGCGGTCATGGCCGCGGGGACGCTGTTCTCGCGGGCCAGCGGGTTCATCCGCTCGGCTCTCCTCGTCGCAGCCCTGGGTTCCGGCCTGCATGCCGATGTCTTCAACATCGCCAACACCGTGCCCAACATGCTCTACATCCTGCTGGCGGGCGGCGTCTTCAACGCGGTGCTCGTGCCGCAGCTGGTGAAGGCGCAGAAGAACGACGCGGACGGCGGCGCGGCCTACACCGACCGGATCATCACGCTCGCCGGGCTGTTCCTCGGTGCGGTCACGATCCTCCTGGTGATCGGTGCGCCGCTGCTGATGCGCCTCTACCTCGGCGCCGACTGGTACAACGCCGATCACGAGGCCCAGCTCGAGTCGGCCATCGACTTCGCCCGCTGGTGCCTGCCGCAGGTCTTCTTCTACGGGATGTTCGTGCTGGTCGGGCAGGTGCTGAACGCCCGCGGCAGCTTCGGCCCGATGATGTGGGCCCCGATCGCCAACAACATCATCGCGATCTCGACGCTGGTGATCTACCTGGTCGTCTTCGGGCCCTCCGACGTCGGTGGCTTCACCACCGGCCAGGAGATTCTGCTGGGGCTGGGCTCGACTCTCGGGATCGTCCTCCAGTTCCTGCTGCTCCTACCGGTGCTGTACAAGGTGGGGGTTCGCTTCCACCCGCGCTTCGACTTCCGCGGAGCCGGGCTCTCGCAGACCGCGAAGCTGGGCATGTGGACGGTGCTCTTCGTGGTCGTCAACCAGGTGGCGTACACGATCGTGACCCGGCTCGCCTCGACCGGTTCGGCCGCGGGCGGCACCGGTTACACGGTCTACTCCAACAGCTTCCTGGTCACCCAGGTTCCCCACTCGATCATCACGGTGTCCCTGGCGACGGCGATCCTGCCGCTCCTGTCGCGCTACGGCGCCGCCGGGGAGCTGCCTGAGCTGGGCCGTACGCTGTCGCACCAGCTGCGAAACGCGCTCGCCATCGTGATCCCGATCGCCGCGCTCCTCCCGGTGCTCTCCGAGGACATCGCCCACATCCTGTTCGGCTACGGCGCCGGAGCCGACGCGTTCAAGGACTATGCCCCGACGCTGTCGGTCTTCGCCGTCGGGCTGGTGTTCTTCACGATCCACTACCTGCTGCTGCGCGGCTTCTACTCGCTGGAGAAGAACCGCACCGTCTTCTTCATCCAGTGTGCGGTCGCCACCACCAACATCGTCGCCGCGCTGCTGCTGACCAGGGCCTTCTCCTCGGAATACACCGCACCCGCGCTCGCCGGCGCCTACACGCTGTCCTACCTGGTCGGCTCCGTCGTCTCGTACGTCGTGCTCAAGCGCACCCTCGGCGACCTCGACGGTCGCGGGCTGCTCGGTTTCCTCGCCCGCCTGGTCATGGTGACGGTGGTCGCCGCTGCCGCCGCATGGCTGCTGCGTACGGCACTGGGCATGATCAACGACGAGCCGACGATGGTGCTGGCCTTGATCGGGGCCGCTATCGTCGGGGCGCTGCATCTCGGCATGCTGCTCCTCGGGGCGCAGGCTGCCCAGGTCAAGGAGCTGACCACGATGGTGCAACAGGTTGCCCGACGGCTGCGCCGTTGACCATCGGACAGCCTCATCACTGTCTGGCAAGGTCTGAAAGAATGGGTCCGATATGGAGTTCACGCAATCAGGCGACGTACTCGCCGGCAGATACCAGCTGACGGATCTGCTGAGCGAGTCCCGTGAGGGACGCTTCTGGCGCGCCCAGGACGCGGTGCTCGGTCGCCCGGTTGCCGTGCACGTCCTCGACGCCCGCGACGAGCGCGCGCCGCGCCTGATGGCCGCGGCCCGCAACTCCGCCGCCGTCGGCGACCCGAGGATGCTGCGCGTCCTCGACGCCGCCCAGACCGACCAGGTGGCGTACGTCGTCAACGAGTGGGGCGAGGGCGCCTCGCTGGAGAACGCGTTGGCCGCCGGTGGACCGCTGCCGCCGCAGCAGGCCGCCTGGATCGCCTCCGAGGTCGCCGACCTGCTCGTCCTGGCCCATGACCAGGGCCACGCCCACGGTCGGCTCAACCCCGAGGCCGTGCTGCTCGACGACCTCGGCGCGGTGCGTGTCATCGGCTTCGGTGTCGACGCCGCGCTGCACGGGATCGACCCCGACACGCGTGACTCCCAGCGACGCGACCGGGTCGACGCCGTCGGCGTCCTCTACGCCGCACTGACCGGCAAGTGGGCCGGCGAGACGCTGTCCTCGATGCCTCCCGCGCCGCGCGACCACGGCCGCGTGCTCCGCCCCCGGCAGGTACGCGCCGGTGTGCCGCGGCCGCTCGACGACCTGTGCGACCGGGTGCTCGGCAGCGGTGCCGACATGCCGCCGCTGACTGCGGCCGAGCTGCACTCCGCGCTCGCCGGCTTCTCCGGTGAGCCGACCGCCCCGCTCAACCGGCCATCGGCGGTCGACGAGGAGACCCAGGCGATGGCTCCGCCGACCCAGGCCGAGCCGGCCGAGGCGCGGGCCGCGTCGAACGCCATCGGCGTGGCTCCCGACGCCGTACGCCCGCAGCGCCAGCGGCCGTCCTCCCCGCCGCCGATGCAGGACCCGACCCCGTCGAAGCCGCTGTTCGCCGACGAGACCCCGGGCTACGTACCGCCGCAGCGCCCCCAGCAGGCGCCTCCCGCCGCCCGGCGGCCGGTGGCCCCGGATGCCTCCTACAACGGCTGGCAGGGCCCGTGGACCGGCGCCAACGTACCGATCGCCGAGGAGCCGGACTACAACCAGAAGCCCGGCGCCAGCTGGCTCCGCATCGCCATGGGCGTCGCGCTCGTGGTCCTGGTCCTCATCGCCGGCTCGATCGCCTGGAACATCATCAGCGACGACCCCAACACCACCGCCGAGAACCCCGGCACCGGCAACAACGGCGGCGACAGCACCGCTGAGGCCAAGCCGACCCCCATCAAGGGCATCACCGCCAAGGACCTCGACCCCCACGGCGACCCGCCCACCGAGACGCCCGATCTGGTCGACCTCGTGGTCGACGGTGACACGAACGGGCTGGCGTGGCGTACGTCCCGCTACAACGACCAGATCGGCGACCGCCCGCGCTCGCTCAAGCCCGGCATCGGCTTGGTCCTCAACCTCAAGGGCGAGTACGCCATCGACTCCCTGAAGTTCAACATGATCGGCGAACCCACCGAGATCGAGGTCTACGTCGGTGACTCCCCGTGGAGCGATGACCCCAGCGGCACCCCTGCCGCGAAGGGCAGCGTCGGCACCGAGGGCGAGATCAAGGTCGACGACGCCCCCGAAGGCAGCTACGTACTCGTCTGGATGACCGGCCTGCCCCAGGTCGACGGCGGCTATCGGGCCGAGGTCAAGGAAGTCCAGGTCCTCGGCACCCCCGTCTCCTGACGAGACGTCGCTCCCGTCGGCCGAGGCGTCCCCCGCCGTTCAGGGCCCTGGAATGTACGTGGCCTACGATCTGTTGTGCAGTTCGCCAGCCACACCTGAGGAGCCTTTGAGATGCCGACCCCGTCGTCCCCGACCGACCCCCGCAACGTGATCGTCGTGGGTTCCGGCCCGTCGGGCTACACCGCAGCGGTCTACAGCGCCCGTGCCGGACTGCAGCCGCTCGTCTTCGAGGGCTCGGTGACCGCCGGCGGTGCCCTGATGAACACCACCGAGGTCGAGAACTTCCCCGGTTTCCGTGACGGCATCATGGGTCCTGAGCTGATGGACAACATGCGTGCCCAGGCGGAGCGCTTCGGTGCCGAGCTCGAGCCCGACGACGTGGTCGAGGTGGACCTCACCGGGCCGGTCAAGATCGTCAAGACCGCGACCGACACCCACTACGCGAAGTCCGTCATCCTCGCCACCGGCTCGGGCTACAAGAAGCTCGGCCTGCCCCGCGAGGACGAGCTCTCCGGCAAGGGCGTCTCCTGGTGTGCGACCTGCGACGGCTTCTTCTTCCGCCAGAAGCCGATCGTGGTCGTCGGCGGCGGTGACTCCGCCCTGGAGGAGGCCCTCTTCTTGACCCGCTTCGGCTCCTCGGTGACCCTGCTCGTACGCCGCGACGAGCTGCGCGCCTCCAAGATCATGCAGGAGCGCGCCTTCGCCGACCCGAAGCTCGAGATCGCCTGGAACTCCGTGGTCGAGTCCATCAACGGCGAGCACTCCGTGGAGAGCATCACCGTCAAGGACACCAAGACCGGCGAGCTGCGCGACCTCGAGTGCGCCGGGCTGTTCATCGCGATCGGCCACATCCCGCGGTCCGAGCTGCTCGTGGGCCAGGTCGACCTCGACGACGAGGGCTACGTCCTGACCAAGGACGGCTCCACGGCCACCAACATCGAGGGCGTCTTCGCCGCCGGTGACCTGGTCGACCACGTCTACCGCCAGGCGATCACCGCCGCCGGCACCGGCTGCCAGGCCGCGCTCGACGCCGAGAAGTTCCTCGCCCACCAGGCCCACGCCGAGGCGGCTGCCGCCTCGGCCTGAGCCGGGCCCCTACGGTGGGAATGCGCGATGCAGACCCAGCGTTCTGACCACAGACCTCCCCAAACACGTCCCTACCCGAGAAGGAACCCATCGTGGCTGACAACATGACCGCCGTGACCGACGCCGAGTTCGACTCGACCGTTCTGAAGTCCGACAAGCCCGTACTGGTCGACTTCTGGGCCGAGTGGTGCGGCCCGTGCCGCCAGGTCTCCCCGATCCTCGAGGAGCTCGCCGGCGAGCACGGTGACAAGGTCACCTTCACCAAGATGAACGTCGACGAGAACCCGGTCACCCCCTCCACCTACCGCGTGACCGGCATCCCGACCATCAACGTCTACCAGGGCGGCGAGGTCGTGAAGTCCATCGTCGGCGCCAAGCCGAAGGCCGCGCTCCTCAAGGAGCTGCAGGAGTTCATCGGCTGACAACAGCTGTCACCCGCATGGCGCGCCACTGTCACAGTGGCGCGCCATCGTCATTTCGCCGAGACGTCACCCCCGTCGGCCGAAACGTCACTTACGTCGGCCGAGTTGGCACTTGTTGCGGGCGAGATTGCTGTTGCGCGGCAACGAGGTGGTCTCGACAGGCTCGACCGCCTACGTTTCACGGGAAACATTCACTCGCCGTCGCGGTGCAGCTCGGTGGAGGCCGGGGACGGGTGGCTGCGTGGACGTACGACCTCCCGCAGCCGCTCCCAGGCGGACTCGAAATCGTCGATCCAGGTGACCGTCTGCTTCAGGTCCATCCGCATCCGCGGGACGGTGGGGTGGTCCCGGTGGGTCTTGAACCCGACCCGTCCGAGGAAGTCGGCGGGGGCGGCGCAACGCCGGCCGTGGATGCCGCTCAGCGGCCCCACGTCACCGAAGGCCTCGATCGCCCGGAACTGACCGCGTTGCACCAGGTCACGGGCCATTCCCTGGACCAGCATCCGGCCGATCCCGCCGCCGACATGGCGCGGGTCGATCCACACCGTGGTCATCAGGACCGCGTCGGCAGAGACCGGCCCGGACGGGAACGAGGCCACTCGCGGGACGAAGACCGGCGGCGCGTAGAGCACGAAGCCCACCGGCGTACCGTCCACCACGGCCACCCGGCCGCACGATCCCCACTCGCGGAGCACCTCGGAGATCCAGGCCTCCTTGACCCCGATCGTCTGCGCGGAAGAGACGCGGCGATGGCCGACGGGATCGCGCTCCCAGAACAGACAGGCGCGGCACGGCGCCGGGACCTCGGCGAAGAGGTCCAGCGTCAGCGGCAGGATGCGGCGTGCCATGTCTCACCCTTGTTCATCGGTTAAGGGTCTGTCACCAGCGTATGCGATCCTTCATGATGGTGACACCATGACTGATCTTCCCCAGCGCGCAACATCATCCCGCCTCGACCCCTACGCCGACCGCTACGCCGCACGCACGGCAGGTATGACGGTCTCGGAGGTGCGAGCTCTCTTCGCAGTCGCAGCGCGCCCGGAGGTCGTCTCGCTGGCCGGCGGAATGCCCAACATCTCCAGCCTCCCGCTGGACGTGGTCGGGGACTCGATCAGGGACCTGGTCCTGACCCAGGGCCCGACCGCCCTGCAGTACGGCGGCGGTCAGGGCGATCCGGTCCTGCGTGAGCAGATCTGCGAGGTCATGCGCCTGGAGGGCATCGAGGCCCACCCCGACGACGTCGTCGTCACCGTCGGCTCCCAGCAGGCCGTCGACCTCGTCACCCGCGTCTTCTGCGACCCCGGCGACGTCGTGATCTGCGAGGCTCCTTCGTACGTCGGGGCTCTGGGTGTCTTCAAGGGCTATCAGTGCGACATCGTGCACGCCGAGGTCGACGCCAGCGGCCTGATCCCGAGCGCGCTCGAGCAGGCGATCGTCTCCACGAAGTCCGCGGGCCGCAAGGTGAAGTTCCTCTACACGATCCCGAACTTCCAGAACCCGACCGGCGTCACCATGACGCCCGAGCGCCGCACCCAGATCCTCGAGATCTGCCGGCGCCACGACATCCTGGTCCTCGAGGACAACCCGTACGGCCTCCTCGGCTTCGACGACGAGCCCCGCCCGGCGATGCGCGCGCAGGACCCGGGTGTCATCTACCTCGGCTCCTTCTCCAAGACGTTCTCCCCCGGCCTGCGGGTCGGCTGGGCCCTGGCGCCCTCCGCGATCCGCGAGAAGCTCGTTCTCGCCCAGGAGTCCGCCACGCTCTGTCCGCCGCCGTTCAACCAGATGGCCGTCTCCGCCTACCTCGCCAACCACGACTGGCAGGGCCAGATCAAGGAGATGCGGGAGATGTACCGCGAGCGCCGCGACGCCATGCTCAACGCGCTCGAGGACTACATGCCCGCGGCGTGTACATGGACCAAGCCCGACGGCGGCTTCTTCGTCTGGCTGACGCTCCCCTCCGGCATCGACAGCAAGGCGATGCTGCCTCGTGCGGTCACCTCGCGCGTCGCGTTCGTCCCCGGCACCGGCTTCTTCGCCGACGGCTTCGGCGCCTCCTCGATGCGGATCTCCTACTGCTATCCCACCCCGGAGCGGATCCGAGAAGGCGTACGTCGCCTGGCGGGTGTCATCGAGGCCGAGATGGAGCTCCTGGAGACCTTCGGTGCCACCGGCCCCATCCCCGGCCTTCCCATCCGCGGCGCCGAGCACCCCTCGACGAACACGCAGTAGGCCAGCGTCGGGTGGTCGAGCCTGTCGAGACCACCTGATCCCGTTCAAGGGTCAACTCGTCAAGCTCGATGTCTGGTGGTCGAGCTTGTCGAGACCACTCCGGGCTGGGTCATCTCGACAAGCTCGACGACCGATTCGAAATCCCTCTAGCTATTTGTCGACAAAACGCTTTAACGCTTGATGGCTAAATGGCTTCGTCGGGCGCGGGCGACATCAGCTCGACGATCCGACGCAGGTCGTCCAGCGTGGCGAACTCGACGGTGATCTTTCCCTTGGAACGGCCCAGATCGACCTTGACCCGAGTGTCGAAGCGGTCCGAGAGCTTGTCGGAGATCTCCTTGAGCCCAGGAGCAGTCGGCTTGGCTCGCCTCACCCGCGGCGTGGCGAAGGCGTCACCCTCCGGGTCGCCCAGGGCGACGATCTCCTCGAGGCCGCGTACGGAGATGCCCTCCGCGACCACCTTCTGAGCGAGCTTGTCCTGCTGCGGCTCGCCGTCGACCGCGAGCAGGGCGCGGGCGTGACCCGCCGAGAGCACCCCGGCGGCGACCCGGCGCTGGACCGACGGGGAGAGCTTCAGGAGCCGGATCGTGTTGGAGATCTGCGGCCGCGACCGGCCGATCCGCTGGGCGAGCTCGTCGTGGGTGCACTCGAAGTCGTTGAGCAGCTGCTGATAGGCCGCCGCCTCTTCGAGCGGATTCAGCTGTGAGCGGTGCAGGTTCTCCAGGAGCGCATCCCGGAGCATGTCGGTGTCGTCGGTCTCGCGGACGATCGCCGGAATGACTTCGAGGCCGGCCTGCTGGGTGGCGCGCCACCGGCGCTCACCCATGACCAGCTCGTAGGAGTCGGTCGCCACTTTCCGGACGACGATGGGCTGCAGAAGGCCGATCTCGTTGATCGAGTGGACCAGCTCGGCCATCGCCTCCTCATCGAAGACCTGACGCGGCTGCACGTGGTTGGGATGGATCTGCTTGACCGGCAGCTCGGCGAAATAGGCGCCGTCGACCGGCGCCAGATCCGAATTCTCGATCTGGCGGCCTGCCGTCGAGTCGGTGGACCCCGGGTCCACGGATTGGCCAGAAGTCGCTCCAGCGGAAAGGTCCAAATGCCGGACGTCCGGCTGGACAGAAGCGCCGTCCGCCGATTCGTTCCCGCCAGCAGGAGGAGCGGTCGGGATCAGTGAGCCCAGACCTCGTCCGAGACCACGCTTCGGCGGCTGCTTACTCATTCTTCATGTCCCCCATGTCAGATTCTTGCTGCTTTGCGGGTGGTCTCGACAAGCTCGACCACCGGGGTTCCGCCCGCTTTGCGGGTGGTCTCGACAGGCTCGACCACCGGTGGGTTGCCTGCCTTACCAGCGGTCTCGACACGCTCGGTCACCTCAGTGCTCGACCTGTTTGGCGAGTTCCTTGGCGGCCTCGAGATAGCTCAGCGCACCCGGCGAGCCGGGGTCGTACGTCATCACCGTCTGGCCGAACGACGGCGCCTCGGACACACGCACGGCGCGGGGGATGAAGGTGCGCATGACCGTGTCGCCGAAGTGCTCACGCACCTCCTCGGCGACCTGCGACGCGAGGCGGGTGCGGGCGTCGTACATCGTGATCAACATCGAGGAGACCTTGAGGGTCGGGTTGAGCGCGGCACGCACCATCTCGACCGTCTTGAGGAGCTGGCCCAGACCCTCCAGCGCGTAGTACTCCGCCTGGATCGGGATCATCACCTCAGTGCTCGCGACGAGCGCGTTGACCGTGAGCAGGCCCAGGGACGGCGGGCAGTCGATGAGGACGTAGTCCCACCGGTCCTCGGCGTCACCGACCCGGGGGGACTTGGCCAGTGCCTCCTTCAGGCGCTGCTCACGTCCGTCCTCCTCGACGAGCTCGACCTCGGCGCCGGCCAGGTCGATGGTCGCCGGCACCAGCTCGAGGCCCTCGAGCTTCGGGACCGGTACAACGACGTTCTCGAGAGTGGCCCCCTCGACCAGGACCTCGTACGTCCCCGGCGTGCCCTGGAAGTGGTCGACGTCGAACGCGGTGCAGGCGTTGCCCTGCGGGTCGAGATCGATGACCAGGACCTTCTGACCGAGCTGAGCAAGCGCCGCGGCGATGTTCACCG
This sequence comes from Nocardioides sp. NPDC047086, assembly GCF_040643685.1. Taxonomy (NCBI): domain Bacteria; kingdom Bacillati; phylum Actinomycetota; class Actinomycetes; order Propionibacteriales; family Nocardioidaceae; genus Nocardioides; species Nocardioides sp. NPDC047086. The sequence continues at coordinate 85,865 of NZ_JBEYUV010000001.1, forward strand.
TCGACGTGGTCTTGCCGACGCCACCCTTCTGGTTCGCGGAGACGATCACGCGGGTGCTCGCCGGGCGCGGCAGCGGTGGCCGGTTGCTCGCCGCACCCCGCGCCAGGAGCGTGTGCTCGGCAGCGGCCGCCAGCGGCGTCGCCTCCGTGGCGAAGTCGTTCTCGAGAGAGGCGATGTCCCCGGCCGTACGGAGCCTGATCGACACCGGTTCGTCGGTTTCACGTGAAACGGCGTTCTGTGGGCTCTCGTCGTCGTACGGCATGTTTCCTCATCCTCATCGTTCGGTCATCGAGCTTGTCGAGATGACGTCTCACGCCCGAAAGCTCGTGGTCTCGACAAGCTCGACCACCTTCAGCGGCGACGGCTCTTCTTTCGGGACCCGCCCTTGGGCCCCTTCTGGCCGCCGCCCTTCGGGACCGGCGGCCAATCTACCCGTGCAGGATCCGACCAAACCACCCGAACCGCGACAGTTGTCGTCTCCAAAACGCCTACACCGAGCTCCGAGACCGTCGGCGGCGCGCATCCCCACTTCCTCAGGGCCGCATCGGCCTCGTCGATCTCGGCGTCTATGCTCGACCCCTTCATCGCGACGAGTGCTCCGGTGGGAACGACCAACGGCATCGACCAGTCGAGCAGCTTGCCCAGGCCGGCGACGGCTCGCGAGGTCACGACGTCGAACCCGAGCTCGCCGTGGAAGGCATCCGCCCTCCCCCGCAGCACGGTGACGTTCTCGAGCCCGAGATCCTCGGCGACCTCCTCGAGAAAGGTCGTACGCCGCAGCAGCGGCTCGATCAGAGTGATCTGCAGATCCGGCCGGGCGATCGCGAGAACCAGGCCAGGGAGTCCCGCACCGGACCCGATGTCCGCCACCGCGACTCCCTCGGGGATCACCTCCCCCAGCACGGCGCAGTTGAGGATGTGCCGATCCCACAGCCGCGGAACCTCCCGTGGTCCGATCAGACCCCGCACCACCCCCGCATCGGCGAGCCAGGCGGCGTACCTCTCCGCGAGCTCCAACCGATCAGCCGGAAAGACCTTCTCCGCCCGAGGGTCGAGCCCGCCCAGACCACCCAAGTCCCCACGTTCCTCGCTCACACGCAAACTGTTTCACGTGAAACGCACAACCAAGAACTCCCCATGACCACCGGTGGTCGAGCCTGTCGAGACCACCACCCCACCCGGTGGTCGAGCCTGTCGAGACCACCACCCCACCCGGTGGTCGAGCCTGTCGAGACCACCGCCCCACCACACAGAGGTCTCGACAAGCTCGACCTCCGGGACCACACGGTCTCGACAAGCTCGACCTCCAGACCTGTCGGTGGTCGCACTCATGATGAGGACATGGCTTACACCTACATGCTTCTCTGCGCCGACCGAACTCTCTACGTCGGCAGCACGACAGACCTCGAACGCCGCATGTCCGAGCATCGCATCGGGCTCGGTTCGGAGTACACCCGCCATCGCCTGCCTGTGGAGCTGGTCTGGTACGAGCAGTACGACGACGTCGAGCATGCCTTCCAGCGGGAGAAACAGATCCAGAACTGGAGCCGGGCCAAGCGACTGGCGCTCGTCAGAGGGAAGCCCGGCGAACTCCCCCGCCTGGCCAACACCTCGACGACCCCGCACCCCTGACACTTTCGGGAGCAAGGGTCATCTCGACAAGCTCGATGACCTCGGGGTCGAGCTTGTCGAGACCACCCGTTTCACGTGAAACACACCCCGCTGGAGACGCCTGGAAGAACGTCAGCCCAACGAATCCGCGGAAGGGTTCCGAAAGGCGTCGTGGGGGCGTCGGGTGCGCTAAAGTCCGCGAGCAGCCTCGCGAATCTGATGCAACCGCGCACGCTGCTCGAACGTCTTAGTCGTAGAAGGTCGCACTCTGGGTGCGACTCCAGCGGCCCGTGCGACCGGGCCACCATCCATGACCCACGGAGCTGATGTGAACGTCCGTAGAACCCCGGTGGCGATCTTCCTCACCACCATCCTCGCCTTGGGATTTTCCCTGGGCTCGATCGCGGCGCCGAGCAGCGCCCGGGCCAGTGCCCCGTCAGCCTCCGTCGGACAGACCGGGCTGCACACGGCGTACAAGGCGCTCTATCAGCAGGGCTCCACCGGCCTCGGGGTGCGCAAGATCCAGGCTCGGCTCAAGGAGCGGCGCATCTACAGCGGTCGGGTCACCGGCAACTACGGTTCGAAGACGACCGGTGCGGTGAAGGCCTTCCAGCGCAACCAGCGTCTGGCCATCACCGGCAAGGTCAACCAGCGCACCCTCGACCGGCTCCGCTCGCTGACGAAGACGCCGACCGACGCGGCGCTCTACAACCTCGACCGTCGCTGCCTCACCGGCCGCGTGCTCTGCGTCGACAAGACCGACCGCCGGATGCGCTACGTACGCGGTGGCAAGATCGTCCGGGCGATGGACGCTCGCTTCGGTTGCTCGGACACCAAAACTCGCGAGGGCGCGTTCAAGGTCTATCGGAAGAGCCGCAACCACGTCTCCTCGATCTACCACACGCCGATGCCGTACGCGATGTTCTTCAACGGCGGCCAGGCGGTGCACTACTCGTCCGACTTCGACGCCCGCGGCTACAACGGCTGCTCCCACGGCTGCGTGAACGTACGCAACAAGTCGTCGATCGCCTGGGTCTTCGACCAGATCCGCGTCGGTGACCGGGTCGTCGTCTACTGGTCCTAGCCGCACCACCCGCACGCGGTCCGTGGTCTCGACAGGCTCGACCACCGCACGTTCCACGTGAAACACCCCAACAAAGAGATCGCCCCTCGTGCCACACGGCACGAGGGGCGATCTGTTTGTGTCAGCGTCAGTCAGGCAGGACGACCACGTAACGTCGCGGCTCGACACCGGAGGACTCCGAGGTGAGCCCGGCGGCGGCGACGGCGTCGTGGACGACCTTCCGCTCGAAGGGCGACATCGGCTTGAGCGAGACGGGGGCCCCGGACTCCTTGACCTTCGCGACGGTCTCCTCGGCGAGCGCCATGAGCGTCGAGCGACGGTCGGCACGGTAGCCGCCGACATCGAGCATCAGGCGGGACCGCTCGCCGGTCTCGCGGTAGACGGCGAGCCGGGTCAGCTCCTGGAGCGCGTCCAGGACCTCGCCGTGGCGGCCGACCAGCTGCTGCAGGTCGCCGCCGACGATCGAGACGGCCGCACGGTCGCCTTCGACGTCCATGTCGAGGTCGCCATCGAGGTCGGCGATGTCGAGAAGCTCCTCGAGGTAGTCCGCCGCGATGTCACCCTCCTGCTCGAGCTGCTTGAGGCGGGTCTCGTCGCTGACCTCCTCCACAGTCTCAGTCACGGTCTCGCTCACATCCTGAGTCGTCACTTGGTTCCCCCATCCTTCTGGGTCGTGGAGCGACCGGCGCTCGTGCCGGCCTTCTTCCGCTGGCTCCTGGTCTGGCTCTTGGGCTGGGTGCGCTGCACGGGACGCTTCTCGGTCTCCGCCTCGTTGGCCTCGGCGATGTCGATCTCCGCGTCGGGCTGCCCCTTCTTACGGCGCTTCTCCCGGTCGCGCTCCTGCTTGGCGTCGAACGCCGGCGTCCCCGGTGCGGGGTTGTTGCGGATCACGTAGAACTGCTGGCCCATCGTCCACAGGTTGGAGGAGGTCCAGTAGAGGATCGTTCCGACGGGGAAGGCGATACCACCGACGGCGAAGACGACGGGCAGCACGTAGAGCAGCAGCTTCTGCTGCTGGGCGTACTGTCCGGTCATGGCGTCGGCCGGCATGTTCTTGGACATCAGCTGACGCTGCGTGAGGAAGGTCGTCGCGATCATGGCCACGACCAGGAAGCCGGTCAAGAAGTACGTGCTCATGTGGTCGGCCGTCGTGAACTGGTCCGAGAGCAGCGACCCGAGCCAGGTCGACGTCGCGAACTCGTGCGCCGCTTCGTCGCTCAGGAAGCCCTTGCCGATTCCGTCCGAGGCGTGCTCGAGCATGCGGAACAGCACGAAGAAGATCGGCATCTGCAGCAGCAGCGGCAGGCAGGACGCGAACGGGTTGGTGCCCGAGTCCTTGTAGAGCTTCATGGTCTCGTTGGCGAGCTTCTCGCGGTCGTGACCGTACTTCTTCTGCAGCTCCTTGACCTTCGGCTGCAGCAGCTGCATGTTGCGGCTGGAGTTGATCTGCTTGACGAACAGCGGGATCAGCAGCGCGCGGATGGTCACGGTCAGGCCGACGATGGCCAGGGCCCACTGCCAACCTTCAGACGGAATGACGTACGAGAACGCCTTCTGCCATACGAGCAGGATGCCCGAGATGGCGTAATACAGCGGTGTTGCGATCCATCCGAACAGATCGCCTATGGCTCCCACGGAATCAGGCTCCTCGGTTTGGGGAGTCCGCACTTACACGGACAAGGTCTTCAGGGTCTCTTCGCATTTTCTGCGGGGTTGGCACGGGATCGAAGCCCCGGGTCTTCGCCCAGGGGACACAGCGGGCCAGACGGCGCGCCGTCAACCAGCTCCCGCGCCAGGGGCCGTGCGTCTTGACGGCCTCGAGCCCGTACGCCGAGCACGACGGGTAGTAGCGGCACACGTCGCCGTAGAGCGGGCTGATGAGAGTCCGCCACACGTGGAGCAGTCCGACCAAGGTGTAGGCCACCGCGGCGTTCACTCCACGCACCAGCGACCTCATCGGAGCACTCGCTCCAGGCAGCGCCGCAGATCGGCGCCCAGGTCGTCGTACTCGGCGTCGGCGGCGGCAGGAAGCGCACGGACCACAAGCACAGCAGAGCCCGGGAGTCCGCTCAGGGACTCCCGGGCCTGATGACGCAGTCTGCGCTTCACACGATTCCGGACGACGGCCGGACCTACGGCCTTGCTCACCACGAAGCCCACCTGCGGCTCGCCGTCCCGGCCGGCATCCGTGCCGGTTCCGGGGACGAGCAGGTGGACCACCAGGCTCTTCGAGCCCGCGCGCTTGCCCCGCCGTACTGCTTCTTTGAAGCCCGACGAATCAACCAGTCGGTGGCGACGTGGCAACACGCGCGTGGTGGCTGAGGCCGCGGCCTCAGACGGTCAGGCTCTTGCGACCCTTGCGGCGGCGCGTCGCGAGGATGGCACGGCCGGCACGGGTGCGCATGCGCAGGCGGAAACCGTGCGTCTTGTGACGGCGGCGGTTGTTCGGCTGGTAAGTACGCTTGCTCACGGGGTGCTTCCTTAGTTGTGTGGTGGCCGGCTGCTCACCGGCGGGTCATCAGGGGGGTCGCCCTCGGTGGTTCCAGGTGGGCCGTTTCAACAAGCACCGCCCGTCCGCGCCCCGGCGACCAAGGCGTGGACATGCGGCACCCGTAGATTCCGGGCGACCTAGCAACGGTACGTGGATCGCGAAACCACGGTCAAACTCACGCCCTATCACACCTGTGTGATTCGCCCCCAACCTGTGGAGGACGGGTTGCCCGTGACCCTCGCCAGCCGGTAACTTCGTCCTCTACCGAGGTTTCCCTGCACATCGTCAGGAGCATCGGCCGCATTCGGGGGGATGCCACGCTGGGAACTAATTTTCCCACCTGACCTGCCGAAACGGTCGGATTCTCGAGAGCGGCGACGTGTCTCGGTTGGTCTCCGATGCCTACATTCGGGGATGCTCCACAGCTTGTGGAAAAGTCTGTGGAGGATGTAGACCAGACCGCTGCATCAGTCCAGGCTGCATCAATACACGACCACCCACCCGAGCCATCAGGGAAGGCAGGAACCTGTGGAGCACTCCGGCCTAGCGCCAGAACCACAGCCAGATCTCCAGTCCGCATGGACGAAGGTGGTCGCCGAGCTCCCGCCGAACCAGCGGGCCTGGCTCCGGGACAGCGAGCCCCTGACCCTGCACGGGTCGACCGCGATCGTCGAGGTCCCCAACGACTTCACCCGCAACCAGATCGAGGGCCGCCTGCGTGGCTCCCTGGAGCGGTCGCTGGGCGAGATCTTCCAGCGCGAGATCCGCATCGCGGTCACCGTGAACCCCGATCTCGACGTCACCCCGGATCCCGACACCCAGGCGATCATGATCTCCGAGCGGGAGATCGCCGCCGCGGACGCTGCCGCCGCCGCTGCCCTGCAGCAGCAGTCGCCATTCTCAAACAGCGCAGTCCCGAACCAGTCGCCCTTCCCGCATCAGTCGGTCTACCCGCCCAACTCGCCCGGGCTGATCCCCGGCGTCCCGCCGGCGACCGCGCCGCACGACGAGCCGGGTGCGCCCGCGGCGTACGCGGCCCCGCAGGCCCCCATCGCTCCGCCTCCCGCTCAGCAGCCGGCTCCGCCCGCGGCTCATGACGACGTACGTCCTGGATATGGCGACATGTCGACAAATCCCCCGGCTCCTCCGGTGGCCCCCGTCGAGGAGCCGGTTCCGCCGCGGCCGCTCGTCCCGGGTCCGCCCACACGGCCGAGCGAGCCGAGCCACAACGTCCTCGAGACCCGCCTGAACCCGAAGTACACCTTCGAGACGTTCGTCATCGGGTCCTCCAACCGGTTCCCGCACGCGGCCGCGGTCGCGGTCAGCGAGGCGCCCGGCAAGGCGTACAACCCGCTGCTCGTCTACGGCGAGTCGGGTCTGGGCAAGACCCACCTGCTGCACGCGATCGGCCACTACGTGCGGAGTCTCTACTCCGGGGCGAAGGTGCGCTACGTCAGCTCGGAGGAGTTCACCAACGAGTTCATCAACGCGATCCGCGACGACCGACAGGACCGCTTCAAGCGGCGCTATCGCGATGTCGACGTCCTGCTGATCGACGACATCCAGTTCTTGGAGGGGAAGACTCAGACGCAGGAGGAGTTCTTCCACACCTTCAACACGCTCCACAACGCCAACAAGCAGATCGTGCTCACCTCCGACCGTCCGCCCAAGCGGCTCGAGGCGCTGGAGGACCGGCTGCGCAACCGGTTCGAGTGGGGCCTGATCACCGACGTCCAGCCTCCCGACATCGAGACCCGCATCGCGATCCTTCGGAAGAAGGCCGCCATGGAGCGGCTCACCGCTCCGCCGGACGTGCTCGAGTTCATCGCGAGCAAGATCCAGACCAACATCCGTGAGCTCGAGGGTGCGCTGATCCGGGTGACGGCGTTCGCCAACCTCAACCGGCAGGACGTCGACCTCACGCTGGCCGAGATCGTCCTCAAGGACCTGATCCCCGAGGGCGGCGAGCCCGAGATCACCGCCGGCCTGATCATCGCCCAGACTGCCGCCTACTTCGGGCTGTCGATCGACGAGCTCACCGGCCCCTCGCGTGGGCGTCACCTCGTCATGGCCCGCCAGATCGCCATGTATCTGTGTCGCGAGCTCACCGAGGACTCCCTGCCCAAGATCGGCAAGCACTTCGGCGGCCGCGACCACACCACCGTCATGTACGCCGAGCGCAAGATCAACCAGTTGCTCGCCGAGCGCCGGGCCGTCTTCAACCAGGTCTCCGAGCTCACCAACCGCGTCAAGATGCAGGCGCGTCAGGCCTAGAGCCGAACAGAACGTACGCGGCAGCGACTCCACCACCGGTGGTCGAGCTCGCCGGGATCACTCGACCGTGGCTCACGGGGTGGTCTCGACAGGCTCGACCACCGGTCTTTTGCGTCCTCCCGCCAGGTCCTTCGGCACCTCGTCCTCGTGGTGGGCTGTTCGCGTTTTGAGATTTCCAAAACCCACAGGACGAGATTTCCCAGGTTGTCCACAGCCCACAGGCTGGGTGGAACCTGTGGAGAACCGGCCGTTCAAATGGGATGGAAAAGGGGATGGCCTGTGCACAAAACACTCGAACGGGCCGACAACTCTCCACAGCCCACAGTGACGTGCGTCATTTCAGCATGGCGTCCACATCCCCTGTGGAATCACATTTCCCGGGATGACCAGGGAAGACGCCGCTCATCCACATTTCCCACAGATGCTCTTACGACGTACGAAACTATTTAGATCCATGGATCCTCGGTGAAATTCCACGAACGCCCTTCCCTGGGGACAACCCGCACGGCGAACCGAGTGCACAGGTCCGCCTGTGCAGACCCGACACAGCTGAGCGCTTACCGGTTGTCGGCGGTCCGTGGCAGGATGCGTACTCCAGGTCATGTCAACGCGGGGGCGTTCCGGAACCGGTGTCGTCTTCCCCAGGGTTCAAGCACAGCCCGGCGCGCATGTCCTCATACGCCCCGATGTCGAGTTAGAAGAAGGACAGGTCATCGTGAAGTTCCGCGTCGACCGCGACGTGTTCGCGGATGCTGTCGCCTGGGCTGCCCGCAGCCTTCCGGTCCGCCCCAGCACCCCGGTGCTCTCAGGTCTCCTGATCGAGGCGGGTCACGAGGGCCTGGTGCTCTCGACATTCGACTACGAGACCTCCGCGCGGGCGACGCTCTCGGCCGAGGTCGCCGACGAGGGCAAGGCACTGGTCTCCGGCAAGCTGCTCGCCGACATCTGCCGCAGCCTCCCGGCCAAGCCGGTCGAGATGGTCACTGACGGCGCCCGCGTCTCGCTCACCTGCGGGAGTGCGCGCTTCAGCCTCCAGACGATGCCGGTCGAGGACTACCCGACCCTTCCGGAGATGCCGACCGCGGCCGGTACGGTGAAGTCGGAGCTGTTCGCCCATGCCGTCGCCCAGGCCGTGACCGCGGCGGGTCGCGACGACATGCTCCCGGTGCTGACCGGGGTGCGCCTCGAGATCGAGGGCTCCACGATCTCGCTGCTCGCCACCGACCGTTTCCGGCTCTCCCACCGCGAGCTCGAGTGGAACCCGGCGACTCCCGACGAGAGCCTCGCGGCGCTGGTGCCCGCGAAGGTACTCGGTGACACCGCCAAGTCGCTGACCAGCGGCAGTGAGGTCACCCTCGCGCTGTCCACCACCGGCACCGGCGAGGGCATCATCGGCTTCGAGGGCGCGGCCGCCGGCGGCGTACGTCGCACCACGACGCGCCTCCTCGACGGCGAGTTCCCGAAGGTGCGCAGCCTGTTCCCGGCCGAGCACCTGACCACCGCGCTGGTCGACAAGGCCTCCCTGATCGAGTCGGTCAAGCGCGTCGCCCTGGTCGCCGAGCGCAACACCGCGGTCCAGATGGTCTTCGAGGACGGCGTGCTCACCCTCGACGCGGGTTCCGGCGACGAGGCCCAGGCGTCCGAGTCGATCGAGGCGACCATGGAGGGTGAGGGGCTGACGACCGGGTTCAACCCGCAGTTTCTCCTCGACGGGCTGCAGGCCATCGACCAGCAGGTCGTCGAGCTCGCGTTCACCCAGGCTCCGAAGCCCGTGGTGATCAGCGGCAAGCCGGCCGAGGGCGGCGAGGACCCGGGGTTCCGCTACCTGCTGATGCCACGGCGACTGCTCTCCTGACTCACCCCCTCATTAGGGTGGTCTCGACAGGCTCGACCACCGAAGAGCAGCTCGACCACCCGTGGATAGGAAATCTCGTATGCACATCGGACTCGTGGGTCTCGGCAAGATGGGTGGCAACATGCGCACCCGGCTGCGGGAGGCTGGTCACACCGTCGTCGGATACGACCGCAACCCGGATCTCGCCGACGTGGCGAGCCTGGCGGAGCTGGTCGAGGCGCTGCCGAGTCCCAAGGTGGTCTGGGTGATGGTGCCGGCGGGTGACCCGACGCGTTCCACGATCGCCGAGCTCAAGGAGCTTCTCGGCGAGGGCGACCTGGTGGTCGACGGCGGCAACTCGAAGTACACCGATGACGCCAAGAACGCCGCGAGCCTGGCCGAGAACGGCATCGGCTTCGTCGACTGCGGCGTCTCCGGCGGCGTCTGGGGTCTGCAGAACGGCTACGCCCTGATGTACGGCGGCTCCGATGAGGACGCTGCCAAGGTGATGCCCGCGTTCGAGGCGCTCAAGCCGACCGGCACCGAGGACGGTCTGGTCCACTGTGGCTCCACGCCCGGCGCCGGCCACTTCTCCAAGATGGTCCACAACGGCATCGAGTACGCGATGATGCAGGCCTACGCCGAAGGCTGGGAGCTCCTCGACAAGGTCGACATCGTCGACAACGTCCCCGAGATCTTCGCCTCGTGGCGCACGGGCACTGTCGTACGGTCCTGGCTTCTCGATCTTCTCGTCGACCAGCTGCGTGCCGACGAGCACCTCGACAAGATCAAGGGGTACGCCGACGACTCGGGCGAGGGCCGCTGGACCGTCGAGGCAGCGATCGAGAACGCCGTCCCGCTGCCGGCCATCTCGGCCTCGCTGTTCGCGCGGTTCGTCTCGCGGCAGGAGGACGACCACGCCATGAAGGCGATCGCCGCGATGCGTAACGGGTTCGGTGGGCACGCGGTCATCTCGGAGTCCGAGGCCTGATTCCTCGGGGTGGTGGTCTCGACAAGCTCGACCACCGTCAGATGGGGGCGATGGCTCCGGTCATGGTCAGGATCAGGCGCACGGCGCCGTAGGCGACGAAGAGTGCGAAGAGGCCGAGGACGACGCGGCTCTTGACGAGCTTGTCGAGGTCGGTCGGCCGCTTCCCGCTCAGCCGGGAGCGGACCGAGACCACGGCCAGAACGGCGACGGCCAGGATGAGCACCGGCCCGAACCAATTGCTCGCCAGAGAAGAGCCGATGTCACCGTGCATCAGGTAGACCCAGGACCGGGTCAGACCGCAGCCGGGGCAGGGCAGCCCGGTGAGGGCACGGAACGGGCAGAGCACCGGGCCGTCCTCGATGCCGCCGGCCGGCAGGAGCGCCGCGATCACGATCCCGCCGATGCCGATGGCGGCGGTGACCTCCGTGGAGCTCACCGCCGCGAGGCGTCGGTGCAGGTCAGGCGAGGGGTTTGCCGTCGACATCCGGGAACTTTCGCACGATGACGAGGATGAGGTCGATGATGGTCCAGATCCCGAAGCCGCCACAGGTGACCAGCTTGAGGATGCCGAGACCGATCTGCCCGACGTAGAACCGGTCGACACCGAGCGACCCGAGAAAGATCGAGAGCAGCAGCGTGACCAGCCACTCGCGGCTCGAGAAGACGCCGGGGATCTGTTTCACGGGAAACCATTGCTGGTCGGTGCCGAGGCTCGCCGGGGTGTCCGACTTGATCTGCCCAGCCGCAGCCATCTGAGCGAGCTGCTGCACCGGGTAGGGCCCGTGGACCTGGCCCATCACCGACAGGTAGAAGGGCCCGGCCGGCGCGCTAGGGGCGGGTTGCCCTGGAGGCGGGCCGTACGGGTTGGGAGACTGGGTCATGCAGGCACCTTAACGAGAGAGGAAACCCGATGTACGTCTCACACCTCTCTCTGCATGACTTCCGCTCCTATCCGAACGTGGAGGTCCCGCTGGAGGCAGGCGTCACCGCCTTCGTCGGGAGGAACGGCCAGGGCAAGACCAACCTGGTCGAGGCCATCGACTATCTCTCCCGCCTGCAGTCCCACCGGGTCGCCACCGATGCGCCGCTGGTCCGGGCCGGCGCGGAGCAGGCGGTCGTACGCGCCGCCGTCGTGCGTGACGGTCGCACCGCGACGCTCGAGGTCGAGATCAACGCCGGCCGCGCCAACAAGGCCCGGATCAACAGGAGCCCGCTCCCCCGCACCCGCGACCTGGTCGGCCTGGTCCGCACGGTCGTCTTCTCCCCCGAGGACCTGACCCTCGTCAAGGGGGACCCCTCCGATCGGCGGCGCTTCCTCGACGACCTGATGATCCTGCGCGCACCCCGGCTGGCTGGCGTACGCAGCGACTACGACCGCGTCCTCAAGCAGCGCAACTCGCTGCTGAAGACCGCCGGCCTCGCGCGCGGATCCGCTCGCGAGGGTGCGCTCGCCACCTTGGCCGTCTGGGACGACCACCTCGCCGGCATCGGTGCCGAGATCCTCGCCCAGCGGCTCTCCCTGGTCGAAGCGTTGAAGCCGTACGTCGGCAAGGCCTATGAGACGGTCGCCCGCGGCGCGAGCCGCGACGACGCCGAGATCACCTACAAACCGGTGGTCGAGCCTGTCGAGGCCACCCCGACCGTCGAGACCCTCCGCCAGGCGATCCTCGCCGAGCTCGCCCGCCGCCAGAAGGACGAGCTCGACCGCGGCATCAGTCTCGTCGGTCCCCACCGCGACGACCTGCTCCTCCACATCAGCGCCGGCGCCGAGCGCCTCCCGGTCAAGGGCTATGCCAGCCACGGCGAGTCCTGGTCGTTCGCGCTGGCGCTGCGGTTGGCGGCGTACGACCTGCTGCGGGCCGACGGCGACGACCCGATCCTGATCCTCGACGACGTCTTCGCCGAGCTCGACAGCCAGCGCCGGGTCCAGCTGGCCGAGCTGGTCGCCGACGCCGAGCAGGTCCTGGTCACCGCGGCGGTCCCCGAGGACGTACCCGCTGCTCTTGCCGGTGCCCGCTACCACGTCACGGCCGGTGAGGTGACCCGCGGTGAGTGACCAGGAACCGGTGGTCGAGCCTGTCGAGACCACCGCCGAAGGCGGTGAGGAGGAACCCGAGAAGCGCCCCGACGGCCTCGACCTCGCCCGCTCCCTGACCCGAGCCACCGCGAAGATGCCCGCGCCGAAGGCAGGGATGCGGAAGAAGCGGCGTACGCCGGACAACGCCACCCGGCGCGGCACGGTCTCCGGTGCCCGGCCCGACGACCGCGACCCTCAGCTCATCGACTCGGTGGTGAGCCGGATGGTCAACGACCACGGCTGGGACACCTCGCTGCGTGTCCATGGGGTGATGGCCCGCTGGCCCGACATCGTCGGCGAGGAGATCGCCGACCACACCACCCCGGAGTCGTACGCCGACGGCAAGCTCTCCGTACGCACCGACTCCACCGCCTGGGCCACCCAGCTCAAGCTGCTGGCACCCAACCTGGTGAAGCGTCTCAACGAGGAGCTGGGCCACGGCACCGTCCTCGTCATCGAGGTGCTCGGACCGCATCTGCCCTCGTGGAAGAAGGGTCCCCGAGGCGTACGCGACGGTCGCGGGCCGCGCGACACCTATGGCTGAGAGCGGGTCGCGAACATGTGTTCGAGGCTGAGTTCGTGAGCCGCGATCTGCCGCTCTGAGCGCCCCGTGGACGTATAGGGACTCACCGAGCCCCCTGCTGAGGGCGCAGAGATGCCGTCAAGAGACGTACAGACGGCTATTTCGGTCACAGTTGCCCCTCAGGGAAGGCGGCATGCGTGGAATCCGGGGTTCTACGGGGTAATATAGAGGTTGGGTCGATCGTCCTAGGTTTTACTTCCCCGGCGCTGGTCGGCCCGTTGCATGCCCGACCGACACCATGTCCGATTCCGGACCGAAATGACAGGTGGATCGCACCGGTGACCGCTGCCGACCAGACGACTCCTATGCCGGACGACAAGACCACAGACGGAGTCGAATACGACGCGTCTGCCATCCAGGTCCTTGAAGGGCTCGAAGCGGTCCGCAAACGACCGGGTATGTACATCGGCTCGACGGGTGCCCGCGGCCTGCACCACCTGATCTGGGAGATCGTGGACAACGCGGTCGACGAGGCCCTCGCCGGCTACTGCGACACCATCAAGGTGACGCTGCGTGAGGACGGCTGGGTGAGCGTCTCCGACAACGGCCGAGGCATCCCGACCGACACCGCGGCCGGCCAGGAGATCCCCGCTGCGACCCTCGCGCTGACCGTGCTCCACGCCGGTGGCAAGTTCGGTGGTGGCGGCTATAAGGTCTCCGGCGGTCTGCACGGCGTCGGCTCGTCCGTCGTGAACGCGCTCTCGACCAAGCTCCACATGGAGATCAAGAACCGGGGCCGGCTGTGGGAGCAGGAGTTCACCCGCGGCGTACCCGACTACGACCTCCGCGAGGTGCGCGAGCTCGAGGAGGGCGAGCGCACCGGCACCACGATCTCCTGGATCGCCTCGAGCGACATCTTCGAGTCGACCGACTACAACCTCGAGACGATCTCGAGCCACTTCCGCGAGACCGCGTTCCTCAACAAGGGCCTGCGGATCGAGCTGCGTGACGAGCGTCCGGAGGCCTCCGCGCTGGCCGAGGCCGTCGAGGACGGCACGATCGAGTCCGACACCGACAGCGCCGACGAGCTGCACAGCTCCGGCAACGGCGAGCGGGTGCTGGAGCAGTCCTTCTACTACGAGCGCGGTCTGGCCGACTACGTCGACCACCTCAACAAGCGCAAGACCCCGGTCTCCAGCATCATCGCCTTCGAGACCGAGACCGACGAGAAGGCGCCCAACCCGATGAGCGTCGAGATCGCCATGCAGTGGCAGGCGTCCTCCTACAACGAGTCGGTCCACACCTTCGCCAACACGGTCAACACCCCCGGCGGCGGCACCCACGAAGAGGGCTTCCGCGCCGCGCTCACCACCCTGGTCAACCGCTGGGGCGAGGAGTGGGGTCTGATCAAGAAGAAGGAGGACCGGCTCACCGGTGACGACATCCGTGAGGGTCTCACCGCGATCATCTCGGTGAAGATCAGCGAGCCGCAGTTCGAGGGCCAGACCAAGGACAAGCTCGGCAACACCGAGGTCAAGGGCTTCGTGCAGGGCGCCGTCAACGACCAGCTCGGCGCCTGGCTGGAGCAGAACCCGGCCGAGGGCAAGGAGGTCATCCGCAAGTCGATGGCCGCGGCCTCGGCCCGGATCGCGGCCCGCAAGGCCCGTGACCTGGCGCGCAACCGCAAGGGCATCGGTGGCGGTGGCGGCCTGCCCGGCAAGCTCGCCGACTGCCAGTCGACCAACCCCGAAGAGTGCGAGATCTTCATCGTCGAGGGTGACTCCGCGGGTGGCTCGGCCAAGTCCGGCCGCGACCCGCGCATCCAGGCGATCCTCCCGATCCGAGGCAAGATCCTCAATGTCGAGAAGGCCCGGATCGACAAGGTGCTGGCCAACCAGGAGGTCCAGTCGATCATCTCCGCGCTGGGCACCGGCGTGCACGACGACTTCGACATCAACCGGCTGCGTTACCACAAGATCGTGATGATGGCCGACGCCGACGTCGACGGTCACCACATCAACACGCTGCTGCTGACGCTGCTGTTCCGGTTCATGAAGCCGCTGATCGAGCAGGGCTACGTCTACCTCGCCCAGCCGCCGCTCTACCGCCTGCGCTGGAACAAGCCGGCCGAGCACGAGTTCGTCTACTCCGACGCCGAGCGCGACGCCCTCATGCGTGACGGCCTCGAGCAGGGCAAGAAGCTGCCCAAGGAGAACCCGGTCCAGCGCTACAAGGGTCTGGGCGAGATGAACGCCGACGAGCTGTGGGAGACCACGATGGACCCCTCGCAGCGGCTGCTGCTGCAGGTCACCCTCGAGGACGCCGCCCACGCCGACGAGATCTTCTCGATCCTCATGGGCGAGGACGTCGCCGAGCGACGCTCCTTCATCCAGCGCAACGCCAAAGACGTACGTTTCCTGGACATCTGATCCGGCCAAAGAAACGATTGAGCGAGAGACGACACAGTGACTGAAACCCCGGACATGCCCGGCGGCCGGATCGAGACCGTCGAGCTTCAGGCCTCGATGCAGGCCAGCTACATCGACTACGCGATGGCCGTCATCGTCGGCCGCGCGCTGCCGGACGTACGCGACGGCCTCAAGCCCGTCCACCGGCGGGTGCTCTACGCGATGTACGACGGTGGCTACCGCCCCGACCGCGGGTTCTCCAAGTGCGCCCGCGTCGTCGGTGAGGTGATGGGTAACTACCACCCCCACGGCGACTCGGCGATCTACGACACCCTGGTCCGGCTCGCGCAGCCGTGGGTGCTGCGCTACCCGCTGATCCACGGCCAGGGCAACTTCGGCTCGCCCGGCAACGACCCGGCCGCGGCCATGCGTTACACCGAGTGCCGGATGGCGCCGCTGGCGCTGGAGATGGTCCGCGACATCACCGAGGACACCGTCGACTTCGGCCCCAACTACGACGGCCGCTCCCAGGAGCCGTCGATCCTGCCCGCGCGCTTCCCGAACCTGCTGGTCAACGGCTCGGCCGGTATCGCGGTCGGGATGGCGACCAACATCCCTCCGCACAACCTGCGTGAGGTCGCCTCCGGCGCCAAGTGGGCGCTCGAGCACCCCGACGCGACACGCGAGGAGCTCCAGGACGCGCTGATCGAGCGGGTCAAGGGCCCCGACTTCCCCAACGGTGCGCTGATCGTCGGCCGCGAGGGCATCGAGCAGGCCTACCGCACCGGTCGCGGCTCGATCACCCAGCGTGCGGTGATCGACGTCGACGAGGACAACAAGGGCCGCACCACCCTCGTCATCACCGAGCTCCCCTACATGGTGAACCCGGACAACCTCGCCCAGAAGATCGCCGACCTGGCCGACACCGGCAAGGTGCAGGGCATCGCGGACGTCAAGGACAACACCTCCTCCCGCACCGGGCAGCAGCTCGTGGTCGTGCTCAAGCGCGATGCGGTCGCCCGGGTCGTACTCAACAACCTGCTCAAGCACACCGAGCTGCAGACCAACTTCTCCGCCAACATGCTGGCGCTGGTCGACGGTGTGCCGCGCACGCTCTCGATCGACCAGTTCATCTCCAACTGGGTCGAGCACCAGATCGACGTCATCCGGAGGCGTACGGCATTCCGGCTGCGCAAGGCCGAGGAGGACGCCCACATCTGGCGCGGCCTGGTCAAGGCGCTCGACCAGCTCGACGCGGTCATCGCGCTGATCCGCTCCTCCCCCGAGGTCGACGACGCCCGCCAGGGCCTGATCCGGCTGCTCGACATCGACGAGGTCCAGGCCAACGCGATCCTCGACATGCAGCTGCGTCGCCTCGCGGCGCTCGAGCGGCAGAAGATCATCGACCGCCTCGCCGAGCTCGAGCTGATCATCGCCGACCTCGAGGACATCCTCGCCAACGTGACCCGTCAGCGTCAGATCGTCATGGACGAGCTCGACGAGATCGTCGCGAAGTACGGCGACGACCGGCGCACCCAGATCATCGCCGCCGACGGCGACCTCTCCATGGAGGACCTCATCCCCGATGAGGAGCTGGTCGTCTCGATCACCCGCGGTGGCTACGCCAAGCGCACCCTCGCGAACGAGTACCGCACCCAGAAGCGCGGTGGGAAGGGCGTACGCGGCGCCACCCTGCGCGGCGACGACGTGGTCGAGCACTTCATCTCGACCACCAACCACCACTGGCTGCTCTTCTTCACCACCGCCGGCCGGGTCTACCGGATCAAGGCCTACAACCTGCCCGAGGCGGCGCGTGACGCCAAGGGTGGTCACGTGGCCGGGCTGCTCTCGTTCCAGCCGGACGAGTCGATCGCCCAGGTGCTCGCGATCCGCGACTACGAGCAGGCGCCCTACCTCGTGCTCGCCACCCGCTCCGGTCTGATCAAGAAGACCCGGCTCGGGGACTACAACTCGCCCCGTCAGGCCGGCGTCATCGCGATCAACTTCCGCGAGGACGACGACGAGCTGATCGGCGCCGAGCTGGTCAACTCCGAGGACGACATCCTGCTGGTCTCCCGCAAGGGCCAGGCGATCCGGTTCCGCGCCGACGACAACCAGCTGCGGCCGATGGGCCGGGCGACCTCGGGTGTCACCGGCATGAAGTTCCGGGAGGGCGACTCGCTGCTGTCGATGTCGGTCATCCGGGCCGAGCACGTCGCCGCCGAGATCGCGGCCGGGCTCTCCGAGGCCAACGAGGACACCGCGGACGTTGCGGCTCCTGTCTCCGGTGCCGAGTCGCCTGACGAGGTCAAGGAGCAGTTCGTCTTCACCATCACCGATGGCGGGTTCGCCAAGCGTACGAAGATCTCCGAGTACCGGCTGCAGTCCCGCGGCGGTCTGGGCATCAAGACCATGGCCCTGGCCAACGCCGACCGCGGCGGTCTGGTCGGTGCGTTCATCGTGGTCGACGGCGACGAGATCCTCTCGATCACCGCGACCGGCCAGGTCGTACGCAGCCCGATCAACGCCGACTTCCGGCCGACCGGTCGCTCCACCCAGGGCGTCAAGTTCGTCTCGCCCAAGAAGGGTGACTCGGTCGCCGTCGTGGCGCGTTCCGTCGAGGCCCGTGAGGTCGACGATGACGTCGTCACCGGGACAGAGGTTGCAGATGATGTAACAATCGGTGGAGACGACGAGCACGGAGCGTCGTCCGAGACCACGACGGAAGATGAATCCTGATGACGGACCGCACCGCCGACCGCACGACCGGGGGAGTCGCGATGACCGAGCGGAACGAGACCGCACAGCCGGTGACCCAGCGGATCACGGACACGGTTGCCAACGCGGCCAGGCGTACGACCTCCGCGGTGGCCTCGACCGCCCGCACCTCCGGCCCAGCCGGCGCGGAACGGGACGCGGTCAGCGGCTCGTCGCGTCGGGCCCGGTTGAGCCTGAGCCGCATCGACCCGTGGTCGGTCATGAAGATGGCCTTCCTGCTCTCGATCGCGCTCAGCGTCGTGGTGATCGTCGCCGTCTTCGTGATCTGGTCGGTGCTCGGCGCCGCCGGCGTGTGGGACTCGATCAACCAGGCGGTCCAGGACGTCGTCGGTGACTCCAGCGCCGGCTGGAACGTGCAGGACTACCTCGGCCTCCCCCGCATCATGGGCTTCACCATGGTCGTCTCGGTGGTCAACATCGTCCTGATGACCGCCGTCGCCACCCTCGCTGCGTTCCTCTACAACATGGCCGCCGCGCTCCTGGGCGGCGTGGAAGTAGAGCTCACCGAGAACTGAGCCACGCTCGAACCTGCAACCTGGGGAGGGTTGTCCGAACACCGTTCGGATGGCCCTCCCCAGGTTCATTCGTTCAGCGGGCAGGTTCGGCCGCAGCTCTGCTGTGTCCCGCTCCAGCCGTTTCTGGTGAGGATCCGTCCTATGCGGGCCGCCGTCTGACACGGGGTGTCGAACACCTGGTGGAACCGCAGTCGCGCGGTCACCGTCCCGAGCTCGGCGAGATCGTCCAACGAACGATCGGCATCACGGGCCTGGTCGCGCCAAGAGTCGTGGCCGAGGCACCATCGAGCTCGACCACCAGGGCATACCCGTCGTACTCGATGTCACGGAACTGGTCGCCCGAAGCACCGATACGTGGCGATTGGCGCCGTCCCGAGGGGAGACCGTGCGCCCGCTCGACCTTGGTGAGATAGCCGTGCTCGAGCACCGAGTGCGTGCCGGTCGCGAGGTCGTCGACCAAGCCTTGGATGAGCTTCCGGCGGCGTAGGGAGCGTGCGCGGTTAAGGGCTTCCCGGAGCGTGGTCGCGGTGACGTAGGACCGGCTCGCCACCTCGGCAACCCGCGCGATCGCATCGATCTCGGTCCTGGCTTCGTTCGCCATCGCCAGAGCGTTGTCCTCGACCTTCAGGCGCGGTGGAGTGCCTCCGTAGGCCTTGCGTTCGAGGTCGCGCATCCGGTGGACGACGATGCCGGGCTGGGGCATCACCTTGCGGGAATGGTCGATGGCGACGTGGATCGCACGACCGTCATCGCGCCCCCGCGGAGCTTCGAGGCTCTCGCGGCACAGCACGGCCGGAGCGGCGTAGAGCACCGCGGCCCACGCCCGCTGCTCCCAGGTGAGCGGCCCGGTGTGGGTGATGTAGACGCGCGGGTGCACCCGGCGGAGCTCGTTGCGGCGTACGGACCTCTCGATGTCGATCCTGCTCAGGCCGCCGGCGGTGAGCTGGGCATAGGTCGCGACGCCGTCCTGCATCCGTCGCTGAGCGTCCAGCATCCGCGCCGCATCCTCGCGCGCGGAGATCGTCTGCCGGTCCTCCGAGTCGGACATGTTGGCACCCTAACCCTGGGGAGGTCTGTCCGAACCAGGTTCGGAAGGACCTCCCCAGGGACGATGGGATGTCATCGTTTTGGTGCCTCGGGCAGCAGCCGGGTAATGTTTCCTCTCGCCTGCTGGTAGGGGCTTCCACCCTCCAGTTGGCGCCTGCGCTTATAGCTCAGACGGTTAGAGCACCACACTGATAATGTGGGGGTCGGAGGTTCAAGTCCTCCTAAGCGCACCACTCGTTTCCGCAGGTCAGAGGCTCCCATCGGGGGCCTCGCCTTCGTTTTCGGGGCTGTCATCCTCGTCAGATGCCCCCAGGGTGCCCCCGAGCCTCTCAGCGGAGGACCAGAGGTTGTCGTCGACGAGGTGCCCGTAGAGGTCCATCGTCATGGCTGCCGAGGCGTGCCCCAGGATGCGCTGCAGGACCTTCGGATCGGCACCGGCAGCGAGCCAGAGTGAGGCGCAGGTGTGCCGGAGGTCGTGAACCCGAAGGGCGGGCCGGTCGATCTTCTTGATTGCCTCAGCCCAGCCGACCGAGCGCTTCCAGTTCCGCTCAGACAGCGGGCCACCGCGCGGGGCGTGGAAGATCCAGTCGTCGGGGTCCTTGCCCTTACACCAGCGGTCGAAGATCGGGACGAGTTCTTCAACGAGCGGGGCGGTCCGAGCACGCTTGCTCTTGAGCGTGTCGACGTAGAGCGAGCCGGTTTCCATGCTCGACAGCACCGCGCGTTGCAGGCGTACGCCGTGCCCGGGGACCCTTAGCCGGTCGCGGACCTGGAGCCCGGCGAGTTCGCCCCAGCGGGGGCCGAGGTAGGCCAGGACCTTGACGATGTCGCCATAGTCGAGGGCATCGGCGGGGTCGTCCTCGGTGATGGTCGAGCAAGCCTCAGCCAGCGCGAGCACCTCCTTGCTGGTCAGGAACTGGCCCTCGCGTCGGACCTTGCCTGAGGTAGGTGCCGCGACCCGCTCAGCCGGGTTCTTCGTGATCCGGCCGTCCTGCACTGCGAAGGCGAGCAGGCCCCGGAAGACCGCCAGGTGACGAGCGACCGTGGACTGTGCTGCACCGGAGGCGATCAGCCGACCAACCCAGGTTGCAATATCGGCCGAGGTGATCGAGGCGACCGGGACCTTCCCGAACTTCGGCTCGATGTGGTTGCGCCAGGCGGCCACTTCGAGAGCGAGGGTCTTGCGCTTGAGGCTGTTGCGGGACTCCAGCCAGTCGACGGCGACCACCGAGAGCGCGACCTGACCCCGGCGAGGGTCGTGCCACTCCCCCAGGCGTAGGCGTCGCTTCTGGTCGTCCTCCCAGGCCTCAGCATCGCGTTTGCGGTCGAAGACCGAGGTAGCGACTTCTCGGCCGTGATGCTTCACCCGAGCGCGATAGCGGACCTTGCCGCTCTTGGTGGTGTAGCGCTGCACGCTCATGCGGCAACCTCCTGCTCTTGCTGCTCAGCAACCCAGGCGAGGACGGCCGAGCGCTGCCAGGAGAGGCGACGCCCGATCTTGACCGCCGGAGCGAACCGGCCTTCCTGGCGAAGCCACTTGATGGTGATGACGGGGACCCGCAGGAATTCGGACACCTCGTCAATGGTCATCAGCGGCTCCAGGCCGCCAGTCTCTGCACTCATCGGATCTTCCTTTCATCGGTTGGTGTTCTTGGTCTGGGCCTTCCACTGGTCGTACTCGCGGGCACGGGCAGCGGCGGCCAGGGCGAGGGCTTCGTCTCCGGGGTGGGTCCAGCCGACGCCTTCGAAGGCCCACCGGCTGATGACGAGGGTGGTGTCTTCGTCGTCGGCCAGGAGGCGGGCTTCGAGTTCGCCGAGGTCGAGCAGCGCGGCCCGGGCGTCCTGGTCGGTCTTGGAGGCCTCGATGAGTTGGCGGTACTTGGCACGAGCGCGACGCAGGCGACCGAGGCTGATCGAGTAGCGCCGCGACTTGGTGGAGAAGTGGCCCCGGAAGCCGAGCATGTGGGCCCACTTGCCGAGGTAGTAGTAGGGGTTGTTCTCCTTGCCGTCCCGGTCGGTGTGCAGCCCGTAGTGGCGGCGGGACCTGGCGGCGAGTTCGCGGCACCTCGAGGAGAACGCGGCGATGTGTTCGCGGGGCTCGTCGAGGCTGTTGGTGCTGATCGAGTTGGCGTCTTTGGTGGCGTACTTGGCGAGGTACCCGGCGACCTGGCCGGGGGTGAGGGGGCCGTTGGGGTCGTCGGTGCGGTGCCCGTCGCGGACCACGCGGATATCGAGCTGCTGTCCCCAGCGCAGGACCCGGGCGGGGTCGTCGGCGTCGATGGGGTCGGCGGTGAACTCGATTCGGCCGGCCGCGTGCTCCAGGAGCCGACCGAGGGTGTGACCGTCGATCGGAGCAGGTGACCCCGGACCGTCAGGGCCGTCGAGGCGGATGAGGGCGTGGAAGTGGACGAGCCCGCGGGCTTGGTATTCGGCGACCTTGGCGAACTGCACCGCGGCGAGGTCGGCCAGGCAGGGCAGCGGGGTGGGGTTCTTCTTGGTGGGCTTGCGTCGGGTCTCGGTGACGCCGAGGTGATCGGCCAAGGCCCGGCGTAGCGCGATGGTCGTGCGGCGCCACAACTCGGGGGCGTGCCACTGCCACACGATCGCGCTGTCGAGGTCGTGACACTCGTGGCACAGGGGCGCGCCATTGATCGAGTCGTCCTCGCCGTGGATGCTCATGCAGGACAGCGGGCGGCCGTGTTCGCAGGTCACCGGCTGTCCGGGCCTGGCCGAGCGAGGCCGACACCTTCCGCCAACACGCTGGCCGTTCTTCGGTCGGGGGCCGTGGACGTGGCCGAAGGTGGGGGCGGTGAAGGTGACGAAGAGCAGCGGGTTGTCTGCCACCGTGTCCGGGATCGTCTTCCCCCCGACGAGCCCGGCGTTGATCATGGCGAAGGTGTCGCGGGCGTAGACCCGGGAGCAGGCCGGGCACACATCAGCGCGGCGGTTGCCGCAGGGCCGGTAGAGCACCCCGAGCGGGGCATTCGCGGACGAGAACGCGCCGACGAGATCCCCGGTTCGGGCGTCGAAGGTCTCCGAGGCCCCGGTCAGCCGGATGGGGTGGGCGCAGTACCCGACCGATGCGGCGGTCTCGGACCAGGCGTCGAAAGTGCCATCCAGGAGCCGGGCAGCAGTCGAGGCGAACTCGGCGTCGGAGAGCCCGGACAGATCCAGCGGCGCATCCTCCCCATACCCGGGGAAGGTGCCCCGAGCCGGAGACGATGCGTCACTGTGGATGCCCGGTGCATCCAGGGTCGAAGCAGTCACCACAACAGCCCCTGACCATCAGCGGTGACCGTGGAGCGAGCGGGATTGGCGGTCTGGAGCCACCACACGTCACAGCCGGGGCAGTGGTGTCCGTGGCGGACCTCGTGGAGCGGGTCCTGGTCACAGGTGTGGTTGTGGACGTCGGTGTCCTTGGTCGCGGTGCAGGTCGTCGCGTTCATGCCGCACCGTCCAGGAGTGAGGTCGCGGGGAGAGCGTCGAGCAGGTCGAGCAGGTCCTCAGGCGCGGGGGCCTGGTCGACGCCGCACCACCAGCCACCGGTGACGCGGTTCCGCGTGGCGTAGGCCTGGCAGGCGAGCCGGACCGGACAGCCGTCGCAGGTCTCTCGCATCAGGTCGACCAGGACCGTGGGGACCGCGCTGGTGTCCGAGGTCCAGGGCAGACCGCGCTTGTCGGTGGCGGCACAGGCCGCGTCGTTCATCCAGGCCGGGGTAGTCATCGCGCACCCCCATCGGTCAGGGAGAGCGGCATACCCGAGGCGTCCACGGCATCCGGGATGGTCACCAGGTCCGGGGTCGCGGGGTAGAGCGAGGCCAGACGCCGGATGAGTTCATCGGGCCAGTAGTCGGCGCGGATGCGGTCGGTGGAGCCGTCCTCGTCGATGATCCAGGCCGTGCCCTGGGCGGCCTTGAGGATCCGGTGTGCAGCCGCCTGGGTGGCCATGCCGTCACCGAGGACCATGTTGGTCTCCATCGCGGAACGGACCCGCAGGGCGATGGTCTGGGTGAACAGACCGCGCATGTCGATAACCTCCTTGCGGGGGTCCTGGACGAACGCGCACACCACGACACCCACCGCGCGACCGATCGAGAGAAGCCGCTTCAGGAGCCGCTCGGCCTCCTTCTTGATCTCCGGATCGGCGTACGCCGTCAGCGAGGCCAACTCATCGATGACCAGGAGGTAGAGCGGGTCACCCGGGCCGGGCTTGTGGTTACGAGAGATGCCCTGGAGCGCTTCGGTGCGCTGGTCGGCGATGGAGACCAACTCCCGCAGCATCTCCACCGCCCGGTCACCCTTGACAGCAATCTTGGTGAACAGCGGAGCGCCCATCATCAACTCCATGCCGCCCTTGAGGTCGATCCCGAAGGCCCGCACCGCATCCACCGAGATAGCGGGCGAGAGCGAGCCGACGATGCCCCACAGGAACGACCCCTTACCGGCACCGGAGGCACCCACGACGAGGGTGTGACGCTGCTCGACCTGGAGGTGGAACGGCTTGCCGTTCTGACGGCGACCGAGCAGAACCGTCTCTGTCTGCATCCGGGGCTCCGGCATGACAGCGGTTGCGGGCTTGGTGATGAGGTCGCGCATCACGAGCTCGAACATCACCGTGGAGCCGGGGCGACGCTTGGCGGGGTAGACCCGGTAGGAGTCGGCCTGATACGTGGCCGCGAGTTTGGGGGCGAAGGCCTCCAGGTCGGCCAGGGCCTGACCGCGACGGGTGCGGACCTTGAGGGTCACCGAGTGGGCCGAGGTGATGACTCGCTTGAGGCGCGGGTCGCGCCATTTCTCGATGGATTCCTCACCCACGCCCATGCGCTTGACTCGCTTGGTCCGACGCTTGGACAGACCCGATTCACGGGCGAGGCCCTTCCAGGTGCACCGGAAGACCAGCCACCACCAGGCACGCCGGACGAGCATGCCCAGCCAGACCAGCGCCGCGAGGGTCGGTTTCCGAGTGGCGGGGATCGCGATCAGGACCGCGAGCGCCAGGGCGACCAGGCCGCCGAGGCTGTAGACGAGTGTTTCGTTCATGACTTGCTGCCTTTCCAGAGTTGCCGGGGTGGAGTCCCGCCAGCCGCCGCGCGCTTCCCTTCACGCGACGGCCAGCGGGAGCCTTCGGGGTGCCACGTCGTGCTCAGTCGAAGAGCACGCGGGCGACGAGGTAGAGCAGGCCGAGGACCATCACGACGCCGAGCGCGGTGCCCATCAGGCCCTCGCCTCGGTGGTCTCGTAGGCGACGACGCTGATGTCGATCGGGCTGTCGGTGGCGTGGTCGACCAGGCCGATGTAGTCGTGCATGACCTGGCCGTCGATGACCGGGCCGACGTAGTGCCCCGTCAGGCCGAGCGCATCGGCCAGGACCTGAGCCTCGTCGATGGTGCGCATGGTGACCCGCACTTCGGCGAGCAGTCGCTTACCGCCGAGCGTGCTGCCGTCCTCGAGAATTTCCAGCGAGACGAGCCCCGGGGACTGGACGTCGATCTGCGGCAGGCGCTCCATCACGTTGCCCAGGAACTCCAGTTCGGCCCACATCACGCAGCCGCCTTCGAGGTCGTACCCGCAGCGGGCTTACGAGCGCCGGGGGCCTCCATGCCCGTGGCCGTGAGGGACCACATCAACTTGGGACGGTTGCCGGAGTCGTCGATCCACGGGACACCAACCAGGTTCGTGAACACGACCGGGACGAACGGGAGACCCGTGTCGTTGGCCGGGGGCACCGGCTGGTGCTTGGCGAGGATCTTGACGTTGACCGTCTTGTCGTTCTTGCCCGCCTCCGGGTCGGCGTCGAGGACCGGGACGGTCCAGGTCGGGAGACCGGTCTCCTTGTCGATCTTCTGCGGACGGGTCCCGTCCGGGAGCGGTGCCGCCTCCCAGTCCTGGACCTGCTCGACCGCGCCGACGACGAACGCGCCAGCCGAGAACACCAGGTCGTTGCCGAGGTTCATCTTGCGAGGGATAGCCATTGCCCTAGTCCTTCTCTGTTGGTGAGGACTCCTTCAGTCCTCTATAGGACTATAGGAGCATAGGACTGGGCAGGCTGTCAACCAGTCCTCTAAAGGACTAGGCTGGATTCATCCAGGAAGGAGGCCCCCAGGTGGCCGCAAAGTTCGACAGGATCGCCGCTGACCTGCGGCATCGCATCGAGGCGTCCGAGTTGCAGCCGGGCGACCGGCTCCCGAGCGAGACTGCGCTTCTTGAGGAGTACGGGGTCAGCCTCGGCACTCTGAGGCGTGCGCTCGATTTGCTCGAAGCCGAACGGCACATCCAGAGGGTGCACGGACGCGGGACCTTCGTACGGTCTCGCCGCACCCGCTTGGAGCGCTCGTCGACCCGCTACCAGTGGGAGAAGAACCGAGTTGGCCTCAGCGAGGAAGAGCGGCTGTCAGAAGGGGCATCTGAGAAGGACACCGGGCTTCCCCTGGAGCGCTTCGTCTTCTCCGCACGCTATGAAGAGGCCAAGGCGGACGAGGACTTGGCGGATGCGCTCGGGGTAGAGGTCGGCACTCCTCTCTTGCGGCGTACGTACCGAACGCGCGTTGACGACGAGTCCGCGCCGTTCGCTCTTGTCGTCTCACACCTGGTCGTTTCGCACATCGAGGGGAACCCTCGCCTCATGGACGAGAGCGCCGAACCGTGGCCAGGTGGCACTCAGCATCAGTTGTCTACTGTGGGTATCGAGGTCGAGCGCATCACGGACCGCGTGCTCGCTCGGCCGGCCACGGCAGACGAAGCCCGGGAGTTCGATGTAGCACCCGGCGAAGCGCTCCTGGTCGACCGCAAGACGACGTTCAGCACGGATGGCCGCGTCGTCGAGGTTGCAGACAACAAGTGGCCAGCGGACCGCATGGCGCTGTCCTTCGAGACGACACTGGAGAAGGCGAGTCGATGAGCGACAACCGAATCTCAGTCATCACACCGGTGCACGCGCCGTCAGTCCCCTACCTCATGGACGCCTACGAGTCTCTCCGGAGGCAGGAGTTGCCGGAGTCCTGGCGCTGGGAGTGGCTTATCCAGTGTGATGGGCCGATCGCCGACAGCCTCCCGGACCCGATCCGCACGGACCCTCGATGCGCGATCGACGAGAACCGTCCCTCAGGGCCGGGTCCGACTCGAAACATGGCATTCGCTCGCTCGACTGGCTCCATCATCCGGAACCTGGACGCTGACGACCGTCTCACTGATGGGGCGCTGGCTCGGGACATTCGTGCTCACCAGGAGCACCCCGAGATCGGTTGGACGACCTCGACGGCGTACGACTGTGACGACGAGACGGGCGAACTTTCGCGATGGGTTCACGGCGACCCGGAGCCCGGCCTGGTCGAGCCCGGATGGGTGCTGAGGGTCTGGGAGGACAACGATTGGAAGTGGCTTCCCAATATGCCCACCTCCATGAGCATCAAACGGGACCTGCTTCTGAGGCTCGGTGGCTGGATGGCTTTGCCGACGAGCGAGGACACCGGACTCCTTGTCGCCGCCAGTGCCCTAGCGTCGGGGCATCTGGAGGCAGAGCCCGGCCTGATCTACCGCAAGCACAACGCCCAGGTAACGGCCTCGCCCGAGCACCTGGACACCGCACATGCCGAACAACGACGGACCCTCATCGTCGCTCGTGCACGAGCGCTTCAAGAACTCGTGCAGGCATCGCGAGAGACGAGCCCAACGCCCTCATGACGAGCCGACCGGTTCCAGCCGCATCCCCTGTTTCGTGAGAACTTTCTCTACTGACTCAAGGCGGCCTTCGGCCGCGTGCGCGGCCTCCGGGGGCGTGCGGCCTGGCGGCCGGTCCCCCTACGTGCCGCGCAAATGAAGAAGAGCGCCCAGTCCGTAGACCAAGCGCTCACTCTCCAGGGCCAGCAGCTAGAACCGTTCGACCCGCCGAGGTCGTTGCTTCTCACTCACGAGCCACACCAGTTCTTCCGCCGATGACGAGGGCGGGGGCCACCGTGGCGGCGTACGCTCTCCAGCCCTCGTCGAGTCGATCAGGCGTAGGCTTTCGTACGTCAGGGGCAAGCCCCCGAACCCCCGCCAAGGGGGCCAGGTGCCGGAATGGGTGACGCTCCGCCCCCGCGATACAGACTCCCGAACGTGCCCCCAGGATGCCCCCGCTGCATCGAATCGGCACCTGTTGAGCCATGCCGAACCATGACGTTCGACCGCGTAGCAGCAGGGGCAGGAGAGAGCCGCCCCCGGCGAGTATCTGGCTGATAATGTGGGGGTCGGAGGTTCAAGTCCTCCTAAGCGCACAGCACTCGCCCTGAACTCCGGTTCGGGGCGTTTCTGCTTTCAGGCCTGGCTTCCGGCCTCTGTCGCGGTGACCCGCGCCGCGCGACTCATGACGGTCCTACGGGTCCGTGGGAAACCAGACGGAGGCCTGACCACACTGGTCGGTAGTGCGTTCGCCTTGCTCGGGTATCGCGTGGAGGCGGCTGATCGAGACCAGGTATCGGCCTGGGCCGGCTGACTTGAGGTCGCGGTCGTACGAATCGTGGTCGTACGGGAAGACCTCCACGTACTCATCAAAACGCTCGTCCTCGTGACTGACAAGGCACAACACGTGCCAGTCTGCATCTTCGGGAGCGGCCGTCCCCTCCATCCAGCCCTCGGTGGACGGGAAGCGTTCGCGATAGAACTCGACCAGTTCAGCCTGCTCGGAGCTCCCGATATCGATCACGACCTCCAGGCCCCGCATGGGGTCGTCGTCGTCCCAGCCCTTCGCGTCCGCGATGACCGTGGCGTTGGGTGGCACGGGCGGCTCGTCCGGGTAATCGAAGTCCGCACCGTAGATCGGGGCACACGCTGTTAGCGCGGTCATGCCGATGAGGCACGAGGCCAGGCCAAGCGCGCGCAGGAGTGGGCGATCCGTCACGCAGTCACCCAATCAGTCAGACGCAATCGGCGCGCCCGAATCCAGACGAGACGCGATGCTGTCCCCAGTTCTGGCGACCCGCAGCTGTCGCATCAATCGACCGAGCAACCCAAGCCATCAGCGCCCCTGAGTCGTTTCAGAGCCGGCTGGACGCGTCGTGGTCGTGGGTCGGGACGACCCGCATGAGGTGGCGAGCCAGGTGCAGACGGTGGAGGGTGGCGAAGGCGGCGTCGCGGTCCTCGTCGACGAGGTCTCCGGGGAAGGCCGGCTTCTGCCTGATCAGGTCGATCTGGTCGTAGTGCCAGGCGGCGTCGCCGGCGATCAGGACCCAGCCGGAGGCGGTCCGGGCGAGGACGCCGATGCTGCCCGGCGTATGACCGGCGAGCTCGACCAGCAGGACGGAGCTGTCGCCGAACAGGTCGTGGGAGGCGGTGAAGGTGGCGACGGGCGGGCCGTCGAGGTCGTACGTCTCCACCGGGCGGCCATCGGTCAGGGCCGGACGTACGCCGCCGACGGGCGGGCGACCGGGGCCGAGGATCCAGTCGCGCTCGGTGGTCCGCAGGTGCACCGGGAGGCCGGGCAGGTCCAGGAGACCGCAGACGTGGTCCCAGTGCGCGTGGGTCGGTAGGGCGAAGTCGGGCCCGACCTGCGCCGCGTGGAGCGAGTTGACGGTGGGCACCGTGTCCGAGGGCGGCGTGACCAGGCGGCGTAGCAGCACCGGGAGCTCGCTCAGCGCTCGATCGGGGGCGTCGCGGCAGTAAGAGGGATCGACGACGAACGTCGCCTCGGGATGACTGATGACGAAGCAGGTCATCGCGTTGCGTACGCGCCGTACGAGACCGGCACCCTCGATGAGACCGCCGGCAGGCAGGGCGCGCGGCACCTGGGGCATCGTTCGTACCGTCACCGTTCGATCACCAGGAGGCAGCCCGGCGTCGGTGATCGCGGCGAGGAGGCGTTCGTCCGGGCGCCGCGGACGCAGCAGTCCGCGGCAGAAGCCACCCAGGGCGCCGAGCATCTCGCGGGTCGTCGGTGTGGCAGGAGAGGCAGTGGGATCGCTCGTCACAGAGGGAACGTACCGACCCGCGGACGGTACGCCATCCGCCCAAGGTAGGAACCGCATGCGAACATCGGCATCATGACGAAGATCGACCTTCCGTTCGACCTCGACTCCATCCCGGGCCGTACGCGCCGATGGGTCCGAGGCGGGATGAAGCGCACCGACAGGTGGGGGCGGAGGCTGGGTGGGCGCGTCGGCCCGCTCATCCCCAACACGCTGGCCACCGGTGGCGCCGACGACTGGACGCCGCAGGGGCTGGGCTATGACCCGGAGACCAATCTGCTGGCCCAGAGCTACTACTCCCATGACAAGGGATCGGCGCTGGTGCTGGTCGGTCTGAAGAGCGGCAAGACCGTCGCCGAGGTGCTGCTGGTGGGCCACCACGGCAAGGCGGGCCCGGGTCACGCCGGCGGCGTCGCGGTCGACGGCGACGACGTCTGGGTGTCCAAGGGCGCCGGCGGCGGCACCGGCAGGCTTTACCGCTACTCGCTGTCCGCGATCCGCGAGGCGGAGAAGGCCGCCGAGATCGAGCCGATCGAGGCGCCGGTGAAGGTGGCGGCCGGCTCCTACTGCCGGATCCGTGGCAACCAGCTCTACGTGGGCGGCTTCGGCAACCAGACGCTGTTCGCCTACGAGAAGGGGGCGAACGGTGAGTGGGACTTCTCCGAGCCGGTCGTCTCGACCACCACGCCGCCGAAGGTGCAAGGCGTCGTCGTGCGCCGCGACGAGTACGTCTTCTCCTCCTCGTTCGGCCGGCACCGGCCCAGCACGATCTTCGTCTGTGAGCGGAAGCCCGACGGCAGCGTCGGCGCGGTGCGACGCAAGTTCAAGTTCCCGAACATGGCCGAGGCCATCGTCGAGGTCTCCGGCGAGCTCATCACCACCTACGAGTCCGGCGCCTCCCCCTACAGCCGGCCCTCGGCGCGCGGGTTCGGGATCCTGACCGGCCGGATGTGGGCGAGCACCCACATGACCCTCACCCCCATCGCCTCCCTGGGCCTGGCGCCCGACCCCGAGGCCGGTTGATTTCGTACGCTTCATGGCGGGCCGGTACGCTTTCCGGGTCTAACGGGCAGCGATGCTCACCACGACTCGCAGGAGAAGACATGAAGAAGATCGTCCTCGTACTGCTGGCCGCGGCTGGCATCCTCCTCGCCAAGAAGAAGCTCGACCAGTCCAACCCCGAGAAGGGTCACTGGGCCGAAGCGACCGACAAGGTGAACTGACCGACGGACACCCGTCCGGGGCGTTGGCGCAATTGGTAGCGCACCTGCTTTGCAAGCAGGGGGTTAGGGGTTCGAGTCCCCTACGCTCCACCAGGTCAGAGGCTAGTTTCAGCCTCGCGACCAGGCCGAATCGGCCAAGTACAGCAGCAAAGTACAGCAACGAGTCCGCTGAAGTGCGCTCGATCATGACGCCTCCGGACCACGCTCGAACTGCTCGCCGAGGCGCTGCAGAGCTTCGAGGGTCTTCTTGTTCGTCGCCTTCGCGTAGATCTCCATCGTGGTCGAGATCTTGCTGTGGCGAAGGATCGCCATCGTGATGCGCGGGTGCACTTCGAGCGCGACCAGGAGCGAGGCGCACGCCTTGCGAGTGGCGTGAACGGTCGTCTCCCGAACTCCAGCCTTCTTGATCCGAGCCTTGAACGCGCGGTGGAAGTTGCGCGGATCGACAGGCCCACCGAGGCGCGTCGTGATGACAAGGCCCGAGTTCTCCCAGGCATCCCCCGCCTTCAGCTTCCACTGTTCCTGGAGCAACTTCTGACCACGCAGCGCCCGGACAACCGGCGCAGGCAGAGGAAGTGGGGCCTCCGATGCGGCCGTCTTCAGACGCCGGCGGACCAGGCGACCGTTCTCCCGCTTGATCTGCCATTCCAACGAGGCCGTACCGGTGTCTGAATCCTCATCGAGCTCGACCTCATCCCAACCGAGACCCAGCAACTCGCCCTTCCGCAGCGCGAACAGCAGGAGCAGGACGTACGCCGCATACCACTGATCCCGGTCATCCTCGGCGCTCTCCAAGAACTGCCGCGACTCCTCGACCTCCCAGACGGGATCCTTCGACTTCCGAGGTACCGGCACCTTGAGCAGCGACGCGACGTTACGTGTCACCAGGTCGTCGCGGACTGCAGACGAGAGCATGCTCAAGAGCACCGTCCAGGCCTGGTGACGTGTCCACTCCGAGGCGATCTGCTCACAGCACTCCCCCTTCGCGCAGCATCGCGCCTTGCCGGTCTCGGCACGCCGAGCGTCCTTCTCCTGAGCGCAGCACTGGCACCGGGTCTTGTGGTCGTTGAACCACTTCTGCACGTCCCGCAGCGTCAGTTTGTCCAGGCGCTTCTTGCCGAGGTACGGAACGATGTAGAGCCGGGTGAACATCTCGTAGTTCTCGTAGGTCTTGTGCACCAGAGTATCCCGTTCGGATTCGGTAGTCTTGTGATGGCGGTCAGCCATTTGATTGATGAGTACTGGCTTTGACCGGGCTTCTAGTTGAGCCATCCATCCGCTATTGCAAGAGGTGCAGGCAACCTTCAGAACCGTGTCAGCAGCAGGTGCCGGACGATTCTTGATCTCGACAGGCATCACCTTGAGGCCCGACACCTCTTGCATGCCGTAGCTCAGCCCGGTGTTCCAACTGCTGGCAAGGTCGCCCTCTGGTCCTGTATGGCGGCTAAGCCATTGCGGCCAGAGGTGCTCCCGGGTGAGACGGGAATCGGAATCGCAGAAGATGCACGTACGACGCTTGCTGTTGTCCGCCACGCCGAGGAGTCTGCCGCGGCCTCGAGTCGCGATCTTGGCGACTACGCTGGCGCGGTCCCCAATATCGGGGATGACCGGCTTGCGCCGTGGTGATGATGACCCATCAGCCTGCTCGAATCAGCACCGGGCCAACGTGTTGATCGTCTAACGTGTCGCTGTGACCCAGAGCGCCCCCATCCACCAGCTAAAAGTTCGACTCCAGTCGTTGACGATGAGCGGTGGTGACGTCTTGCCGATCTCACCCCAGGGCGTCACGTGCATTGTCGGCGGCAACAACGTTGGAAAGTCGACCCTGTTGCGTGATATCGAGGCATTTCTCGGACCTGAGGGGCATTACGCTAAACCGCTGGCGCTCAAGGGGCTCAGTCTGCATAAAGATCCGCTTGAAGACGAGCATGCCGCGCGGGCCTACCTTGACGATCATGCATTTCGATTGCCCCAACAGCCATCGCGGCCCCAGGCGTACCAGTCGGCGCTAGGTGCTGCCCAGACCACCGCCGAACAGTTGATGATTTCGTACCGAGATCGAACGCACGGCCTAGGTGGCGTTTCGAACTTTTTTGTCTGGTACGCAACCGCAGGACAGCTGGCCAACTCGGTCGTCAGTGGCCTTGGCATGATCGGTGAACCGATGGTCGGTAGCCCGATCGCCCGGCTCTACCGCGATCCGAGCCTCGAGGACGAGCTCTCGCAACTCGCTCGCGACACATTCGGCGAACCCCTAGTTCTCGACCGAGTAAATGGGGACGTCAGGCTCCGCGTTGGGGACCCAGGTGTCGAGCCGCCCAACTTCCGCTGGCCCTCCGTCGAATACGCAAACGCTGTTCGTGATCTCACGCCGTTGAGCGAGCAGGGCGACGGGCTCAAGAGCTTCTTCGGGCTGGCCCTCAACGTCATCGCCAACTCCGCGCAAATCCTACTCATCGACGAGCCCGAGGCCTTCCTGCATCCGTCACAGGCCAAGGCTCTTGGGCGATGGCTCGGTCAGCAGGCTGTCGGACGCGACCTACAGATCATTGTCGCGACACACGATAAGGACTTCGTGCTAGGACTTGTCGGTGCGGCGGAGCAAGCCGACCTATCGCTCGTCCGACTTACTCGCGATGGATCCGCGACACATGCGACGACAATCAGGCACGATAAGATCACGGCCACGTGGAACGATGCCGTACTTCGGTACTCGAACGTCCTCCAGGGCCTGTTTCATTCAAGAGTTGTCATCACCGAAGCAGACGCTGACTGCCGGTTCTATGGCGCCGTGCTCGATCAACTCGGGAACGAGGAAGGGATGCGCCCACTGGTGGACGACACCTTGTTCGTTCCAGGCGGCGGCAAGCAGGGTATTCCGGCGATGGCTAAAGCCCTCGCCGACCTCAGGGTAGAGACCTTCGCGATCGTCGACTTCGACACGCTTAATAACAAGCGTGTGCTTAGTGCCATCGTGGACGCAGTTGGAGGTTCCTGGAGCGACAAGCTGCAGAACCTCTACGTCGTGGTCACCAACGCCGTGAACGCCACGAAGGGCGGACTTTGGGACTCCCTGAAAAAGCAAGGCCTCGCCGCTATGCCGCCTGGCGACGTGTATAGAGCCGCCACCGACCTCCTGAACGCCCTGCAGGAGATGCGGGTCCTCGTGGTGCCCGTGGGCGAGATGGAAGGCCTCGACCGCTCCATCGGCTTAGAAAAGAGTGCCTGGGTCAACGCGATGCTCGCGGACAACCGCCACATCACTTGCGCGGAGGCTCGTTCGCTGCTTTCCCCGCTCCTGCGTGAAGTCGAGAACTCAGTCCGCCCGGCCGCACCGACCACGGAGTCTGATTTGCCGTTCTCGTGAGAACTTTCTCTACTGACTCAAGGCGCGCTCCGCGCGCTGGCCCGCCGCCGGCGGGCCAGGGACCCCCGCGCTCCGGGCATGCGGCCTGGCGGCCGGTCCCTACGCGCACCCCCGTCCCTCCGGCTATGGGCCAAAACGAGAAGAGCGCCCCAAGCCCGTAGGCAAGGGACGCCCTCGACCAGGCGCAGCAGCTCCATCAACGCGTATCAGCGAACAGCCTCACGACCTGGTCTTTCCCCAGCGTCGTCGCCATCTCCCTGGCCGTCTTGCCGGCGCCATTGACGATATCCGGATCCGCGCCAGCCTCGACAAGGCAAGCCACCGTGTCGACCGACCCATCCGAGCTGAACACAGCACGCCACAACGCCGTATTACCGAAGCGATCTTGTGCATTCACGGGCGCGCCAGCAGCCAGAAGGACCCGAACTGCCTCAGCCCACGACTGCTGGGCAGCGAAATGCAATGCCGTGAAACCCTGCTGATCAGCAGCAGCGACATCGTCTCCAGCCGACAGACGCGCCTCGATACCAGGCACGTCACCCTCCAACGCGCGATAGTGAAGCTCCTGACGCCCAGCGCGATCCATACCCGCAAGTCTCACCTGTCCTGCGGCTTCAGCGCCACAGTTACGTACGTATCCCGGTTCGACGGCGTTGGCTGTCGCGTCGGCCGCCAGGCACTGCGACTCGCTGATGACGAGGGGGCGGGAGCTGCTGCTGACGGTGGCGACACTCCCCGCGACGCTTCTAGCCTCGATAATGTTGGGCAGCGTGGGGGCGAGCCCCCAGACCCCCGCAGATGGGGCCACTCTCGGGAAGACGTAACGCTTACCCCTGCCACCTGCCGCCCCAGCGTGCTTGAGAGCTAGAACGAAGATGACGACCAGGAGCCGCCCGAGGGTCGCGCCGACGTACAGCAGAGAAGTACAGCAACGATGGCGAAGTACAACACCGATCCATGCTCGAAATCGGCTCTGGCCAGCGCTCAAACGGTGCTCAGCGATGGTGTCGCCGACACTTTGCAAGCAGGGGGTTAGGGGTTCGAGTCCCCTACGCTCCACCCACCCTGACCAGGCAAAACGCGAAAGCGACTGGGCTGGAGTCAGTGGCCGAAGGGCCAAATCCTGACGAACTGCCTGACTACGCCACGTCATCGTCGTCACCTTCCTCGTCCTCGGTGTCTTCGCCGGCGTCCTCGAGGGAGAGCGGAAACACGCTGTCCATGACGCTGGCTCCAGACTTGATAACCGTGCGCAGTTCGTGCCGGTAGACGAGCCCAGTTACCGCCGTGCCCTTGTGGCCCATGGGTCGCGAGATTTCCTCGACCGGTATCGCTCGCTCAGACAAGATCGAGACGAAGGAATGCCGCAGCTCGTACGGCACCGCCTGAACATCCTCGGCGAAGGCCGAGAGTGCGGTGCATCAAGGATCAACGCAGTAGGTAGGCGAACGAACGTCCGACGGCGTTGATCAACACAGCGATCGCGGTCAGCCCGGTGATCGCCGTCCACAAGATCCTGTTGAGCCATTCCAAGCCGCTCAGCGGAGCGTCGGCACTCACTTCTCTTGGCTGTCGACGGCCGAACGAGAGCGTGCGCTCCGTCATCTCCATCAGTTGCCTGTTGTGGGGAACGCTCCACCGCCACCAGGCGTAGGAGGCGAGCCCGAGCAGAGCCCCCGCAATGAACGTCGCAAGTATGTTCATATGTCATCCCCGTTCACCCGGTCGGGCAAACCTAGCGGGTGAGAGCCCCGCGCGGGAAGAACGTCACAGCACCGGCCATTAGGACGCCGCCAGCGAGGAAAGCGCGGCGTCGAGCCCGACAACTGAGGCCACCGTGCCCTCAACGCTGTTTCCCGCTCGAACCATGTCTTGTACGACCGGGGCAAGCTCCAGAACCTCCGCCAAAGGGGGCCG
Source organism: Nocardioides sp. NPDC047086 (assembly GCF_040643685.1). Taxonomy (NCBI): domain Bacteria; kingdom Bacillati; phylum Actinomycetota; class Actinomycetes; order Propionibacteriales; family Nocardioidaceae; genus Nocardioides; species Nocardioides sp. NPDC047086. Next base: position 121,943 of record NZ_JBEYUV010000001.1, read on the forward strand.
GTGCCCGACGAAGTGGCGCTCCGCGCCCGCGATACGGGCTAAGTAGATGTACAGCAGCGAAGTACAGCAACGATGGCAAAGTACAGCACAGATCGATGGCCGAAAAGGCGGCTCTGGCGTCGGCCAGTCACGTGCCCTGATCGCGCAAACCCCGACGAGGCCGTGTGTCGTCGGCTAACTTTGGCGCGAACACTCTGTCGGGAGGACCGGGTCTGGTGGTCGCGCTCAGCTTCGTCACCGGGGCCATGCTGGCACTCGGCGCCTTTCTCGCCTGGTTGTCACTGATGTGGTGGCGCTGGATCGTTCAGTACAACCGACGACTGTTCGACAAAGAGGTTCATTCGGGGTGGCCCGTTCAATTCGAGTGGCGACGCCTTGAGTGGCAGGAGTTGAAGCCAGGCGAGAAGCTGAATCAGGTCTTCGGCACTGTGTTCCTTGCCGCGCTGGCCGTGATGGTTCTCGCTGCAGGCCTGTCGGGATGTGTGCGGATCCTGATGGAATTGGTTGGAATGGTGCTCCAGTGAGTGGCCGTCCCCGTGCGGTCGTGATGTGTGATCCGCCAACTGACGTGCGACAGACCTCCGATAACTGGTCCGCGACACCTACGACGCCCTCAGCGCCCCGTCGGGTGACAGACTGCCTGAATGTCTGTCGCCGCCGCACAAGCTGCAGCCTTTTACGCCGAGGTCGCCGAGTCGGACCTGGTCTTCACAATCCGTGACGAGGAAGGCTTCCCCGCGCCGATGACCCCGTCCGGAGTCCGGTCGCAGCCGTTCTGGTCGAAGCGGAGCCGGGCTGAGTGCATCATCAAGAATGTCGCCGCGTACCAGGGCATGCACGTGGTTGAGGTGGCTCGTGACGACTGGCTCAACAAGTGGCTTCCTGGCCTCGAGTCGGACGGGATGCTCGTCGGCATCAACTGGAGCGGCCAGGCTGCAACCGGTTATGACCTCTCGCCGAGTGACGCTGTCCGAAACGTCAGTGCTCTCACGCAGGGGTGACGCGCTCGAATCGTCCGTCCTCAGGACGTAGTTGCGACCAATCAGCGACCGGTATCGCACATCGATGCAGCGCACGCCTGCTCTCCATCGCACGCGAAACTTTCTCTACTGACTCAAGGCGGCCTGGTGGCGGGCCCCTACTTGCCGCGCAAATGAAGAAGTGCGCCTCAGTCCGAAGACCTAGACACTCACTCCCTCCGGCATCATTCACCCATGCCGATCAGCCCCATGCGTTGCTGCGACGAGCTCCACGAGCAGGCCGAGCTCAAGTGCGACATGCATCCCGAGCCAGGATCGTGCGGCGACTACCTCATCGGCTACAGCCCCGAGTTCGACGAGCACGGCATCTGGGTCCACAACGGCCCTGACGGATCCGCCTACTCGTGGCACCACATCCACTTCTGCCCGTTCTGCGGAACCGAACTGCCCGAAAGCCGCCGAGACGAATGGTTCGACCGCCTCGAGGAACTGGGGATCGAGGAGGCACGCCCCGAAAGAGATGCTCGCCTACGGCTGGTGGCGGGCCGCAGCCAACTAGCAGGCCACCAAGGTCAGGCGACGCATCCGACAGGGGTTAGGGGTTCAAGTCCCTACGCTCCACCACCTCCGATCAGGGGTGACCAACGTGGTCGCCCCTGATTCTCACTGGACGTACGTGGGGTTCCGGCTGGTCAGCCGGGCGTCGTCGGGATCACTCTGTCGATGACGGTGTGCAGGTGGTCGCGGAAGCGGTTGAGGGTGGCGGGGTCGCCGGTCGGGACGCGGTTGCCGTCGGTATCGATGAAGCCGGCCTGGGCGAACGAGTGGGCCGTCCACACGATGGTGAAGACGAGCATCTCCACGTCGACGTCGGCACCGATGCCCGCGCGGGACAGGGCGGTCCGGACCGCGCTCGCGACGTCGGCGATCAGCGGACCGGCGAGGTCGCTCTCGAACTCGATGAGGTCCTTGCCCTCGGAGAGCCAGCGGCGCATCCACAGCGCCGGCACCTCGCGGTGTTCGAGGCAGAAGCCGAGGTACGCATCGACGAAGTCGATCAACCCGGCCATGGTCTCGGCAGGGGTCGGACCTGTGGACTCGAGGTGCTTCAGTGCGTCGAGCACGACCGTGCGCTGGGCCTCGTGGGCGCGGCGCATGACCTCGCGGTAGAGCTGCGGCTTGCTCCCGACGTGGTAGGCGACGGTGGCGATGTTGAGTCCGACGGCGTCAGCGATCGCGCGGGTGCTGGTGGCGTCGTAGCCACGTTCCGCGAAGAGATTCGTCGCGGCGACCATGATCCGCTCTCGACTGTGGGTGTCGTCGACGCTCATGGCCCGAGGATAACTGTCTCCATCACTTGTTGGAGAAATCCTCGGAAGAACCTTGTCCTGCTCTCCATCATGCGATTGACTGACGCCGATTCGGAGACATCCGGAGACTTCAGGAGGGTTCATGGACATCACCGACGTGGCGGTGATCGGTGCCGGCGCGGCCGGGCTGACCGCGGCGAAGGCGTTGCTCGAGGAGGGGCTCTCGGTCACCGTGCTCGAGCGCGGTGACCGTCCGGGCGGGCTGTGGGCACGCGAGAACGCGAGCGGTCTGTCGTCCGCCTACGACAGCCTCCATCTCAACACCAGCAAGGGCCGGACCGAGTTCGCCGACTTCCCGATGCCTGCCGACTGGCCCGCCTACCCGTCCGCGGACATGATCGCGAGCTACCTGGCCGCCTACGCCGACGAGCACGGCGTGACCGGGCGGATCCGCTTCGGCGCGACCGTCACCGGCGTACGCCGCACCGGCGAGGGGTGGGAGGTGACCGTGACGGGTCCCGACGGCGTGGTGGCCACCGGGACCCACGACGCCGTGGTGGTCGCGAGCGGCCACAACTGGGACCCTCGCTGGCCGGACCCGGCCTACCCCGGAGACTTCTCGGGCCGCCAGTTGCACGCCCATGACTACCGTTCGCCGAGCGTCTTCGCAGGTAAGCGGGTGCTGGTCGTCGGGATGGGAAACTCGGCGATGGACATCGCCGTCGACGCCTCGCAGGTCAGCGACGGACCGGTCCTGCTCTCGGCGCGGCGCGGGACCCACATCGTGCCGAAGTACCTCTTCGGCCGTCCGGCAGATGCAACCGGCGCCGCCCTCGCGCGGCTCCCCTGGCGTCTCCGGCAGCGGATCGCCGAGACGATGCTGCGGGTCGCGGTCGGGCGGCCGGAGGCGTACGGACTGCCGGCGCCGGCCGGCGGACTGTTCCAGAACCATCCGACGATCAGCGACACGATCCTGCACCGGCTGACCCATGGCGAGGTGGTCGCGCGGCCGGGGATCGAGCGCTTCGACGGCACCACTGTCAGGTTCACGGACGGCAGCGCGGAGGAGGTCGACGTCATCGTCTGGGCGACCGGCTACCAGGTCAGCCTGCCGTTCCTGGGCAGCGAATGGACGGGCGACGACCCCGAGTCGATGCAGCTGTTCATGCGGGTCTTCCACCTCGAGGACCCCACGCTGGCATTCACCGGCCTGATGCAGTCGACCGGTGCCGCGCTGCCGGTCGTCGAGGCCCAGGCCAAGCTCGCCGCGGCCTGCTTCAGCGGCCGCTACCGGCTCCCCGCGCCCGCCGCGCAACGGGCCGCGGTGACCAAGGCGTACGCCGCGGCACTGGCGCGGTGGGGGACGAAGCGGCCGATGATGCGCATCGACTTCGACCAGTACGTCGCCGCGGTGCCGCGGGAGATCGCGGCGGGCATCGGTCGTGCCGCCCGACCTCGGACGCCATCGATCACCAGTGAGGAAGCCCGCGCATGAGCAACCGGAGCAGGCAGAGCCAGCAGGACGTACGCGGCAAGCGGGTCCTGATCACGGGAGCGTCGGGCACCATCGGCCGCGCGCTGGGCGCCCGGCTGGTCGCCCAGGGGGCACTGGTCGTCGGGCTCGACCTCCACCCGATCGGCGATGAGCCCCATCCGGTCATCACGTGCGACATCACCGACGACGCGGGCGTCGTGACGGCGGTCGCCGAGGCCATCGAACGGCTGGGCGGAGGGCTCGACGTCCTCGTCAACAACGCGGGCATCGGTGGTCCGGCACCCGCGGAGCTGCCTCCCGGCGAGGAGGTACGCCGCCAGCTCGACATCAACCTGGTCGGCACCTGGCGGGTCACGGCGGCATGCGTCGACGCGCTCGTCGCGAACCGTGGCCGCGTGGTGATGGTCGCCTCGCGGATGGCCGTGCTCCAGCTGCCGCTGGCTGCTGCGTACGGTGCGTCCAAGCGGGCGATGGTCGCCTACGCCGATGCGCTGCGCCACGAGCTCGGCACCCATGTCGGGGTCACCTGCGTCTATCCGTCGGCGGTGCGCAGCCCGATCCACGACTCGACCGCGGCCGCCGGGCTCTCCCTCGAGGGGATGAGCACCTACGAGCCGCTGGAGGGCGTCGTGGACGCGATCGTCCGCGCCGCCCTGTCGACCCGCGTACGCCGCGACGTCACCACCACGCGCAAGGGAGCGATCGAGTTCTTCATCGCCCGCCACCTGCCGGCGGTCTCGGACCGCATCGTGCGACGCACCCTGGCCGAGCGTGCGCGCGCCGGCGCCTTCGACGCCGCTGACCTCGCCGCCGGGGTCGTGCGCAGGCATCGGGAGCTGGCATGACCACGCTGCCGGCCGTGCGCCGAGCGCCCGTCGGGACCTTGTCGGAGTACGGCATCGGCTCGATCGGGATGGGCGTCTGGGTCACCGTCCCGGGCCTGTTGCTGCTCTACTTCCTCACCGACGTGCTGGGCGTCGCCCCCTTCCTGGCGGGCCTGACGATCCTGGCGCCGAAGGTGATCGACGTGATCGTCCATCCGATGCTCGGCTCGCGCTCGGACCGCGAGGCCGTACGCCTCGGGCACCGTCGCTCGATGATGACCCGCGGGGCCCTGCTCGGTGTGGCGCTGGCAGCGCTGTTCGCCGTCCCCGCCGGGCTCGACGGCTGGTCGGCCGCAGCCTGGGTCTGCTGCTGGTTGGTCGTCGGCAACCTGCTCTTCGCGAGCTTCCAGGTGCCCTACCTGACGACGGCGTCGGACCTCGACATCGGCTATCACGAGCGCACCCGCGTCTTCGTCTACCGGATGGCCTTCCTGACCGTCGGGCTGCTCGGTGCGGGGGTGGTCGCCCCGGCGCTGACGGCATCCGGCACCCGCTCGGCGTACGGCCTGATGGCTGTCGTCCTCGGTGTCGTCATCGTCGTGACCGCGTTCGTCGCCATCCGAGGCGTCCGGCGGCTCACCGCTGCGTGTGGGGTGCGGCCTCCGGAGCCGGGATCGGCCCACTCGGTGCTCGACGACCTCCGCGTCGCCTGGAGCGACCGCAGCTTCCGGTTCCTGGTGCTGTCCTACCTGCTGACGGGTACGACCACCCATCTGTTCCTGGCCGCGCTGCCCTTCGTGACCGACCACATCTTCGACGACAAGAAGCTCACGGCGCTGCTGATGGGCCTGTTCCTCGGCCCCGCGCTGATCGCCGGACCCGGCTGGCGTGCCCTCTCGCGCCGGATCGGCAAGCAGCGCGGGCTGCTGCTGTGCCAGTCGATCTTCGTGGTCGGCTCGCTCGTGCTCCTGGCCGGGGCGGCGGTCGGGATCGTGGTCACCGCTCCCGCGGTCGTCGCCCTCGGTGTCGCCTTCGCCGGCCTGCAGCTGTTCGCGTTCTCGATGGTGCCCGACGTGGTGGACGCCGCCCGCTCCGCCGGCGTCTCCCGTGCGGGTGCCTACACCGGAGCGTGGACGGCGACCGAGGCACTCGGCACGGCGCTCGGCCCCTACCTGTACGCCGGGGTGCTCGGCATCGGTGGCTTCGTGTCGGGCACCGCCGGCGAGCAGATCGTGCAGCCGCACTCGGCGCTGGTCGCCGTGCTGGTCGGGTTCACGATCGTTCCCGCCGTCCTGATGAGCGGGGCGATCCTCCTGCAGCGCCGTTACGAGCTCGACCCGACCGCCTCTTGAAGCAGGGAGGCGTACGCGGGTCGCAGCTCGTCGGACCGGGCCATCACCTGCTGGACGACGAGGGCCGAGGCTTCCTCGGTCAGGGGTGCGGGGCCGTCGTCGAGAAGACCGGCGAGGTGGTCCAGGCAGACGTGCCAGCCGACGGCGGTGTCTGTGTTCGGGGTGGGGTCGCCGAACCAGGTGGTGAAGGTCAGGCGGGTGCCGTCGTCGGTGGGCTCGAGGTCGAAGCGGAGCATGTCGGTCAGCTCCTCGCGACCGTCCATCCCCCAGGTGAACTCGAAGGTCCGGGGCGGGTTCCACACCCGCAGCTCTCCTTCCGAGACATAGCTGCTCGGGTCGACACCCATCTCCTCGATCGCGTCGGTGGTGCTCGCCAGCTCGAGGCCCTCGGGCCAGAACGGGAGGCTCAGGCGCGCTCCGGCGGCACGCTCACCGACGATGTCGGTCGGGAACCAGTGCCGCAGGCCGTCCGGCTCGGTCAGTGCCCGCCACACCTTCTCGGGTGAGTGGCGCAGCAGGCGTACGTAGCGAAGGCCTGTCCGCTCGCCGTCGCGGAGCACCTCGCCCATGGGTCCGGTCGTCGTGGTCATCTCTCGGTCTCCTCCTCGTGTTCAGGGTCATCGAGCTGGTCCAGGTGTCGCTCGAGCGCATCCAGACGATCGGCCCACCTCCGGCGGTACGGCGCCAGCCACTCCTCCAGCTCCCGGAGTCGCTCGGGGTGGAGCCGGTAGTGACGGCGCGGTCCGTCGACGCGTACGTGAACCAGATCTGCCTCACCCAGGGTCCGCAGGTGCTTGGACACGTTGGGCTGGGCTAGCCCGAGGGTCTCCGCGAGCTCACCCACCCCCATCTCGCGCTGACAGAGCAGGTCCAGGATCTGTCGACGGGTCGGGTCGGCGATCACGCTGAAGACGTCTCGGGTGGGCACGCCTCAAACATGCCGCAAATGGAATATGCCTGTCAAGGCATGTCTTGTACGAGCGCTCAGACCGCGATCGCGATCAGCGCGATCGCGGGTAGGACAGAGGACGCGACCGTGCCTCTGACGCTGCCGCCGCGCGGGAGCCAGAAGCCGAGGGCGTCGGCGACGCCCATGAACAGCGAGGCGAGCAGCATGTAGATGCAGGTGACGACCACGACGGTGATGCCGGTGGACTCGTCGCCGACGTTGACCATCCACAGGCCGATGAGCGTGCCGACGCCGGCGAGGGCGTTGCGGGCGCCGATGCAGAACGACCACAGGTGGACGTTGCAGATGCCGTGCGGCTCGATCCCGAGGAACCGCTGGACCTCGGGGCGGTGGATGAAGAAGGCTTCGAAGGGGAAGACGGCGATGAGGATCAGTGCGGAGATACCGGCACTGAGCTGTGCGACTGCGTTCATGGTGACCTGCTCGGGACGGGCCTCGGCGCGCGAGGCTACGGAGATCGTGGAAGCAACACGCGTCCGGCGGAGCCCCGTGAACAGACGGCCGTCTGGACACCGGAGAGCGGTATGATAGTCAGTCTTGCTGACTATATTGATCAGGGTGCCGCACAGTGTCAAGGGTCAAGGGGTTCGATGGACGTCGCAACGCTCATGCTCATCGCCTACCGGGCGATGGACGAACGGGTCATCTCCGCGATGCGGGACGCCGGCTACAACGTGACCGTCGCGCAGGCTCGGCTCGCCCAGCGCATCGCCGAGGACGGCTCGCGCCTGGTCGACCTGGCCGAGCAGGCCCAGGTCACCAAGCAGACCGCGAGCGTGCTGGTCGCGGCGCTGGAGCGCGAGGGGCTCGTCGAGCGGGTCCCGGACCCGGTCGACGGCCGTGCGCGGCTGATCAGGTTCACGGCGGCGGGAGAGGGTGCCGCTGACCGTGCTCGGGAGGTGGTGATGGGCGTCGAGCAAGAGTGGAACGATCACCTCGGTCCCCGCTTGGCGTCAGCCCTGCGGGAGGCGCTCACCTCGCTGCGTGAGCTCGTCGATCCGTACCGGTGACGCTCAGCCGGCGGTGGCCAGCAGGAGGACGAGCCCGACGACGTAGAGGGCGACCGCGAGCACGCCGCCGGCGACCACGACCAGGACGGCGAGCTTCTTGCGGGCCAGGCGGACGATCCCCCAGATGCCGAAGACGAGCCAGCAGATCCACGGGGTGAAGACCATCACCGCGACGCCGATGTTCATCATCGTGTAGTTGCAGGAATCGGAGCATCCGTCGCTGGCCATGATGGAGAGCGCGCCGAAGAAGCTGGCCATGACGCTCGCGCCGAAGCCGAGCACGATCAGGACGATCGTCAGCACCACATCGGCCGACGAGCCACCGAACCCTGCCGTTGTTCGCGGTGGTGTCCCCGGAGGCGTCGTCGCTGTCATGGTGCTCAGGATAGGGGCCGGAACGGGCGGTGCGATTCTTCGGGAAACCGCGCCAGACAGGCAAATTGCTGGTAACCGACAGACCGCAATGAAGATACATTCCCTAAACAGGTTCGCGGCGATTGCGCAAGGGGCCTAATACCTATCGTCTCGATATTTGGACCTATCACTCGTTTGAATTCCGTACGGCGGAACAAAGTGGTCTCGAACTTAGGAAACCCTTTGGTGTGGGCGCCAGGAAACGCTTCTGACGAACCCCTCCACCGCAAAGTCCGAGAGGTCAATGTTGTGGGCGCAGAGTCCGTAGTCACCCGGGTCGAGATGACCCCGGCAGAGTCCCAGGCCGCAGCCGAGCTGTCGGAGTCCTTGCTCGCCCGATTCGAGAGCCCGGTCTCCTCGGAGTTCCTCGAGACCGCGCCGTTCCTCGGCGGTCAGCTTCCGGAGAGCGTCGCCCAGGCGATCCGCGCATTCCGCTACGGCGATGCGACCGACGCCCTGGTGATCAGTGGCCTCCCGGTGACCGCCGGCCCGACCCCGCCGCACTGGAACCACCCCGACGCCCAGGCGCCGCACATGGCCGACTTCTGGCTCGCCCTGATCATGGCGCAGCTCGGCGACGCCGTCTCCTGGTCCTCGCTGCAGGGCGGCCAGCTGGTCAACAACATCCTGCCGATCCAGAAGCAGGAGAGCCTGCAGACCGGGCACAGCAGCGACGTCGTGCTCGACCTGCACATCGAGGACGCGTTCAGCAACCTCCGCTGCGACCACCTTGGGCTGATCTCGCTGCGCAACGAGGACATGATCCCGACCACCGCGGTCGGCATCAGCTCGATCGACGTGACCGGCCCTGAGTACGCTCCGCTGTTCGAGCCGCGCTACGTCATCCACCCCGATGACGAGCACCTGCGCAACCTCCGTGAGGCCGGCGTCAACGAGGGCGAGCTGCTCGCCGCGCCGACCGCGGTGCTCTCCGGCTCCCCCCAGGCCCCCGACGTCCGGCTCGACCCGCCCTACATGGCGGCGCTGCCGGGTGACGTCGAGGCCGACCGGGCGCTCCAGCTGCTCATCATGGAGCTCTCCGCGAACGTCGAGGACGTCGCGCTGGCCCCCGGCGAGATCCTCATCGTCGACAACCACCGTGCTCTGCACGGCCGCAAGCCCTTCACGGCTCGCTACGACGGCACCGACCGTTGGCTCCGCCGCCTCACGACCGTCAAGGACCTGCGCCGCAGCCGGGTCGCTCGGTCCGAGGCTTCCTCGCGGATCATCGACCCGGTGCTCGAGCCTCTTCCCGCATCCCTTGAGGTCACAGGCGCTGGTCGCTGACGCTCGGGATCCAGGAGGCCGCAGGCGCGTTCCGCCTGCGGCCTCCATCTATTTCGCGAGGGCCCGGCCCGGAGACAGGCGCCTTCTCAGTGGGACGGATGTGCCACCTACCGTGACGGCGATCGGGAATACTCGTTGGGGTGAACGTGAGGCGATGGGGCATGTGCGTGCTGGCCGTCGGGCTGGCGCTCGCGCTGGTCGGCTGCGGGGACGACAGCGAGCCGAAGAAGCCGGACGCGGCGGCGTCGGAGGACACCTACCCCGTGTACGCCGCGACCATGGACCCCGCCCAGGCAGCCATGACGTTCGTGCCGGTGGGCGCGAAGACGCTGGCGGTGACCGACTACGACGAGGTGAAGTCGCTCTTCGGGCTCGATGACATCACCAGCCGGTCCAGTCCCGCGGACCAGCGTGACCTGTGGAACCGGGCCGACAACGAAGCTGCCCAGGTCAGTGGTGGTCTGCTGCGTGGGGTCGACCAGCGCCTGCAGGACACCTACAAGTGGGGCGCGGCCGACGTGACCTGGGAGGCCAGGTTCACCGGGGATGGCAAGGACGGCTTCGTCATCAAGGTCTCCGACCGGGTCAAGCCGGAGAAGGCGATCAAGGCGGGCGTCGGCCCGCTGAAGGGTGCGAAGTTCGACCCGGAGACCCACCTGATCACCAAGCACACCGCAACCCCCGACGCCGAGAACTGGGCCGCGCAGCAGACGATGCTCGCCGTCGCCGGTGGCCCGGCCACCTCGACGTACGTCGTGAAGGGCTGCGCCGAAGGCGGGCCGAAGGAGAAGACCCGGCTGGCGCCGGTGGAGGCCTACTCGGTCGAGTTCGGCGGCGGGCTGGCCACGCTGCGTCTGGGCGAGGACCGTGACGACCTGTTCTACCGGCTGAAGCTGGGTGATCAGGTCGCTGCGTACAAGAAGGTCTTCACCCACGGTGTCGCCGACCCGTCCTCGGGGCGGATCGGGTTCCGGGTGAAGAGCCCTGTGACGGCTTCCACCCTGGTCACCAGCGAACCCGTCCCATTCGCGGTCTGTGACTAGGTCCCCGTACTCTGGGGGTGCTATGGCCGCCCAGACCAGTCCCCCGCGCAGTGCCTTCTTTCGTGGGGTCTTCTCCCCCAGGTTGTGGGGTGCGCACGCGCTGATGGTGATCTTCGTGACCGGCGCGGTGCTGCTCGGGGTCTGGCAGTATGAGTCGAGCCAGCAGGACAAGCAGGACCAGGTCGCGGAGCTGGTGCATGCGAAGCCGAAGGCGTTCACCGACCTGATCGGCCCCAACGATGCCTTCCCGTGGGAGCAGATCGGCCGCCCCGTGACCATCTCCGGCATCTGGATGCCCGAGGAGACCATCTTCATCGACGGGATGGAGCGAGGGTCTCAGGTCGGCTTCTGGGCCGTCACGCCGGTGCTCGTCGAAGACACCGGGTCGGCCGTCTACGTCGTGCGCGGCTGGACCCCTGAGGTCGGCACCGCCCCCCCGGCGCCGCGCGGCCACGTGACCGTCACCGGCTGGCTGCAGCCCAGCGACTGGACCGATGTCGCCGACGACCGCAAGTCCGACAACGTCTTCCCGCAGCTGGACGTCTCCGACCTGATCTCGCGCACCAGCTACGACCTCTACAGCGCCTACGTCGTGCGCTCGCCGGTCGAGGACAACTGGCCCGCCAGCTCGATGCCGGTCAACGACGGCGCCACGGACGTCGCCGACGTACCCGCGCCGCAGCTGCCCGAGCCGGAGGCAACGACGGGGCTCCGCAATCTCCTCTACGCGATCGAGTGGTGGCTGTTCGGGATCTTCGGGATCTACGTGTGGTGGCGCTACGTGCGTGACACCCTCCGCCCCCGGCCCGACGACGAGGGCGACGATGGCGACGAGGGCAGCGGCAGCGAAGAAGACCCTGAGAAAACCACTCAGGATCTGCGCGTACGCTCAGACGCGTGAACAAGCTGTTCGGCACCTACAAGGTGCTTGCGTACGTCGTGGGTGTGCTGCTGCTCGTCGGCACGATCTCCTCGCTGTTCAAGTATCTGCTCCCGGAGGGCACCGCCCTGCAGTCCTTCGGAGAGGCGATGACGCCGCTGTGGGTCGCCCACGGCTGGATCTTCATCATCTACGTGATCGTCGCCTTCCTGCTGACGCAGAAGGCCCGCTGGACGATCCCCGAGTTCCTGCTGATGATGATCGCCGGCCTGATCCCGGGGCTGATCTTCTGGGTCGAGCGCCGGGTGGCCGCCCGGATCGCACCCAAGCTGACCGCGGACGCGACCTCCTGACGTCTGGCCCGCGACCGGCGTTGTGGGAGGATCGAGGGGTTACATCCCGTACCAATCCCAATGTCGGAAGGGCAGGTCATGGCTGACCAGAAGGCCATCCTCCACACCAATCACGGTGACATCACGATCACCTTGTTCCCCAACCATGCTCCGGAGACGGTCGCCAACTTCGTCGGCCTCGCGACGGGGACCAAGGAGTACACGGACGACGCCGGCCGCTCCGGTGTCCCCTACTACGACGGTCTCGGCTTCCACCGCGTCATCGACGGGTTCATGATCCAGGGCGGTTGCCCCCTGGGCACGGGTACGGGCGGCCCGGGCTACACCTTCAAGGACGAGCCGCACCCCGAGCTCACCTTCGACAAGCCCTACCTGCTCGCGATGGCCAACGCCGGCCCCGGCACCAACGGCTCGCAGTTCTTCATCACCACCGGCCAGGCGCCGTGGCTGAACTTCAAGCACACCATCTTCGGTGAGGTCGCCGACGAGGAGTCGAAGAAGGCCGTCGACTCGATCTCCAACACCAAGACCGGCGCGATGGACCGCCCGGTCGAGCCGGTCGTCATCGAGACCGTCGAGATCGTCTAGTTGTCCGACTCGACCCCGGTCGGGGTGCCGGTCTGCTACCGCCACCCCGACCGTGAGACGCATATCCGCTGTCAGCGCTGCAGCCGGCCCATCTGCCCTGACTGCATGACGGGCGCCTCGGTCGGCTTCCAGTGCCCCGAGTGCGTGCGTGAGGGCCACAAGTCCGTACGCCAGCCCAAGCGCTTCACGGGCGCGCGGGTCGGGTTCCGGGCACTCCCGGTGACCTTCTCGCTCATCGGCGTCAATGTCCTGGTCTGGCTGAGCATCATCCTCACCGGCGGGTCCGGGTCGAGGATCGCCGACTTCCTCGCGATCCGTCTGCAGGGCTACTGCCTCACGCCGGACGGCGGGTTCGCGGTGCCCAACGACGTATGCCGGGCGAGCGGCTACACCTGGATGCCAGGAGTCGATGACGGAGCGCTCTGGCAGCTGCTGACCTCGACGTTCACCCACGTCTCGATCATCCACCTGGCCGTGAACATGCTGTCGCTCTACATGCTCGGCTCGTTCCTCGAGCCGATCGTGGGCCGGCTGCGGTTCCTGGTCTTCTACCTGATCTCCGGCCTGGCGGGCTCTGCCCTGGTGGTCTGGGCCGCGGCACCGGCCGGGTCGACCGTCGGCGCTTCCGGCGCGATCTTCGGTCTCCTGGGCGTCCTGGTGGTGCTCTTCGTCAGGGCCGGGCAGTCGCTCGCCCCGCTGCTGCCGGTGCTCCTGATCAACGCGGGCATCACCTTCTTCGGCAGCGGCATCTCCTGGCAGGGCCACGTCGGTGGCTTCGTCGGCGGTCTCGTCGTCGCGGTCATCTTCACCCAGTTCCGGGCGGACCGGAAGGCGCCGTTGCAATGGGCCGCGCTGGGTGCCTTCACGTTGGCGCTGCTTGCGCTGATCGGCGTACGGATCCTGATGTTCTGACGCCTTCGAGGTAGGTGTTTTCGGGGCGTTTTCACCGCGTGCGCAAATCCACAGGTGTGGATGAGGCTGTGGAGAACTACACCCGTGTAACGCAAAGCGGCGCAAACCAAAGGTTTGCGCCGCTTTCGCAGGTCTACGGAGAGGTCATTCCCACTTCGTCGCGAAGGTGAAGCCGACCGCCATGAAGCCGATGCCGACCAGGAGGTTCTTCTGGCCCAGATCGTTGAAGACCCAGATCTTGTCCAGGTGGTCGTTGGCGAAGACGTAGAAGACGCAGATCCAGATCAGGCCGATGACGAAGCAGCCGAGCATGCCGATGACCACGCCGCGGCCGCGGCCCAGCGGGGTCTTCGGGTGGGCGGCGACGGCCAGGCCCAGGAAGAGCAGGATGAAGCCGATCAGGTAGTTCCACCCCTCGAGCTTCTGCACCGGCTTCGGCCCGGTGAAGTCGCCGCCGACCTCGTTGGGGCGGACCCCGACGTAGTAATAGGCGATCCAGCCGATGCCGAGGGCGATCAGCAGCAGGGCGACCCCGAAGCGCGGAGTGAAGATCGGCTCCTTGGGAAGGTCGAGATCACTCTTCTTCGAGAGCTTGAGCTTGGCCACGGGTGATGCTCCTCAGACAAATGTGATTGCTGCGCATACCCTAATGGTCGTGAGCTCCGGAACCCAGGCTAACCCCACCTCTAAACCAAAGCGATGGTCCCGCGTGACCTCGTGGAGGGTCGGTACGCCCATCGTGGTGCTGCTCTGCGGCGGTCTGCTCGCGGTGAGCTTCGTGAACGCGGACGGCACGGACCTGCGTCCGGGCCGTTACGAGGACCTCGCGACACTCGTCGACGGGGAGCGGATCCGCTACAACCGCCTCGAGGCCCAGCTGGCCGACCTGCAGAGCGAGGTGGACGGGCTCACCAGCGGCGTCACCGACAAGGACGTCAAGAAGCTCCAGCATCAGTCCGCGAGGCTCGCCGACCCCGCCGGCACCTCCGACCACAGCGGCGCCGGCATGCAGATCGTCCTGGGCGACGCGCCCTCGGAGGTCCAGCAGAGCTACACGGGTGACGACCCCAACTCGCTCGTCGTGCACCAGCAGGACATCCAGGCGGTCGTCAACGCGCTCTGGGCGGGTGGCGCCGAGGCGATCACGATCGCCGGCAAGCGGATCATCACCACCACCGGTATCAAGTGTTCCGGCAGCACGGTGCAGCTCGACGGCGTCCCCTATCCCCAGCCGTACGTCATCGAGGCGGTCGGCGACCCCGATCGGCTGCAGGCCGCGATCGACCGCGACGACCACGTGCAGAACTACCGGGCCGACGCCAGCGACCCCAACGTCCAGATCGGCTGGTTCAACAAGCCGCTGACCTACCTCACCGCTCCGGCCTACGACGGCCTGCTCGACGTGAAGTACGCGAAGCCGCTTCCTCAGGAGAAGTGAGCCCGCCGGTCGAGCCGCCGGAGCCGCTGGGCCGAGGCGTGTCAAGCGTTGTATCGAGCTTGCCGAGATGACCAACACGGTCCCATCGGCGCTCGATGGGACCGTGTTGGTCTCGACACCGCTCGCTGGCGCTCGCGAGCTCGACCAGCGTGGGTCAGGGCACTGCCGGGCTGCTCGGCGGGAGCGCCGGGTCACACGTCGGCGGGTCACCGGGCTCGGCCGTCTGGGTGGCCGAGGCCGACGGGTTGGCCGGGTCGGTGCCGGGCACGAGGGTCTGACAGCTCGGCAGGGCCTCCTCCTTCGTCGAGACGAAGATGATCACCTGGCCGTCCTGTGCGAGCGGCGTGCCCTTGGTCGGCGTCTGCTCGACGACGGTGCCCTTGGGCTTGTCGGTGTTGGGCTCGTCCTTGCGGACCGGCGTGAAGCCGGCGTTGCGGAGGATCTCCTCGGCCTGCTCTGCCGTCTTGCCGACGACGTTGGGGACCTTGTTCGGGCCCTTGGAGACGGTGAGGGTGACGACGGTGGCCTTGCCGGTGGTGACGCTCTCGCCGTCGCTCGGGTCGGACTCGATCACGATGCCCTTGTCCTTGTCGGACTCGACCGTCTCGATCTTCACCGTGAAGTTGTAGGGATCGCCCTCGAGCAGCTCCTTGGCCGTCTTCTGTGGCGAGCCGACGACGTTGGGCATCTCGCGGTTCGGTGGACCGGTAGAGACTGTCAGGGTGACGGTGCTGCCCTCCTCGACGTCCTGCCCTGCGGACGGGTCCTGGGAGATCACCACGCCGACCGCGACCGTGTCGCTCGACTCCCTCTCGACCGCACCCTTCAGCTTGGCCGTGCTCAGCTCGGCCATCGCCTTCTCCTGGGTCAGGCCGGTCACGTCAGGGGCCGGCGTGGTCTGCGGGCCGAGGGCAGCAGGCAGGAAGTAGGCGCCCAACCCGATGAGGCCGACGATGACCAGACCGAGCAGGATGAGCACCCACGGGCGCGGGCCCTCGGAGCGGTCGTCCTGGGGCGGGTAGTAGCCACCGTTGGTGGGGTCGCCGTAGGGGCCGACCGCACGGTTCTGGGCGACCTGGGTCTGGTCCATGCTCGGCGGCACGGTCGCCTGGACCGGTCGTCCGGCGAGGTAGCGCTCGATGTCGGTGCGCATCGCCTGCGCGGACTGGTAACGATCCTCGACCCGCTTGGCGAGCGACTTCATCACGATCGCGTCGAGCTCACGGGTCAGCGTCGGGTCATGGGCCGACGGAGGCTGGGCCTGCTCGCGTACGTGCTGATAAGCCACCGAGACCGGTGAGTCGCCCACGAACGGCGGACGGCCGGTGAGCAGCTCGTAGAGGAGGCAGCCGGCCGAGTAGACGTCGGAGCGGGCGTCGACCTGCTCGCCGCGGGCCTGCTCGGGGCTCAGGTACTGCGCGGTGCCGACGACGGCCGCGGTCTGCGTCATCGTGGACTGGGCGTCGTTGAGCGCCCGGGCGATGCCGAAGTCCATCACCTTCACGTCGCCGGCCGGCGTCAGCATGACGTTGCCCGGCTTGATGTCGCGGTGGATGATCCCGTTGCGGTGGCTGTAGTCGAGCGCGTTGAGTACGTCGGAGCTGATCTCCAGCGCCCGCTCGGGCAGGATCTTGCGACCCTCACGGAGTACGTCGCGCAGCGTGCGGCCGGCGACGTACTCCATCACGATGTAGGGCTGGGCGACGCCGTCGTCGGACTTCTCCTCGCCGGTGTCGTAGACCGACACGATCGAGGGGTGGTTGAGCTTGGCCGAGGACTGCGCCTCGCGCCGGAAGCGCGCCTGGAAGGTCGCATCGCTGGCAAGATCGACCCGCAAGCGCTTGATCGCGACCACGCGGCCGAGCCGGTGGTCGGTGCCCTTGCGGACCTCCGCCATGCCGCCGCGGCCGAGCAGCTCACCGACCTCGTAGCGACCGGCCAGGAGGGCTCCCTCAGCCATTGCCTACCCCGTTGCCGTTCCCGTTGCCGGGGGTGTTCTCGTCGCCGGGGAGGTCAGGGAAGACCCAGCCGTCGGAGGAATCTCCGTCGGTCGGCTCCTCCTCGTCGCTCTCTTCCTCGTCGGGCTCCTCGGCGGGAGGCTGCTCGACCACGGGGCGCTCGCCGTAGTAGCGGATGGTGATCGGGTCGCCCTCGTAGAGGTTGCGGGTCGGGTCGAGGCCGGAGACGGTGTCGGGCTCGTAGCTGCCGTCGTTGTCCTGGACCGCCACCTTGACCTTCAGACCGAGGTCGCTCAGCTCGGAGCGCACCTCGTCGACGTTGCGGCCGACGTAGTCGTCCTCGTCGATCTCGACGGCCTTCGGCTCCTCCTCGGGCTCCTCAGACGGAGTGGGCTTCGCGGAGGCCGAAGGGGTAGTGGACGTGTCGTTGGCCGGAGTCTTCGGATCCCCGGCGAGGGTCGAGATGATCCAGATGACCGCGATGATCACGGCCACGAGCATCAGGATCACGACGATGTTGAACGGCTTCTTGTACCAGGGCTTCTGCTCGTCGTCCTCGTCGTAACGGTCGTAGGGGTCCTGGTAGCGAGGCGGCGGCGGACCGTCGGGACCGCCGGCGCCGCCCTGCATGCCGACGAAGTTCTGGGTGGACGAAGGCGAGGGCACCGGGTCCATGACCGACGTCGCGGTCGCGTCGCCGGGCGCCGCAGCGACGACGGTGGTGGCATCGGCGTCCGCGTCGGCGGCGCCGTGGCCGATCATCGCGCTCGTGAATGCGGCCGCGTCGGCGTAGCGGAGGGTGGGGTCCTTCTGCAGGCTCCGCATCACGATCGCCGCCAGATCGGCCGGGACGTGGTCGGGCAGCGGTGGGACCGGGTCGTGGAGGTGGGCGATCGCGGTCGCGACCGGGGTCTCCTTCTGGAACGGCCGGTAGCCGGCCAGGCACTCGAAGGCGACCACACCGAGGGAGTAGACGTCGGAGGCCGGCGTGGCCTTCTCGCCACGCGCCTGCTCGGGGCTGAGGTACTGAGGCGTGCCCATCACCTGGCCGGTGCCGGTGATGCCGGTCGACGCCTGGGCACGGGCGATGCCGAAGTCGGTGACCTTGACCTTGCGCTGCGGGGTGACCAGCAGGTTGGCGGGCTTCACGTCGCGGTGGACGATGCCGGCGCGGTGGGCCGCGGCCAAGGCGTCGCCGGCCTGACCGAGCAGGTCGCGGACGACCTCGGGGGCGAGGGGACGACCGTCACGGAGCAGCTCGGAGAGCGGCTTGTGGTCGACGAGCTCCATCACCAGGAACGGCCGCATCAGGCCGGAGGCGGTCGGCATCTCGCCGACGTCGTAGACGGCCACCACGTTGGGGTGGTGGAGCGCCGCTGCATGCTTCGCCTCGGACTCGAAACGGGACCGGCCGATCGGGTCCTCGGCGTGCTCGGGCTTGAGGAGCTTGATCGCGACCTCGCGGTTGAGGGTCGTGTCGGTCGCCCGCCACACCTCGCCCATCCCGCCGGTGCCGATGAGCTCGTGGAATACGTAACGACTCATGAGATCGCTGCCTCCATCATGGCCTTCGCGATTGGGCCGCCCAGCCGTCCGCCGGCGATCTCGCTGCGCTCGGTCCCACTCTTCTGGACCATCACGGCAACCGCGATGGACGGGTTCTCCGCCGGGGCGAACGAGGTGAACCAGGCGTACGGCGCACGTTCCTTGGTGCTCTGTGCGGTGCCGGTCTTGCCGGCGACGCTCACCCCGTCGATCGCGGCCGCCTCGGCGGTACCGTTGTCGACGGTGCTGACCATCATCTGGGTCAGGATCTCGGCGGTGTCCTGCGAGACCGCGGGCTGGTTGTCGATAGTGGTCGGGTTGCCCTGGTCGATGACGTCGAGGGACGAGGAGGTGACCCGGTCGACGAGGTAAGGCTTCATGACCTCGCCACCGTTCGCGATGCCTGCCGAGACCATCGCCATCTGCAGCGGGGTCGCGATCACGCTCTGCTGACCGATCGCGGCGCGGGCCTGCTCGGCCTTGCCGTCGTTGTCCGGGTACTGGCTGACGGCCAACGGGCCGATGTCGTCCAGGTAGTCCTGGCCGAACCCGAACGCCTCGGCCTGGTCCTGCATCTCCTCGTCGGAGAGCTCCATACCGAGCGAACCGAACGCGGTGTTGCACGAGACCTCGAGAGCGCGGGTGAGGGTGATCTCCTCGCCTCCGCAGCTGGTGCCGTTGAGGTTGGGCAGGTCGGTGTCGGTGCCGGGCAGGTCGAGCGAGGCGCCGCCATAGACCTTGCTGTCGCCGTCCATGCCGAGGTTCTCGATCGCGGCCGCGGCGGTGACCAGCTTGAAGGTCGATCCCGGCGGCAGCGCGGTCTGGATGGAGCGGTTGAGCAGCGGCTCGTTGTCGTCCTTGGCGAGCTGGTCGTAGGACTTCTTCGCGGACCCGAAGTCGTGGGTCGCCAGCTTGTCGGGGTTGAAGGTCGGGGTGGAGGCCATCGCCAGGATCCGGCCGGTCTTCGGCTCGATCGCGACCGTCGCCGCCTGGACGTCCTCACCGAGCGCGGTCAGGCCCTCGTACGCAGCGTCCTGGACCTTCGAGTCGATGGTGAGCTCGACGTTGCCGCCGGCCGGCTCGGAGTTGGTGACCAGGTCGACCAGGCGGTTGGTGAAGAGCTTGTTGTCCTGGCCCGACAGCACCGAGTCCTGGGAGCGCTCGATCCCGGTCTGGCCGTAGGAGTAGGACATGAAACCCGTGATCGGGGCGTACTTCTTGCCGCCCGGGTAGGTGCGCTGCCACTCGTACTTGTCGTCGCTCGGCTTGCTGGTGGCGATCGCCTTCTTGCCGACCAGGATGTCGCCGCGCTGCTGGGAGTAGGCCTCCTCGGTGACCCGGCGGTTGTCGGCTCGGTCGTTGTACCAGCTGGCCTTGAAGAACTGGACGTACGTCAGGTTCAGCATCAGCGCCACGAACAGGATCAGGCAGCCGACGCTCAACGTCCGGATGGGGCGGTTCACTTGGTCATCGCCCCTTTGTCGAGCTTGACGATCTGGGTCTCCTCGGCAGCGAGATCTTCATCGGACGGTGCCGTCGGCAGTGGACGGCGGGACTGGTCCGAGACGCGCAACAGCAGGGCCACGATCACCCAGTTGGCGACCAGCGAGGATCCACCATACGAGAGGAACGGTGTGGTCAGACCGGTCAGGGGGATGAGCCCGGTCACGCCGCCGACGACCACGAAGGTCTGCAGCGCGACCGAGGTGGCCAGACCGACGGAGAGCAGCTTGCCGAAGTCGTCGCGGGCCACGATCGCGGTACGCAGGCCGCGCTCGACGATCAGGCCGTAGCAGAGCAGCAGGGCCAGCAGCGCGGTCAGGCCCAGTTCCTCGCCGATCGCCGGGATGATGAAGTCGGAGTTGGCGTAGGGGATCCGCCACGGTTCGCCCGAACCGAAGCCGCGCCCGATCATGCCGCCCCAGCTCATCCCGAAGAGGCCCTCGACGAGCTGGCCCGAGGAGGTCACGCCATCATCGCCTACGGGGTAGTACTTGAACGGGTCGAGCCAGGTGAACACCCGGACGCGTACGTGGCTGAAGAGACTCAGCGCGGCGAAGACACCGCCCGCGAAGAGCAGTCCACCGACGACGATCCAGCCCTTGCGCTCGGTCGCGACGTAGAGCGTCACCACGAAGAGGCCGTAGAAGAGCAGGCTGGAGCCGAGGTCGCGCTGCAGCACCAGGATCGCGAGGCTGATCACCCACATCATCAGCAGCGGGCCGAGGTCGCGGCCGCGCGGCAGGTCGATGCCGGCGAAGCGGCGCCCGGCCAGGGCGAGCGCGTCGCGGTGGACCGCCAGATAGCCGGCGAAGCAGATCACCAGCAGCACCTTGGCGACCTCACCGGGCTGGAAGCTGACCGGCCCGAGGTTGATCCAGATCCGTGCGCCGTTGATCTGCTTACCGATGATCGGGAGCATCGGCAGGATCAGCATGACCACCGCGCCGAGGCCGGCGGTGTAGGTGAACCGCTGCAGCGTCCGGTGGTCGGGCACGACGAAGAGCGTGATCAGGAACAGCACCACGCCGATCGTCATCCAGATCAGCTGCTGGCGGGCGAAGGCGTCGGACTCGCTCGCCCCCGCGGCCAGGTCGAGCCGGTGGATGACGGCCAGACCGAAGCCGTTGAGCATCGCCACCAGCGGAAGCAGCACGGGGTCGGCGTACGGAGCCAGGAGGCGTACGCCGATGTGGGCCGCCACCAGGAGCGCGACCAGCCAGGTGCCGTAGCCGACGATGTCGACCGGGATCTTCTCCTGCACCCCGAGGCCGACCGCGGCGTACGCCCCGATCCCGACCGCGAGGGCCAGGATCAGCAGGACCAGCTCCGCCCCCCGGCGTGACCGGTGGACGAAGACGGGCATGGAGCTCGCCGGAGTGAAACCACTCATGCCGCCACCTCGCTCATGACCCGCTTCCCGCGTCGGCGGCGCTCTGGTCGGCCAGCGACTGCACCTTCTCCTGGGCGCCGGCCAGGTCCTTGCTGTGGATGCCGTCCTCGAGCTGGTTCTGGTAGGTCTCGGCCAGGTCGGCGACCTTCAGGTTCGAGGTCTGGTAGGGCTCGGAGAGGTCGAGGCCGATCATCGTGGTGGGTACGCCACGGAAGATGGTGACGTTGCCGTCCTGCTCGCCGATGTACCACTGGTTCTGCGACCAGACGAACGCGGTCGCGACCGCGATCCAGACGACACCGAGGACGGCCATCAGACCGAACGCCCAGCGGAGCTTCAGATACTTGGCCGGCGCCTGGAGGGCGTAGCGCATCTCCTCCGGGTCGGAGGCGATCGCACCGTCGGGGATCTCTTCGTCGATCGGGTCCAGCTCGCCGGTGTCGCCCATCCGGTGACCGCGGAACAGGGCGGTCATCTGGCCGGTCTTGGTGGTCCTCCGCTTGAGCTCGGCCGCCGCACCCACCATCTGGGCCTCGAGACCCGGGGACGGGATGGTGTCGCTGGGCACCACGTCGGCGACCACGCAGGTCACGTTGTCGGTGCTGCCGGAGTCGAGGGAGACCCGGACCAGCTCGACGGCTGCGTACTCGGGCGTGCCGGTGGCCAGGATGTCGGCGATCCGCGGGTCGTCGACATAGCCGCAGACACCGTCGCTGCAGAACATCAGCCGGTCGCCGGCGGCGAGATCGACGATGAACAGGTCGGGCTCGAGCTCCCGGGTGCCGTCGAGGGCCTTGAGGATCAGGTTGCGGTGGGGGTGGGTCTTGGCCTCCTCCTCCGTGATCCTCCCCTCGTCGAGAAGCGTCTGCACGAAGGTGTGGTCGTGGGTGACCTGGTGGATCGCGCCGTTGCGGAGCAGATAGGCGCGGCTGTCGCCCACGTGGCCGACGGTCAGCTTGGAGCCGTCGAAGAGGCCGACGGTCGAGGTCGTGCTGGTGCCGTTGAGCGTCGGGTCGTGGTCGACCAGATGGCCGATCTCGTCGTGGGCCATGTGCAGCGCGTGCGAGACCAGGCCGATCAGGTCGTCGTCGACCAGCCCGAGGGCCGGCTCCTCGTCGAGCTTGCGCAACTGCTGGACGGCGGTGCTGGAGGCGATGTCGCCGCGGGCAGCGCCGCCGACACCGTCGCAGACCGTCAGCAGCCAGGGGCCGGCGTACCCGCTGTCCTGGTTGTCCTTGCGGACCCGGCCGACGTCCGAGACCGCCGCGAACTCGAGGCGGAAGGGTCGTCCGTCGGCAGCGCCGGGGCTAGCAGCGGGGTCGGGCGTGGGGTCGGTCGCAGCGGTCACTTGCGCAGCTCCAGGATTGTTTTACCGATCCGCACCTGGGTCCCGAGAGAGATGGCGGTCGGCTGATTGATCCGGACGGACCCGATGTAGGTGCCATTGGTCGATCCGAGGTCCTCCACGAACCACTGGTCGCCGGAGACGGCGATCCGGGCGTGGCGGGTGGAGGCGTAGTCGTCGTCGAGGATGATCGCGGCATCGCTGCCGCGGCCGATGACGATGGGGGCCTGCGAGAGCGGCACGGTCACCCCGGCGTTGGAGCCGGTGGTGACCGCCACATGCGTGGGTACGCCGCGCCGCGGGGCCCTCGCCGCGGCAGCCTTGCCGCGAGCAGGCGGGGCCGCGGGCTGACCGCCGGCCGAGGCGTTGGTGACCCGCGCGCCGAACATGTCGGAGCGGATCACCGACAACGCGGCCAGCACGAAGATCCACAGGATCGCCAGATAGGCGACCCTGATCAGGAACAGGGTCAACTCGCTCAACTGCGCTCCTCCACGATGTGCGCGGTGATGACGGTGGTGCCGATGCGCACCTGAGAGCCGTCGTCCAAGGTGGCACTCGCCATCTTCTGCCCGTTGACCAGCATGCCGTTGGTCGAGCCGAGGTCATAGACCTCGACGCGCACACGGTCGCCGGCCTGCTTCGAGCGGAACTCGATGTGGCGGCGGCTGATGCCCGGGTCGTTGATGCGCAGGTCGGCGTCCGTCCCACGTCCCACGACGAGGTTGCCGTGGAGCGGGTGCCGGGTGCCGTTGATCTCCAGGTAGGCCTGCGCGCGGCTCACCTGGGTGTCGCTCATGTCTGCGCCCGAGACCGCCGCCTGGGCGCGGCTGCGCACCCGGAACCGGCCGATCGTCAGGTCCTTCGCCTCGCCGAACTCGATGCTCACGCGGCCCGGGAAGACGAACCCCTGCGCCTCGGCGTGGTCCATCAGCTGGCGCTTCAGCTCTTCCTTGAGGTGGGGTCCGTAGGACTCCAGCTTGCTCAGGTCGCTGGCGGACAGCTCCACGAAGAAGTCGTTGGGGACCAGGCGCCGCTGGCGGCTGAGCACCTGGGCGTTGTTGTCGATCTCGCGCTGGAGCGCGGCGACGATCTCCACCGACTTCACCTCGGACCGGAACGCCTTGGCGAAAGCGCCTGAGATGAGCTGCTCCAGCTTCTGCTCGAACTTCTGCAGGCCGCTCACGTTGTTGCGCTCCTCTCAGGTGCCGGGGGTGGGCCGGTCGGGGTTGATGGTCAGTCGCGTACGGGCACAGTGGTCCCCGGGATTCGGCCCGATCGTATCGGTGCACCCTAGGGGATCTGCCACTTCCCGCATTCTGCGTGGTTTCGATCCTCCCACGATCCGGTGACCACCAGCGCCAAGGCGGGCGGGGTGCCGTCGTTTTGGGTCGGCGGGCGCCTGTGGGCTAACGTTTCCTCTGCTGCACGCGCGAGTGGCGGAATAGGCAGACGCGCACGGTTCAGGTCCGTGTGTCCGAAAGGACGTGGGGGTTCAACTCCCCCCTCGCGCACCACCACGAAGGCCCCGGTCGATGACCGGGGCCTTCGGCGTTTCAGGTGACGCGACCTCTGCCTCGATGTCACAGATCGGCCCGGTGCCCCGTCGGAGGGTGAGGAACATCGAGATCATCTGACAACAGGGAGACATCATGAACATCGCGCTGTGGGTTGTCGCCGGCGTATTCGCGTTCGGCTACATCGCCGGCGGCATCGTCAAGCTGACGATGCCCTATGAGAAGTACGCCGCGAAGCTGCACTGGCCCGAGGACTTCACGCCCGGCAACGTGCGGTTCATGGGCGTCGTGGAGGTCCTCGGTGGCATCGGGCTGGTCCTGCCGGGGCTGGTCGGCGTGGCGCCGGTGCTGGTGCCGGTCGCGGCATCGTGCATGGCGCTCTACATGGCCGGCGCGATCACGGAGCGGATCCGGCGGGCCGAGTACAAGGAGCTGCTCGGCGACCTGGTGTTCCTGGCGGCGATGGTCTTCGTCGCCTGGGGGCGCTTCGCGATCGAGCCGTTCTAGCGGCCGGGGTCGGTGAACGAGGACATCAGGATCTCGATGGTCGCCATCAGGCGGTCCTTGTCGTAGCGATCCGGGTCCTCGAGGGTCAGCCGGGCGAACTCCTCGGCGGTGACCAGCGTCAGGTGGGCAAGGAGGTCGACATCGACCTCCTTGCTGTCATCTCCGGTGGCACCGTGCCGCTCGAGACCTTCCTGGAAGGCATCGGCGAGGTAGCCGCGGATCAGCTCCCGGGTCGCGTCGATGCGGTCGCGTACGACGGCCGGGGCGTTGCGGGTCAGGCCGAGCACGGGGCGCCACACGTCGGGCTCCTTGCGCACGATGTCCAGCAGAGCGGCGTACGCCTCGAGCGCCCAGTCGGCGACGGCCTGGTCGCCGCCGGGCTGGGGCATCAGGCGGACGGCGGAGGCGAGGGCGCGGCGCTGGGTGCGGTCGAGCAGGGCATGGAGGAGCGGCTCGAGGCCGTCGTACGCGCTGTAGACGACCGGGCGGGTGACCTCGGCCTCCTGGGCGATCGCCTCGATGGAGACCGACTCGTAGCCGTCGCGCGCGATCACCCGCAGCGCTGCGTCCAGCAGATGCTCGCGTCGCTGCTCGACCGGGAGCCGTGGTGCGTAGCGGCGTTTTGCCCGTGGCGGTGTGTCGGGGGTCACCTGGACACAATATTACAGAGGTGTAGATTAAGCTGAACCTACAGTGGTGTAGCAAAGAGGAGAAGCACGATGGTGTTCGGTGTCAAGACTCGCCAGCAGCTGATGAAGCAGTACGAGCCCATGGCCGACTACGGGTTCCTCGGGCCGGACTCGGTGGCGTGGAAGGTGTGGAGCCACCCGACCTCGTACGTCCTGGGCTTCGCTCGTTCCGTCACGATCGAGCACTTCGACCCCAACCTCGCCGCCGCCGTGGTCCAGTCCGGGGGCGTGAAGTACCGGCCCTCGACCCGCTACGGCCGTACGCTGCGTTACTTCGCCATGCAGCTGTTCGCCGGCGCCGAGCAGACCTGCCGGGCCGCCGACGTGCTGGTCAAGGTGCACTCCAAGGCGATCGGCCACGACCCGGTGACGGGTGGTGAGTACGACGCCAACAAGCCGTCCTCGCAGCTGTGGATCCACATGACGGCGTGGCATTCGATCCTCAAGTGCTACGAGATGTTCGGTCCGGGACGCCTCTCTGAGGACGAGGAGAACCGGTTCTGGGCGGAGTGCCGTGAGATCGCGAAGCTGCAGACGATCGATCCCGCCACCGTGCCCGCCAGCCGTGACGAGGTGCACCAGTACTTCGAGGACTGGCGCCCGCACCTGGCCGCGTCCGAGGCGGCCCAGGACATGATCCACTTCATCATCCCGCTGAAGGTCGCGCTGCCGCCGGCGATGCCGGCGTGGCAGAAGACGCTCCTCGCGCCGACGATGTGGGTGATGAGCAAGGGGGTCATCTCGACGTACCCCCGCTACATGCGGGAGATGGCCAACCTCCGCCAGGGGCCGCTCCTCGATGCGGCGGTGCGCCTCCCGAACAAGCTCCTCCACGGCCTCCTCTTCCGCTCCTTCAACGCCCGGCTCGTGCTGTTCGGCCTGCTCGCGCCGCAGGCCACGCCGGTCGCGGCCCCGGCCATCCTCGGCATCCCGCCGGTGAGCGACCGGGTCTGGGAGGTCCGCGAGGCACAGGCCCACTTCGGCTTCGACCACCCCGGCGCCGCGCACCCCGACCTGCGGGCCAAGCAGCGGGTGCGGGTCTTCGACAAGGGCGAGAGCCCCAGCGACGAGGGCCTCCTGGAGTCCCAGCAGCACATCGGCTCGATGGACGTGCACGCGGCAGCCCGCGTCGGACGCGCGTCCTAGAAGAGTCGGCAGGGCGCTCCGCTGCGCAGGGGGTGGCGGAGCGCCCTGCGCGGTTGATGCGCATTTTGAGTGATGCGCCCACCGAACCGGGTGGCTAGCCTGACGCCATGGAGCGGCCGTGGCCGCTGACCGGCCGGGACGAGGAGCTGCGGAGGGTCGCGGCGGCGATCCGGCCCGGTGCGGCGGGCGTCATCGTTGCGGGTCCGGCGGGGGTGGGGAAAACCCGGCTCGCCCGCGAGGCGTTGGCGGCCGCGGCCGGTCACGGGGGACCGGTCGTGTACGCCCAGGGGAGCTCGGCCGCCCGACCGTTCCCGCTGGGTGCGTTCGCCGGTCTGCTCGACGTCCCGCCCGGCGAGGCCGCCGAGACCATCGGCCGGGCGCTCGACCAGATCACCCGGCAGCTGCCGAGGGTGCTGATGGTCGACGATGCTCAGCTGCTCGACGAGCACTCCGCGATCGTGGTCCACCGGGTGGTGGCCCGGCGGATGGCTCCGGTCCTGATCACGCTCCGCACCGGGGAGCCCGCTCCCGACGTCGTGACCTCGCTGTGGAAGGACGAGCACCTCCCGCGCCTGGACCTGGCGCCTTTGGCCGCCGAGGAGAGCACCCGGCTGATCGCCCGGGTCCTCGGCGGTCCGGTCGACACCGACTCCGCTCATCGGCTGTGGACGATGACCGAGGGCAGTCCGCTGTTCCTGCGGCACCTGCTGGCCGGGGAGCTGGCAGCGGGACGGTTCACCGTGGCGTCCGGGATCTGGCGCTGGACCAGCGAGCCGGCGATCTCCCCCGAGCTCGCCGGCCTCCTGGAGCGGGAGATGGGGGACCTCGCGGCCGGGGTGCGAGACGTCGTCGACCTGGTCGCCCTGGTGGAGCCGGTCACGGTCCCGACGCTGTCCGCGCTGACCTCAGGGACCGACGTCGAGGAGGCGGAGGACCGCGGGCTGGTGCAGACGGACGGCCTGGTCGCCCGCCTGGCGCACCCCCTCTACGGCGAGGTACGCCGCGCCGCGATGGGCACGCTGCGCGCCCGCCGCCTCCGCGGCCGGGTGGCACAGACCCTGGACCCGGAGCCGGATCCGATCCCCCGGGCCGTACTGACCCTCGACTCCGACCTGCCAGCGGAGCCGGCGCTGTTCCTGCGGGCCGCCGAGGCCGCGACCCGGATGTATGACCTCCCGCTGGCCGAGCGGCTCGCGCGGGCGGCCGCGGCCACCGGGGACCTCGCGGCCAGGGTCGTGCACGGCGCCGCGCTCTCCTGGCTCAGCCGTGGCGAGGAGGCCGAGGCGATCCACGAGGACATCGTCGCCACCACGTCCGACCCGGGCGTGCTCGCGATGGTGCAGCTCCATCGCGCCGGCAACCTGCTCTTCACGATGGCCCGGCCCGCCGAGGCCCATCAGGCGCTGGCCGCGGCGCGGGCAACCGGAGCCGCCCCGGCTCACGTCGCGGCCATGTCGCTCGTCCTGGGTCTGGTGGACGGCAAGACCTCGACCGTACTCGCCCGTGCGCCGCAGCTGCTGCGGAGCGAGCTTCCCGACGATCTGGCCGCCATCCTGGTCGCCACCGCGGCATCCGCGGCGGCCGCCGTCACCGGCGAGCACGAGCTCCTCGACGAGGCCGCCGTCGTGGGTGGGCTGACCGCCGACCGGGTGCCGACCGTCATCCCCGGCTTCGGGCTCGCCGACTTCCAGGTGCTCGGGCACCGTCTCGCCGGCACCCCCGACCGAGGCGCGGACCTGGCCCGGAGGATGCGAGCGGCATCAGCCGATCTCCCCGGGCCGGCCCGGCTCATGGGACTCGTCGTCGCAGGTCACGCCGCCCTCGCCCAGGGTCGGATACGTGACGCGCTGCTCTCCTTGCGCGAGGCCTGGGCCGGTCTGGAGGGTTCGGGGCACGAGTTCGGGTTCCGGTGCCGTACGTTGCTGGCGACCGCCCTGGCGCAGGCCGGTCGGCCGGAGGACGCCGCGCCGCTGCTGGCCGGCGTCGCGGCCGGGCACCATCCGGCGTACCGGCTCCATCTGCCTGATGACCGGCTGGCGCTGGCGTGGGGTGCGGCGGCCGAGGGGTGGAGGACGGAGGCGATCGGGCACGCTGTCGCCACGGCTGATCTGGCTCGCGAGGCGGGTTCGCCCGCGTACGAGGTCCTTGCCTGGCAGACCGCGGTCCAGTTCGGCGACACGACCGTGGCGCCGGTCCACCGGCTCACGCCGCTCGCCGGGCTGGGCCCTCGCGCCGACGCGGCCCTGGCTCATGCCCGGGCGTGGGCGGAGGAGGACGGCGACGCCCTTCTCCGGGTGGCCCATGCGTGGGCCCGGCTCGGTGATCTGGTCGCCGCGGGCGACGCGGCGGCGCAGGCCGCCGACGTGCAGCGCCGCGCGGGGCGGCAGGGGTCGGGCATGACCGCGGCGGCCACCGCGGCGAAGCTGGCCGAGAGGTCAGGTGCCCGCACCCCGGCGCTGATGGTCGCCGCCTGGCCGCTGCCGCTGACTCCGCGCGAGCGCGAGATCGCCGTCCTGGCCGCCCGAGGGTTGTCGAACAAGGACATCGCGGCGCGGCTGACCCTGTCGGTGCGCACGGTCGAGGGGCACCTCTACCGGGCCGGCCACAAGCTGGGCGTCTCCGAACGCGCCGCCCTGGCGGACCCTCTCGGAGTCGAGTAGCCCACTACTCGCACCACCCCGGCTCCGGCGGCGGATGCTGACAAGCACCCAACCGAAGGAGGAGCCATGAGCACCACCTATGTCCGGCCCGACGAGGGCCGGCACACCCCGATGGTCGACGGCGACCACATCGCGAAGGCGGCCGTCAAGGACGCCCAGGGGGCCTTCGAGGTCTTCGAGGTGATCGCACCCGCCGCCCCGATGTCGCCGCCGCACGTCTCGCCGTGGAGCGGGGTGCTGTACCTGCTCGAGGGCCGCATCACGGCGTACGTCGACGGTACGTCCTACGACGTCGAGGCCGGCGGACTGGTCGTCTTCCCTGCCGGCATCCCAGCCACCTTCGAGGTCGTCGGCGACTCGGCCCGGGCCCTCGCGATCACCACCGGTGACGGCGCCGGCAAGTTCTTCGCCGACTTCGCGGCCTCCGTCCCCGCGGACCTCCCGGCAGCCGACTCGATGGCCGCGATCCTGTCGGTCACCGAACGCCACGGCGTCGCGCTGGCAGGAACACAGCCATTGACAAACTAGCCAACCATGTTGATTGTGTGAGACATGACAAGTGATGTGTCTCATCCGGTCGCCGCGTACGTCCCTCCGACCGGACCCTCCTGGGTCGACCCGTGGCCGATGTACGCCGCGCTGCGCGAGCACGCGCCGGTCCACCACGTCGCTCGGGGCGACTACTGGGTCCTGACCAGGCACGACGACGTCTACACGGCGGTCCGTGACCACGAGACGTTCAGCTCGGTCGGCGGCCTGACGACCGCTCATGACGAGCTCGAGCGGATCGGCCTGGCCGACAACCCGCCGATGGTGATGACCGACCCGCCGGCCCACACGGCGTTCCGGAAGCTGGTGAACCGCGGGTTCACGCCGAAGCAGGTCGAAGACGTGACTCCCCGGGTCACCCAGTTCGTCGTGGAGCGGGTCGAGCGGATCCGGGCAGCGGGCGGTGGCGACATCGTCGAGGAGCTGTTCAAGCCGCTGCCGAGCATGGTCGTGGCCCACTATCTCGGGGTTCCCGAAGCCGACTGGGGTCGCTTCGACGGGTGGACCGACGCGATCGTGACGGCCAACGCGGCGCAGGACGAGAGCATCGGAGCCGGTGCCGCCGCCGAGCTCATGGGCTACTTCGCCGAGCTGATCGAGCTGCGCCGACGGGAGCCCGGTGACGACACCGTCTCCCATCTCGTCGCCGCCGGAGAGGCCGACGACGACGTCGGTCTGCTCCGGGTGCTCGCCTTCGCCTTCACGATGGTCGCGGGCGGGAACGACACGACGACCGGGCTTCTGGGCGGCGGCCTGCCGCTGCTGGCGGACCGACCCGACCAGCGCGCGCTCGCCCTCGACGACGTCCCGGCCGCCGTCGAGGAGCTGCTGCGGCTCACCTCGCCCGTGCAGGGGCTCGCCCGGACCACCACCCGCGACGTCACGCTCCACGACGTCACCATCCCCGCCGGGAAGAAGGTGCTGCTCTGCTACGCAGCGGCCAACCGCGACCCCCGCGCCTTCGGTGCCGACGCCGAGGAGCTCGACGTCACGCGCAACCCTCGCCAGATCCTGACCTTCGCCCACGGGGCGCATCACTGCCTCGGCGCCGCAGCCGCCCGGATGATGGGCCGGGTGACGCTCACCGAGATACTCACCCGGATGCCGTCCTTCACCGTCGACCACGGCTCCCTGGCGTGGGCGCCGGGGAGCTACGTACGCAGGCCCGTCAGTCTCCGCGTCGAGGTGACCGGATGAGCGAGCGTCAGCGAGCGACAATCCCATCCCTCATGCGATCGCTTCCGTATTCTTGCGCTCGCGCTACGGAGGCGATCGCATGAGCTGGTTGGAGGCGGAGCGGACCGAGCTCGCCGCCGAGCGGATCCTCGACGCCGCGGGCGCGCTCTTCATGGAGCGTGGTGTCGACAAGCCGGGCATGGACGAGGTCGCCCGCGCGGCCGGGTGCTCGCGGGCGACGCTCTATCGCTACTTCGAGAACCGGCAGGCCCTGATCCACGCCTTCGCCCATCGCGAGGCGCGGCTGATCACGAAGGAGGTCGCTCAGGTCGCGGCCGACGTGACCGAGCCCCGCGGCCGCGTCGTCGAGTCCGTCCTCGCCTGCCTCGCGGCTGTGCGCGAGCGCCCCCACCTCGCCGCGTGGTACGCCGGTGACAGCACCCTCCTCCGCGAGGTGCTCCGCGACTCCCCGATCATCCGCGGGACCGCGCAGACCTATCTCGCCGCCGACGCAGAAGACCCTGACCTCGCCGACTGGGTCCTGCGCATCATCCTCTCGTTCCTCACCGACCCCGGCGACGACGAGGCGCAGGAGCGCCGTCTGCTGGAGCGGTTCCTGACGATTCCTGGGTGAACACCGGTCGGGCGCGGCTAGCGTTTCAGGTACGGCCACGTGGCCGACTTCTCCGAAGGGAGCACCACCATGTCCACCCTCACCTCCCGGGAAAACGACGAGATCGAGCGAGCCAACGCGGACGGACGGCCCGTCGTCGCGTTCGTGCACGGTCTCTGGCTCCTGTCCAGCAGCTGGGACCGCTGGCGTGCCCTCTTCGAGGAGAACGGCTACGCGACGATCGCTCCGGGCTGGCCCGACGATCCCGAGACCGTCGAGGAAGCACGCGAGCGGCCCGAGGTGTTCGCCCACAAGATGGTCCAGGCCGTCACCGACCACTACCTGGAGGCGATCGGCGCGCTGACCGCCAAGCCGGCCGTCGTCGGACACTCCTTCGGTGGGCTGATCGCCCAGAAGATCGCCGGCACGGGTGCCTCGGTCGCGACGGTCTCGATCGACCCGGCACCGGGCCGAGGCGTGCTCCCGCTGCCGCCGTCGGCGCTCAAGGCCGGATCGCCGGTGCTCGGGAACCCGGCCAACGCCCGGCGGTCGGTCACGCTGACCTTCGAGGAGTTCCGGTACGGCTGGGCGAACGCCCTCACCGAGGAGGAGTCCCGGCAACTGTACGACGAGTTCCATGTCGCCGCCTCCGGGGTCCCCATCTTCCAGGCCGCGGTCGCCAACCTGAACCCGTTCAGCGAGACCAAGGTCGACTTCAAGGCCGAGGACCGCGGGCCGATCATGCTCATCTCCGGGGAGAAGGACCACACCGTGCCGCACGCGATCACCCACGCGGCGTACAAGAAGCACGCGCACAACGCCCACGCCGTCACCGAGTTCGTCGAGATCCCGGGCCGTGGCCACTCCCTGACCATCGACAGCGGCTGGCGCGAGGTCGCCGAGACCGCGCTCGGCTTCGTCCAGAAGCACCACCCGGCCGCCGGCTGATTCCCCTCAGGTCGCCCGGCCACGACGTCGTGACCGGGCGCTCGGGACCAGCAGGCTGAGCAGGATCTGGCGCGGGGTGAGCGGCGGGACGTCGATCGGGTGGGCGCCCTCGGGGCGGAACGCGTCGAGGTAGAAGGCCAGGTTGCGCCGCCAGGCCTCGGGGGCGGTGGCTCCGGTCACCTCGGGGACGAGGTCGGAGCGGACCGCGCCCGAGTCCACCGCCCGCCGCACCACAGCCTCGATGGTCTGCTGGATCTCCGTGCGCAGGACGGCGAGCTCGGAGCCACCCTCGAAGTGGGTGGACATCAGGTTGACGTAGCCCGAGGCGGCGGCCTCCAGCTCGCAGCTGGAGGTGAGGTACGCGACCAGGCCATCCCACGGGTCCTCGGCCGACAACGCCGCCCGAGCGGTGGCGAGATGGGCCTACAGGGGCTCGGTGAGGACGGACTTCCAGAGCTCGACCCGGTCGGGGAAGTGGCGGTAGAGGGTGCCGGAGCCGACGCCGGCCTCAGCCGCGACGTGGTCGAGGGGCGCGTGGATCCCGTCGCGCTGGAACACGGCCTGGGCGGCCGCGATCGGCACGTTGCTGTACTTCCTCGGGGCCGTCATCGCGCACGTCCGCGTGCGGGACACCTAGATCGCTCCGGCCGCGGTCTTCGCCGTCGTCTCGGTCGCGATCATCGCGCTGCGTACGGTCTCGGCCTGAGTGGCTGTGGTTCGCGCGGAGCCGCCCCGGCTACCCGGGTCGCCCAGCAGCGGCGAGCTCCGCGCGCATCCACGCGCACCACTCCAAGGACGTACGTCGTGACCGGATGCCGCCCTCGAGCGTGATCCGGCTGGCGAACAGCGGGTTCGAGGGATCGCGGGCCCCCGGCTCCTCGGCGATCTCGGCCAGCTCGTCGAGATAGCGGTCGAGGACGCTCCGGTGGGCGGCTTCGAGCCTCCCGACCAGGTCGTCGGCGGCGTCGGGCTCGACGGTCCAGAGGGACCACAGCCGGAGGACCTCCAGGTCCCGGACGGGCTGCGGCTCGAGCTCTCCGACGACCCAGGCGGCCAGCGCGTCCTGGCCGGCCCGGGTCGTCCGATACCGCTTCGTCGGCCGGGGACCGGCTCCGTCGATGACCTCGTGCTCGACCAGCCCGGCGGCGTCGAGACGGTTCAGCTCCGGGTAGATCTGGGAGTGGCGGGCGGTCCAGAAGTAGCCGATCGGCTGACGCATCCGCTGCGCGACCTCGTAGCCCGTGCTCGCGCGCCGCGCGAGCAGGCCGAGGATCGCGAAGCCGAGGTTGGAAGTGGTCGCCCCGGAATCGCTCATATGTCAATATTGACATATGCGGAGCGTGAGGGGCGTAGCGGCCGGGGCGGTGATCCTCGGCCTGGTAGTGGCCGGGTGCGGCGCGGAGAACGGTGCCGACAGCGGTGCCGACGGGGATGGCGAGCCCAGCCCGGCGAAGGTGTCGGGCCCCGCGCTGCCGACGGACGGCCCGTACGTCGAAGGTGAGCTCCGCGGCTGTTTTCTGCCGGAGACCGACGCCGGGGTGGAGCCGATCCAGGTCGCCGGCAAGGACCTCGAGCTGCCGGCCATCCGTTTCTCCCCGCCGGACGGCCGCGATCCGTCGGCGGTGCTGGTGATGCTTCACCAGACCGACGGAGACCGCTGCGGCTGGGGTGACTTCGCGATCCTGGCGGCTCTCGAGGGTGTCGCCGGCCTCTCGTTCGACCAGTGCGGCTACGGCTCCGCCGACTGCGGGACCAAGGATCTCGACGACCCGGTTCCGCAGGTGCGGGCCGCGTTGAGCGAGGTCGAGAAGCGGTGGTCGGAGGTGCCGGTCGTGCTGGTCGGCGCCTCGATGGGAGGTAGTCAGACCGTACGAGCCGTCGCTGCCGGAGTGGAGGTCGACGGCTGGGTCGACCTGTCGGGGCCGTCGACGTGGGCCGGCGTCGACCTTTCCTCCGTCGCCGACACGATCCGGACGCCCGGTCTGATCGCGATCGCCGAGGACACCGACGGTGCCGAGGAGGCCGACGCCGCCCAGGCGCTGGCGCAGGCCACGTCCTCGGAGTTCCTGCCCGCCGAGGCAGGCCATGGCTGGGAGTTGGTCGTCGAGGAGGGCCGGCTCTCGCCGCTCGGTCAGCAGGTCATCGCGTACGCGACGAGGTGATCGGCAGGACGATCGAGAGCTGCTCGGCGGCAGCCTGGAGGTGCGGGAGCAGCTCGACCATCCGGGCCATCTCCATCCGGTAGGACGGAGCGGCGATCGAGACTGCGGCGACGGCGTGACCGTCCGGGCTGAGGACGGGGACACCGAGCGCTCGGATGCCGATCTCGTGCTCCTCGTCCGCGACGGCGTACCCCTGCTCGCGCACCTGGTCGATCATCTCCGCGAAGGCGGCGCGGTCGGAGATCGTGCGGGGCGTCATCGCGACCAGATCCAGGTCGTCGACCAGCTCCTTCCGCTCGGCGTCGGGGGCGTACGCCACCAGAACCTTGCCCATCGAGGTGCAGTGCAGCGGGCCGAGGCCGCCCGGGGTGCCGATCACGCTGACCTGCTGAGGTCCCTGGACGTGGTGGACGTAGAGCTGGTTGTGGGCCGAGCGGACCGACATCAGCGACGTCTCGCGGGTCTGCTGGGTGAGCTCCTCCAGTGCCGGCAGCGCCGAGCCGGCGAAGCCGCGGCGATGGGCGACGTACTGGGCCAGGGAGAAGACCTTGAGCCCGAGGGCGTAGCGCTTGCTGTCCTCGTCGAAGGTCGCGAAGCCGTCGCGGATCAGCGCCGCCGCGAGCCGGTGGCAGGTGCTGAGCGGGAAGCCGGTCTCGCGACTGAGTGTCGAGAGCGGTACGCCGGAGGGGTAGGCGCTGAGGTGGTCCAGCAGGAGCAGCGCCTTGCCGACCATGTCGCGCTTGGCTCCGGCGTCGGTCGTGTCGTCCATGAACGGCATTCTTCCATATCGTGGAAGCGATATCTGAAAGATGGAAGGAATGCGTTGACGGGTCGATGTGGCCGCCGCCACACTCGCATGGTGAAAGTGACTTCCGCCACGCGGGAGTGGAGCGAAAGGACCCCGATGACCACCTCCGACCTGCGCGCCGAATCCGGCGCGACGGCGATCGGTACGCAGCGCTGGGCGCGCCTGCTGCCGATCGTCTTCATCACCTACAGCCTCGCCTACCTCGACCGCTCCAACTTCTCCATCGGCATCGCCGGCGGGATGGCCGAGGACCTCGCGATCACGCCCGCGGTGTCCGCGCTGATCGGCGCGGCGTTCTTCCTCGGCTACTTCGCCTTCCAGATCCCGGGGGCCATCTACGCCGAGCGGCGCAGCGTCCGCTCCCTGATCTTCTGGAGCCTCCTCGCCTGGGGCGTGCTCGCCTCGGTGCAGGGACTGCTCAGCTCGGCGACCGCGCTGATCGTCGTACGCTTCCTGATCGGTGTCGTCGAGGCGGCGGTGCTGCCGGCGATGGTGATCTTCCTCAGCCACTGGTTCACCAGCCGCGAGCGCGGCCGTGCCAACACCTTCCTGATCCTCGGCAACCCGGTCACCGTGCTGTGGCTGACGGTCGTGTCCGGCTTCCTCATCGAGGCCACCGACTGGCGGTGGATGTTCATCATCGAGGGCCTGCCCGCGATCGCCTGGGCGTTCGTCTTCCGGGCGATGGTCAGCGACCACCCCCAGCAGGCGAAGTGGCTCAACGCCCCCGAGCGTGACGCCGTCATCCAGCAGCTCGACCAGGAGCAGCGCGCGCTGACGCCGGTCAAGGGCTACGGTGAGGCGTTCCGGTCGCGCAACGTCATCCTGCTCTCGCTGCAGTACTTCCTGTGGAGCGTCGGCGTCTACGGCTTCGTCTTCTGGCTGCCCTCGATCGTGAAGGCGGCCTCGGGTGAGGGCATCGGGATGTCCGGGCTCATCTCGGGGATCCCGTACGTCCTCGCCGTCATCCTGATGGTCGTCAACAGTCGCGCCTCGGACCGTGCTGGGACGCGCGGCCGGTTCGTGTGGCCGTGGCTGCTGGTCGGTGCGGTGGCGTTCTACGGGTCCTACCTGCTCGGCCCCGACCAGTTCTGGCTCTCCTTCGTTCTGCTCGCCGTGGCCGGCGGTGCGATGTACGCGCCGTACGGGCCCTACTTCGCGCAGATCCCCGAGTTCCTGCCGCGCAACGTGGCCGGCGCGGCGATCGCGCTGATCAACTCCTTCGGTGCGCTCGGCGGGTTCGCCGGCAGCTACCTCGTCGGATGGCTGAACGGCACGACCGGGAGCACCGACGCGTCGTTCCTGCTGATGGCGGGCTGCCTGGCGCTGGCCGCCGTGGTGATGCTGCTGGTCAAGGCGCCGGCCGCGGAGTCTGTGCCGGAGCCCGCTGCGGAGACCGCTCGATGAGGATCGCCCGCATCGAGCATCCTGGCGGGATCGACCACGCGGTGGTCGAGGCCGACGGCTACCGGCTGATCGAGGACCTGTACGCCGACGAGATCCGCCGCCTGGACTGGTGGGTGGCCGTTGCCGAGGCTCGGCTGCTGGCCCCCGTCGAACCGCGCACGGTGGTCGGGATGGCGCACAACACCGGGCCGGGCGACCGGCTGCTGCCGCCGCAGGCGTTCCTCAAGCCGGCCCGGTCCGTGATCGGTCCCGGTGATCCCGTGCCGGTGTCGGCCGACCTCGGCCTGGTCCACGCGGAGGCCGAGCTCGCGGTCGTGATCGGAGGCTCGGGCTCCGTGCTGGGCTACACGGTCGCCAACGACGTCACCGGGCGCGACCTGCAGGCCCAGGACCCGCTGTGGACGCAGGCCAAGGGACAGCGCGGGTTCACCCCGCTCGGGCCCTGGATCGAGACCGACCTCGATCCTGCTCACGAGAGCGTCGGTCTCGAGGTGGACGACGCGACAGCGCCGCCGGTGGGCACGGACCGGCTGGCCCGCAGCGTCGCCGAGGTCGTCGAGTGGGTCAGCGGCTTCCTCCCGCTCGGTCCGGGCGACGTGATCCTGACCGGCGCCCCGGGGACCAGCCTGCCGATCCGGCCGGGACAGCAGGTCACCGCGAGCGTCGCGGGCATCGGGGAGCTGGTCAATCCGGTGGTCGAGAGCGTGAGCGCGCAGCACACAGAGAGAGGTGCCGCATGACCGGCGTCGACGTGGTCACCTTCGGTGAGGCGATGGCGATGTTCGTCGCCCAGGAGAGCGGGCCCCTGCACCGGGCGGCGACGTTCGTCCGGGCGACCGCCGGGGCCGAGACCAACGTAGCGACCGGGCTGGCCCGACTGGGCCATCGGTCCGGCTGGATCGGGCGCCTCGGGGACGACCCGCTCGGCCTGTTCATCGAGGAGGAGCTCGACAGCTGCGGGATCGACCTGACCCGGGTCGAGGTCGACCACGCCGCGCCGACCGGCTTCCAGCTGAAGTCGCGGGCCGACGGCGGCGATCCCGAGGTGGTCTACTTCCGGCGCGGGTCGGCGGGCAGCCGGCTGGCGTGGAGCGAGCCGATGGAGGCGTACGTCTCCTCGGCCCGTCACCTCCACCTGACCGGCATCCCGCTGGCGATCTCCGAGACGGCACGAGACTTCGCGTTCCAGGCGGTGGCCGCGGCCCGGGCGGGCGGCGCGAGCGTGTCGTTCGACCCGAACCTCCGGCCGGCCCTGTGGGCGAGCGAGCCGGAGATGGTCGCCGTCGTGAACGAGGTCGCGGCCCTCGCCGACTGGGTGCTGCCCGGGGTGGAGGAGGGGCGGGTACTGACCGGCCACCGCGAACCCGAGCGCATCGCCGAGCACTATCTGGCCGCCGGGGCGACGCGGGTCGTCGTCAAGAACGGCTGCGACGGGGCCGTCGCCTTCGGGCCGGAAGGCACCCTCCGGCAATCGGCGTTCCAGGTCGAGGCGGTGGATACGGTCGGTGCCGGCGACGGGTTCGCCGCCGGGCTGATCAGCGGCCACCTGGACGGGCTGGGGATCGGGTCGGCGCTCGAGCGGGCCGCGGCCGTCGGGGCGCTGGCCACGACCTCGGCCGGTGACAAGGACGGACTGCCGGATCGGGCGTGGCTGGAGCGCTTCCTCGCGAGCAGCTCGGTCCCTGCGTGATGACTTCGACGAAAGGAAACAGCTCCATGCGTGTACTCGTGCCGTGGGCCCACCTGGAGGATCAGATGGGCGGCTGGCCGGCCGGCCTGCAGGTGGAGGTCTTCGACGGCACCGGCACCCCGCCGGCCGACGTCTCCGACGTGGAGCTCTACGTGCTCCCCTATGGTCAGAGCGCGGGCCGCGACCTGCTGCCGCGGATGACCGCGCTCCGCGCCGTGCAGAGCCTGAGCGCGGGGGTGGAGAAGGTGCTCCCGCTCATCGGCCCCGAGGTCACGCTCTGCAACGGGCGGGGCCTGCACGACGCCAGCGCCGCCGAGCACGGCCTCGGCCTGATCCTCGCGGCCCAGCGGGAGCTGCCCCGCTGGGTGCGTGACCAGGACGCCGGCCGCTGGGCCCCCGAGCACACCCGCTCGCTGGCCGACTCGCGGGCGGTGATCGTCGGGTACGGCTCGATCGGCGCCGCGCTCGAGCAGCGGCTGCTCGCGGGCGAGGCCGAGGCGGTGCGGGTCGCGTCCACGGCGGACCCCGTCCGGGACGTGCACGGCGTGGACGAGCTGCCGAGCCTGCTGCCCACTGCCGACATCGTGGTGCTGACGCTCCCGGAGAAGCCCAGCACGATCGGCCTGATCGGCGCCGAGCTGCTCGCGCTGCTGCCCGACGGTGCGCTCGTGGTGAACATCGGCCGGGGCCGCACGCTCGACACCGAGGCGCTCCTCGCCGAGCTCTCCACCGGGCGGCTGCGGGCCGCGCTCGACGTCGTCGACCCCGAACCGCTCCCCGCGGATCACCCGCTGTGGTCCATGGCCGGCGCGATCGTGACGCCGCACGTCGGTGGCGGCGCGGCGACCTTCTACCCACGTGCCGAGCGCCTGGTGGCCGAGCAGCTGCGGCGCTTCGCCGACGGCCGCCCGCTGCTCAACGTGGTGCCGCGATCGGGCGTGGCCACACCTCCCTGATCCTGCCCGCAAACCTCTCCGATCGGGGAGGTTGCTCCGCTCACGCCGTCACTAACGTGCGAACGGTCACCCCGTGAGAGGAGCAGCAGATGGAACCCCAGAACGAGTCGAACCCGGCCGACGTCGCGGCTGACGTCGCCACCGAGGACCTCATCGAGGAGGTCTCGATCGACGGAATGTGCGGCGTCTACTGATGTCCGACCGCATGCTCGAGGAGCCGTGGACACTCTCGCCCTCGGTGGCGCTGCGTCCCGAGCCCTTCGGGGCGCTGGCCTACCACTTCGGCAACCGGAAGCTGACCTTCCTCAAGCGGCCGGAGCTGGTCGAGGTGGTCCGGCTCCTCGAGCATCACCCCCGTCTCCGCAACGCGCTGGACGCCGCCGGCATCCCGCCGGAGCAGCACGACGCGTACGCAGCGGCGCTCCGCGCCCTCGCCGAGACCGACATGATCCGCCCCCGCCACCAGGAGGCAGCGTGACCCTCGCACCAGAACGCCCCACCACTCCCCAGGGCCGCCCCGCAGGCGGCAGCCTCGTCGAGCAGTTCGAGTTCGGCCTCGACGCCCCGATCTGCCTGACCTGGGAGCTGACGTACGCCTGCAACCTCGAGTGCGCCCATTGCCTGTCGAGCTCGGGGCGGCGCGATCCGCGCGAGCTCAGCACCGAGCAGTGCAAGGCCGTCATCGACGAGCTGCAGCGCATGCAGATCTTCTACGTGAACATCGGCGGCGGGGAGCCGACGATCCGGCCCGACTTCTGGGAGCTCGTGGAGTACGCCGTCGACCACCAGGTCGGCGTGAAGTTCTCCACCAACGGCTTCCGGATCACTCCCGAGCGCGCGGCTTTCCTGGCCTCGACGGACTATGTCGACGTACAGATCTCCCTGGACGGCGCGACGGCGGACGTCAACGACCGGGTCCGCGGCGCGGGCTCCTACGACACCGCGCTGAAGGCGCTGGCGAACCTCCGCGACGCCGGCTTCTCCGACGCCAAGATCTCCGTGGTCTGCACCCGGGAGAACATCGGCCAGCTCGACGACTTCAAGGCGATCGCCGACGAGTACGGCGCCACCCTGCGCCTCACCCGGCTGCGCCCTTCGGGCCGCGGCGCGGACGTCTGGGACGAGCTGCACCCGCTCCCCGAGCAGCAGCGTGAGCTCTACGACTGGCTGATGGCTCACGGCGAGGACGTCCTCACCGGCGACTCCTTCTTCCACCTGGCCGCCTACGGAGAGTCACTCCCCGGTCTCAACCTCTGCGGCGCCGGACGGGTGGTGTGCCTGATCGACCCGATCGGCGACGTCTATGCCTGCCCGTTCGCCATCCACGACCAGTTCCTGGCCGGCAACCTCCTCGGCGAGGGCGGCTTCAAGGAGGTGTGGCAGTCCTCGCCGCTGTTCACCGAGCTGCGCTCGCCGCAGACCGGCGGAGCCTGCACCAAGTGTCAGCACTTCGACGCCTGCCGCGGTGGCTGCATGGCCGCCAAGTTCTTCACCGGGCTGCCGCTGGACGGGCCGGACCCGGAGTGCGTCCAGGGCTACGGCGAGACGGCGCTGGCCGGCGACCGGCTCGTGCCGCAGGCGAGCAAGGACCACTCGCGCAGTCAGGCCAGCCGCAACGCACCGGTGCTGCTCAACCTCGGTGCCACCCGGCGCCGCCCCGTCTCGGCCTGCAACGAGGACCCGCTCGCCGGAGGTGACCTGTCGTGAAGCTCGAGAATCCCTGGAAGCGCAACCCCTGGTTCGAGTCGGTCGCGGTGGCTCAGGAACGAGCCCGGCGCCGGTTGCCCAAGCCGGTCTACGGCGCCCTGGTCGCCGGCTCCGAGCGTGGCCAGAGCATGACCGACAACCAGGCCGCCTTCGCCGAGCTCGGCTGGGCGCCCCACGTCGTCGGACAGCACGCCAAGCGCGACCTGGGCACGACCGTCTTCGGCCACTCCGTCCCGCTACCGGTCCTGATCAGCCCCACCGGGGTCCAGGCCGTACATCCCGACGGCGAGGTCGCGGTCGCCCGGGCCGCCGCGGCCCGCGGCACCATCATCGGGCTGTCCAACTTCGCCTCGAGGTCGGTGGAGGAGGTGACGGCGACCGGCGCGACCACGTTCTTCCAGATGTACTGGACCGGCGACCGCGACACGATCGTCCAGCGCATGCAGCGGGCCCACGCCGCCGGCGCCCAGGGGCTGATCGCGACGCTCGACTGGTCGTTCTCGATCGGCCGTGACTGGGGCAGCCCGGAGATCCCGGAGAAGGTCGACCTGCGCACGATGATGCGGCTGGCGCCGCAGGTGGCGGCCAGGCCCCGGTGGGCGTGGCAGTTCGGACGTACCGGCTCCTTCCCGGATCTCACCGCCCCGAACCTCGCCCCGCCGGGCGGGAGCGCGCCGACGTTCTTCGGTGCCTACTACGAGTGGATGACGACCCCGCCCCCGACCTGGGAGGACGTCGCCTGGATGCGCAAGCAGTGGCACCAGATCAGTGGCACCCCGTTCGTGCTGAAGGGGGTCTGCCGGGTCGACGACGCGCTCCGCGCCGTCGATGCCGGGGTCGCCGGCATCTCGGTGTCCAACCACGGCGGGAACAACCTCGACGGCACCCCGGCCGCGATCCGGATGCTCAAGCCGATCGCCGACCGGGTCGGCGACCAGGTCGACGTGGTGATGGACGGAGGCGTACGCCGCGGCTCGGACGTCGTCAAGGCGCTCGCGCTCGGTGCGAAGGCGGTGCTGATCGGCAGGGCCTATCTGTGGGGCCTGGCGGCGAATGGCCAGGCCGGTGTCGAGAACGTCCTCGACGTGCTGAGCGGTGGCATCGACTCGGCGCTGCGGGGGCTGGCGGTCGGGTCGGTCACCGAGCTGCGGCCCGAGCACCTGCTCGTCCCGGACGGCTTCCATGTACACACTGGGTGACGCCACCTGGCCGCAGGTGCACAGAGGGTCCGTCCTGCTGGTGCCCGTCGGCTCGTTGGAGCAGCACGGGCCGCACCTGCCCTTCGACACCGACACGACGATCGCGACCGGCTCCAGCGGCGAGCGGCAGTCCGCCTGCTGGCTGCCCTGCCGTACCGAGGAGTTCGACCTGCACGCCGGCCGCACC
This sequence comes from Nocardioides sp. NPDC047086, assembly GCF_040643685.1. Classification (NCBI taxonomy): domain Bacteria; kingdom Bacillati; phylum Actinomycetota; class Actinomycetes; order Propionibacteriales; family Nocardioidaceae; genus Nocardioides; species Nocardioides sp. NPDC047086. The sequence continues at coordinate 164,461 of NZ_JBEYUV010000001.1, forward strand.
GAGACGTCCCTGATGCTGCACCTGCGCCCGGAGGCCGTCCACATGGATCTGGCCGAGCCCGGTGACACCCGGCCGCTCGCGGAGATCCTCCCGCTCATGCGGGCGGGCGGGGTCGCGGCGGTCTCCGTCAACGGCGTGCTCGGCGACCCGACCGGCGCCACGGCGGCGCAGGGAGCCGAGGCGCTCACCCTGATGATCGAGCAGACCACCATGGACGTACTGGCTCCCGGCGGCGTGGCAGTGGGGTGAGATACCCGACCGGCTTCCGAGCCCGAGTCCGCGAGGACGTACGCCGCATCGACCGGCGGCTGCTGGTCGGTGGGTCGCCGCTGCGTGCCGTGCGGCTCACCGACGCCGCGCTGCGACTGCTCGAGGACGGCGAGATCACCGTGGTCGACGCGGCCACCGCCGCCCTCGCCGCGCGGCTCGTCGACGGCAACCTGGCCGATCCCGTGCTCAGCGGCGAGGGGGTGGATCCGGGTGAGCTCACCGTCGTGATCCCGGTACGCGACCGGCCCGACCAGCTCGACCGCGCCCTCTCCTCGCTGGGCGGCCTCCACCGCATCGTCGTCGACGACGCCTCCCGCGACCCCGATGCGGTCGCCGCGGTCGCCCGTCGTCACGGTGCCCACCTCGTGCAGCTGCCGGAGAATCTCGGCCCCGCCGGGGCGCGCAACGCCGGCCTGCGCGCGGTACGCACCCCGTACGTCGCCTTCGTCGACTCCGACGTCACGGTCGCGGCGAGCACGCTCCGCAACCTCTCCCGCCACTTCGCCGACAGCCGCGTCGCGCTGGTGGCGCCGCTGGTCCGCAGCCGCGCCCGCAGCCGGTCGCCGCGGTGGTTCGAGCGCTTCGACGAGGACGATTCCTCCCTCGCCCTCGGCACCCGTGCCTGCGTCGTACGCCCTGGGGCCGCGGTCGGCTGGCTGCCCAGCGCCTGCCTGGTGGGGCGTACGGACCGGCTCGGGGCGGGGTTCGAGGAGTCGATGCGGGTGGGCGAGGACGTCGACCTGGTCTGGCGGCTGGTCGAGGCGGGCGAGGTCGTCCGCTACGACCCGGAGCAGGTGGCCTGGCACGACACCCGGACCACGATCCGCGGCTGGCTGGGCCGCAAGTACCTCTACGGAACCGGCGGCGCCGACCTCGCCGTGAGACACGGCCGCAAGGGTGCCCCGGCGGTGATGACGGCGAGCATGGCGGCGACCGCGGCCGCGCTGCTGGTGCGCCGCCGGTGGTCCCTCCCGGTCGCGGCGGCCGGGATCGCCTACGGCGTCCTCTCGCTGCGACGACGACTGCCGGAGACCCCCGGCCGGGACCGGCTCGCGGTCCAGCTCTGCGCCCAGGGCCTCGGCTGGACGGTCCGCCAGGAGGCCGCGCTGCTGCTGCGGCACTGGTGGCCGCTCACCGTGCTCCTGGCCCCGCACAGTGCGCTGATCCGGCGTGCCCTGGCCGCTTCGCTGGTCGTCGACGTGGTCGTCTCCCAGGTCGACAACCCCGGCACGCGTTACCGCCCGCTGGCTCGGCGGCTCGACGACATGGCGTACGGCGCGGGCCTGTGGGCCGGCGCTCTGAGAGCGCGTTCGGTGACCTGTCTGCTGCCGCGCCGACCTGGCCAGAAGACCGGCCAGGGAGGCACCTCTCCCAACGGGTAGGTAGACCCCTCCCGGGCCGGGCTGTTTCCCGTTCCTCGCCTGTTCGCGGCTCTGTCGGCGTACCTAGTGTGCTGAGCGTCACACCACCAACGGAGGTTTGCCATGCAGGTCGACGAACTACTCAAGCCCTTCCCGATCAAGGAGTTCCACCCGTTCCCTCGCGCCCTCATGGGCCCCGGCGCTCACGAGATGATCGGGCCCGAGGCCCTCAAGATGGGCTTCCGCAAGACCCTGGTGATGACGTCCGGCCTGCGTGGCACGGACATCGTCACCAAGATCGTCGAGTCGATGAAGTACCACGGCCTCGAGGTCGTCGTGTACGACAAGGTCGAGTCCAACCCCAAGGACTACAACGTCATGGACTCGGTGAAGCTCTACCAGGAGAACGAGTGCGACTCGTTCGTCTCCATCGGCGGCGGCTCGTCGCACGACGCCTGCAAGGGCGCGCGCATCTCGGTCGCCCACGACGGCCGCAACGTCAACGAGTTCGAGGGCTTCAACATGTCCGAGAACCCGAAGAACCCGCCGCACATCGCCGTCTCGACGACGGCCGGCACCGGGTCCGAGACGTCCTGGGCGTACGTCATCACCGACACCACCACCGACCCCGACAACCCGCACAAGTACGTCGCCTTCGACGACGCCTCGGTCGCCAGCCTGGCGATCGACGACCCGGTGCTCTACTACGACTGCCCGGTCGACTACACCGCGCAGTGCGGCTTCGACGTCCTGGCGCACGCCAGCGAGCCGTACGTCTCCCGGATCAACTTCCAGCCCTCGCTCGGCAACGCGCTGCACGCGATCAAGCTGACCTCGGAGAACCTGCGGCAGGCGGTCTGGAACGGTCAGGACCTCGGCGGCCGTGAGGGGATGATGTACGCCCAGTACATCGCCGCCCAGGCGTTCAACTCCGGCGGCCTCGGGATCATCCACTCGATCAGCCACGCGGTGAGCGCCTTCTACGACACCCACCACGGCCTCAACAACGCGATCGCGCTGCCGCGGGTGTGGGCGTTCAACATGCCCGCCCACTACAAGCGGTTCGCCGACATCGCCCGCGCGATGGGCGTCGACACCCACGGCATGACCGACGTGCAGGCCGCCGACGCGGCGCTCGCCGCGGCCATCCGGCTCCTGCGCGACGTCGGCATCACCGAGCGGTTCGTGGACGTCACGAAGGACACGTACTCGAAGAACCGGCTCGGCCAGGGTCCGACCGCCTACTACGAGAACGCGCCGAAGATCGTCGGTGACGCCGCAGACGTCGACCGGATCACCAACCACGTCCTCGGTGACGCCTGCACGCCCGGCAACGCCAAGGAGTGCACGTTCGAGACCGTCCGTCCGGTGGTCGACCACTGCCTCAACGGCGACCTGGACGACCTGCTCGGCTGATCGTCTCCCCCTGTGGCGGGTCCGGCTCGCTGAGAACGCCAACCGGACCCGCCACCTCGCCCCACCCACCACCTCGAGGAGTGCACGTGTCGACCACCACCGAACCGATCCAGGGCTTCACCGACGTCGAGGACACCCGCGCCCAGCTCGCGGCGTGCGGCTACCTCGCCGACGACCGGCTCGCCACCACGGTGTTCCTGCAGACCAGGCTGGAGAAGCCGGTCCTGCTCGAGGGCCCGGCGGGCGTCGGCAAGACCCAGCTCGCGGAGAGCCTCGCCACCGCGACCGGACGGCGCCTGATCCGGCTGCAGTGCTACGAGGGCCAGGACGAGACCAAGGCGCTCTACGAGTGGGACTACGGCAAGCAGCTCCTCTACACCCAGATCCTGCGCGAGAAGATCGGCCAGGTCGTCGAGGACGCCGCCGACCTGAACGAGGCCGTCGAGCGGATCGCCAAGCAGGACTCGGTGTTCTTCTCCCAGCGCTTCCTGGCCGCCCGGCCGCTGCTCGAGGCGATCGACTCCGACACCCCGGTCGTGCTCCTCATCGACGAGGTCGACCGGGCCGACGAGGCTCTGGAGGCGGTGCTGCTCGAGCTGCTCGCGGAGTTCCAGATCTCCATCCCCGAGATCGGCACGGTGACCGCCAAGACGATGCCGTACGTCGTGCTGACCTCGAACAACACCCGCGACCTCTCCGCCGCGCTCAAGCGTCGTTGCCTGCACCTCTTCCTCGACTACCCCGACGCGGCCCGTGAGCTGGAGATCATCCGGTCCAAGGAGACCGGCCTCGCCGACTCCCTCGCGACGCGGCTGGTCGACATCGTCCGCGGCATCCGTGAGCTCGAGCTGCGCAAGGCGCCCAGCATCTCCGAGACCGTCGACTGGGCTCGGACGCTGGCGGTGCTCGGCGTCGAGGAGCTCACTGCCGACGTGCTCTCCACCACGCTCAACGTGGTCGTGAAGTACGAGCGAGACCTGAAGCGGGTCATGGAGGCATTGCCACGGCTCGTCGACCCGAACGCCGAGGTGCCCGACCACCTGCACGGCCACGGACACGGCCACGGCCACGGGCACGGACATGGGCACACCCACACCGCCCCGGCCGCGGACCCGGCCGACGACGACGTCGACGGCCGCGCCGAGCGGAAGGCGAAGGACCAGCCCGGCCGGCACAACGCGGGCTACTACGGCGGCGCCGGCGGCACCGGGCCGCGTACGGCGCCGGCGGTGTCGACGAGCCAGGGCAGCCGGGCGTTCCCCTCGGCCCGCAAGCGCCCGGTCTGAGCGGGGATCGAGGCCCGACATGGAGACCGCACTGCACCGCTTCATCCGGCTGCTCCGGCTCTACGGCGTACGCGTGAGCACCGCCGAGGTGATCGACGCGATGCACGCGGTCGCCCAGCCCGGGGTGCTCGAGCAGCGCCACCTGCTCCACGCCGCGCTGACCGCGAGCCTGGTCAAGGACCGTCGTGACCTGGACACCTTCGACCTGGTCTTCGACCGGTTCTTCGGGCTGCGTCCGGTCGTCGAGGAGGAGGACGAGCACGGGCACTCCCACGACGACCTCTCCGACGACGGGCAGCTGACCGACTTCACGCTCTCCGAGGAGCCCGGCGAGGTGCCGGAGGACGGGCACAGCCACGGCAAGCCGGACGACATCAAGGAGTACTTCAAGCCCGAGGACATGGCGCAGCGCTACAACCTCCACCAGGAAGCCAACAAGATCGACATCGCCGCGCTCACCGACGAGATCGTCCTCTCCAACGACCCGAAGTCCAGCCCCGGGGAGGCCGCGCGGGTCCAGCTCTCGACCAGCCGGATGCACAACCCCGGCAACCCCGGTGAGCTGATCCGCGAGGCCGGGATGCAGCTCGACACCGAGCTGTCCGTGCAGGAGGAGATCGCCCTGCTGAGCTGGCTCGAGGAGCGCGACCCCGAGAGCGCCGTGGACGACGACGACGGCCTCGCGGAGCTGCGCAAGGCGCTGGCCCCCTGGCTGGCGACGCTCCCCGAGCGGATCCGGGACCACCTCGAGCGGCTGATGAGCATGGAGCGCGAGATCGAGTCGCGGGAGATCCAGGCGGCGCAGGCCGAGACCGTCGCCGAGCACGACCGCGCCGCGCTGGAGGAGTCGCTGCGCCGGTTGCTCAGGAAGCTCCACGGCGCCCCGCGCCCGCGGCGTACGGTGGCCGCCCGCGGCATCGTCGACGGCCGCCGGACGATGCGCACCAACATGAAGTACGACGGCGTGCCGTTCCGTCCGGTCACCGTCGCCAAGGCGCACGACCGGCCGAGGCTGCTCGTGCTCTGCGACGTCTCCCTGTCCGTACGCTCCACCGCCCGTTTCACGCTGCACCTGCTGCACAGCCTGCAGTCGGTCGCCACGTCCGTCCGGTCCTTCGCGTTCGTGAAGGACCTGGTCGAGATCACCGACCTGTTCGCCGAGCACCGGATCGAGGACGCGTTGTCCCTGGTGCTGGCCGGCCTGCCGGCCGGCGGAGTGCTCGACGTGGATGCCGACTCGGACTACGGCTCGTCGTTCGAGCAGTTCCTCGAGCAGTTCGGCTCGGCCGTGAACCGGCGGACCACGCTGGTGGTCCTCGGCGACGGTCGCGGCAACGGCAAGGATCCCGGCTTCGCCGCCTTCGAGGAGCTCACCCGGCGCGCCCGGTCGACGATCTGGCTCACCCCGGAGCCGCGCTACTCCTGGGCGCTCGGGGGGTGTGACCTCCCGGAGTACGCCGAGTGGTGCGACAAGGTCCAGGTCGTCCGCAACCTGCGCGGGCTGGACAACGTCACCCAGACGATGTCGGCCGGCCGATGACCACGCCGCCCGGCGAGGTGGCCGTGATCGATGCGCTGCGACCCGGCCCCGAGGCCGGGGTCTACCGCGACGAGCTGGTCAGCGTCCGGGCCTGGCGGGGCCCGCGTCCGCGGCGTCATCTCGGGACGATTCGCACCCGCCACTTCGACGTGCACCGCGAGGGCCACCAGGTCCATCTGATCCACTGCCTGCGTACGGACCAGATCGACGACGACCTCTCCGGCCTGTTGGCCGAGGAGCTGTTCCAGCCCGGCTGGCTGCGCGGCCCGGACCTCTTCGAGCACCTCTTCACCGGGGTCGTGGTCAGCAGCGCCCCCGACCCGGAGCAGGCCTGGGCGGCGTTCTACCGCAACACCCTGCGGCACGTGGAGCAGGCCCTGCACCGGCCGGGACCGGCCGCCGCCGCTCACGGAACCATCGCCGAGTACGCCCCGGTCTACCGCTTCGTCGAGCAGCAGCTGGCACCCGGTTCGGTCCTCGAGGTCGGCTGCTGCTTCGGGTTCCTCTCCCTACGGCTGGCCTCCGCCGGACGGGACGTGACCGCCTCCGACCTCTCTGCCGGCACCGTCGCGCTGCTGAGCGCCGCCGCGGCCCGGCTCGAGGTGCCGCTGAGCACGCGAGCCGCCGACGCCACGCGGCTGCCGTGGCGGGACGGGGCCGCCGACAACGTGCTGCTGATCCACCTCCTCGAGCACATCGAGCCGACCCTCGGCGACCGGGCGGTCGCCGAGGCGATCCGGGTGGCGCGCCGCCGAGTGGTGATCGCCGTACCCCTCGAGGACGAGCCCGACGAGACCTGGGGGCATGTCCGGACGGTCTCGCTGGACGACCTCGCCGCCTGGGGCGAGGCCTCGGAGCACCCGCACCGGGTCGTCGAGCACCACGGTGGCTGGCTGATCATCGACACCGACCGCTGAATCGGGCCGGAGCCCGACGACCTGTCCGTCGACGACGCGGACGCGCAGCCGCCCTCTCTTCGCCGCGTCAGGCCTGGTCAGCGGCGGTTTCGACCTGTCCGTCGGCCGCACGCGACCGATCTCGGGGCCTACCCGAGGGCAGGTGCCCGACCGCCCACTCGGCGGGTCTGCCGGTGTGTCGTACGTCACTACTTTGTGAGGACCGTAGCCCAGCCCGGACGACGGTTGACCCTTGGAGGAACTGATGACGAACACAGCCATCGATGCAGTACCCACCACGCAAGGCGCCGCACCGACGACGTGGGGCGACCCGTTCCCGCTCGGACTGGCCAGCTTCGGGATCTCGGCGCTCGTCCTGGCCACCGTGATGTCGGGGATCGTGGACGCGGCCGCCCTGCCGGCGGTCCTGCCCCTCGCCCTGGCGCTGGGCTTCGCCACGGAGCTCGTGGCCGGTCTGGTCCACTTCCGGCGCGGCGAGACGTTCCCGGCCCTGGTGTTCACCGCGTACGCCGGCTTCTGGCTCTCCTACGCGCTGCTCGTGCAGTTCTACGGCCCGATGGTGACCGCGGGCGGGGCCGCGATCACGGGGATGTTCCTGCTGGCGTGGGCGGTGTTCACGTCGTACATGCTGCTGGCCGCGCTGCGCACCAACACCACCACGATCGTGATCTTCGTGCTCCTGGCCGGGGTCTTCTACCTGGCGGCCTTCGGGTCGTTCCTCGGCAGCGCCGCGCTCGGCAGGACCGCCGGCTACGTGCTGATCCTGGACGCCCTGGTGGCGCTCTACGCGTCCGCCGCGATCATCGTGAACACGACCTGGGAGCGCACGGTCCTGCCGGTGCCGTGATGGCGCCGGCCGCCGGGTCAGAGGAGGCCGAGCTTGGACGCCTCGTACACCGCCTCGGCCCGGCGGCTGACGCCCAGCTTGCGCAGGATGTTGCCCACGTGGAACTTCGCGGTGGTGTCGGAGATGTAGAGCCGGTGGCCGATGGCGCGGTTCGAGAGCCCGTGGGCGAGCAGCTCCAGGACCTCGAGCTCGCGCGTGGTGAGCTCGGAGTCGTCGCTGGTCACCGGCATGTTCACGCCCCGGATCATCGCCGCCGCGGAGCGCGCGTCGAAGGCGCTGCCGCCGCTCGCGACGTCCCGGATCGCCCGGACCAGGCCGGTGGTGTCGACGTCCTTGACGACGTAGCCGCGGGCGCCGGCGCGGATCGCCTGCATCACCAGCTGTTCGTCCAGGAACGTCGTCAGCACGAGGATCAGCGCCTCCGGGTGCCGCTGGGTCAGCGCGGCGCACAGCTCCAGACCCTCGGCGTCCGAGGACGAGGAGAGCTTCAGGTCGAGCAGCACGATGTCTGGACGGGCGCTGTTCACCCGGGCCAGTGCCTCGGCCGCCGTCGCCGCCTCCGCGACGACCCGGAGGCCGGGCTCGCGCTCGAGGATCGACCGCAGACCCTGTCGGACGATCGCGTGATCATCGACCAGGAGTACGTCGATGCCGGCCGTGGCCTGGGCGGGGACCGCCTGCGGTGGGCTGAGCGTGTTCATGGTTCCTCCTCGAAGCGGCTACTGCGGGTCCTCGATGAGCCCGCAGATCGTTCCCCGGCCGCGATCCACGACCGGCAGCGGCACCCGGAGCTCCACCCGGACCCCGCCGAGGTGCGAGCGCCGGAACGCGACCGTGCCGCCGAGCTCGCTGATCCGGGTCTCGATGTTCGCCAGGCCCCGGTGTCGGCCGTCGATCGAGGCGCCGCGCTCGAGCCGGAGCTTCCGGGCGAGCAGGCCCGGATCGCCTCGGCCGTCGTCGGCGACCCCGACGTAGAGCTCGTGCTTGCGGTAGCGGAGCCGGAGCACCGCCTGGGTGGCCTCGGCATGGATCGCCACGTTGAAGAGCGCCTCGCCGACCGCGCGGGCGATGTCGTGCTTGGCCTCGGCGGGCATCGGGCACACCTCGCCCTCCACCCGCACGGACACGTCCAGGTGGGGACGGTGGTGCTCGGCGACCTCGTGCAGCAGCTCGGGCAGCGAGGAGACCGTGTCGCGGTGCGGCTGGTGGAGCGCGTAGATCGCCCGGCGGAGCTGCTCCACGGCGTCCTGGGTGAGCTGCTTGGCGGTGCCGAGGAGCTCGGTGATCCGCGCGCCGGCCGGCCCGAGCTCCTCCGTCTCGCCCCGCGCGACCTCGACCGACATCCCGGCCGAGAGCACGAACTGGGTGACGCTGTCGTGGAGCTCGCGGGCGATGCGATGGCGCTCGTGGTCGACCAGCTCGCGCTGGTGCGCCACCAGCAGCCGCTCCTCGGCCTGGCGCAGCTCGCGGGTCCGCTGCTCGAGGTCCCGCTCCCGGGCACCGACCTCGTCGTAGAGCCGCTGCGCGCGGCGATGCTGGGCGAGCCCGGCCTGGTACTGCTCGGAGGTGTGCAGCGCCACGGCGGCCTCGTTGGCCAGGATCCGCAGCACCGACAGGTCCCCGGGTTCCGGGTCGTCGGCGAGCCCGTGGAGGCCGACCAGGCTGCCGATCATGACGCTCTCCAGCGTCATCGGCACCCGCACCCAGCGCGCCGGGCCAGGGGCTCCGGTCGCATGGCCTGCCCGGATCGCGCCGAGCTCGCGACGTACGACGCCGGGAAGCTCCTCCTCGTCCCCGACCCCCCGGCCGTCGTGGCCGACGACGATGAACCTCGGCCGTGCCCCCGTCAGATGGCCGTCGGCCAGTGCCAGGATCGTCCACTCGGCGGCGAGGTGCACCGCGGCCGCGCGGGCCACCTCCTCCAGGAGCGCTCGCGGGCCCTCGACCGTGCGCACCAGTGCGCGCGAGATCGAGTCCATGGCGCGTACGGCCTGCTGCATGCGCTCGTCGGAGCGCAGGAAGGCCCGGTAGTAGGACCGCTTGCCGGAACGTACGCCGGTCAGGGCCGCCAGATCGGGTGCGCTCACCGGACTGCCCTCACAGGGCTTCCCGGAAGAGCGCGTGGATCTCGGCACGGCTCGCCGGTCGCGGGTTCGTCGTCAGGCAGGCGTCGTCGAGGGTGGTCACCGACAGGGTGTCGAGATCGGTGTCGGTCACTCCCAGGTCCCGCAGCCGCCGAGGTACGCCGACGTCATCGGCCAGGTGCCTCACGTGATCGGCCAGCATCTCGGCCGCGACGTCTCCGGGGACGCCCTCGACCGGCAGGCCGGCGGCTCGGGCCAGGCCGACGAAGCGTTCGGGGACCGAGCGCGCGTTGTAGCGGATCACGTGCGGTAGCAGGACCCCGTTCACCACGCCGTGCGGGGCGTCGAGCAGCCCACCGACCTGATGGCTCATCGCATGGGTCGCGCCGAGGATCGCGTTGGTGAAGGCCAGGCCCGCCTGCAGGCTCGCCTGCGCCATCATCGCGCGGTGCTCCATCGCCGTCGGATCGGTGACGGTCGAGCGCAGGTGCCGGCAGACGAGCGCGACCGAGCTCATCGCGTGCCCGTCGGCCAGCGGGTTGTGCGCCAGCGAGACGTACGACTCGATGCCGTGGGTCAGCGCGTCCAGGCCGGTCGCGGCGTTGAGCGCCTCCGGCATCGTGGTCAGCAGCCGCGGGTCGGTGATCGAGACGTCGGGCACGAGAGCCCGGCCCATGATCGTGAGCTTCACCCGGCGGTCGGTGTCGGTGACGATGCAGAACTGGGAGACGTCGGCCCCGGTCCCCGAGGTGCTCGGGATCATCAGCATCGGCGGGATCGGCCGGGCGATCTGGTCGATCCCGGCGTAGTCGAGGATGTCGCCGCCGTTGCCCGAGAGCACCGCGACACCCTTCGCCGCATCCATGCAGGAACCGCCGCCGATGGCCACGATGACGTCGGCCTCGGCCTCGAGGTACCTCTCGAAGGCGCGGCGTACCTCGTGGTCCTTGGGGTTCGGCGTGACACCGGTCCACAGCACCGGGACGAGCCCCTCGGCCCGGAGCAGCCGGAGCAGCTCGTCGACCCAGCCGGCCTCGACGATGCCGGGATCGGTGACCACGAACGGTCGCCGGGCCCCGAGCCGGGCGGCCGCGTAGCCCGCCTCCTCGAGCGCGTTGTGGCCGAAGACGACCTCGGGAGCCTGGAACTTCACCACCTGGTCCGGCGGGGCCGAGGCCGCCGGGACCTGCTCCTGCCGCGGAGTCACCTCCCGGTCGCGAGCCATCACCGCCGTCGTCGGCACCACTCCAGCCGTCATCTCAGAGACCGACCTCGCGGTCCAAGCGGGCGATCTGGCCGTCGGCGAGGGCGAGCAACGGGGAGCCGGACGGCAGCAGGGTCCGGAGCCGGAGCCACATCTCGTAGTCGTCAGCACCCCACGCCGATCGGGTCCACGTCGAGACCAGGTCGGGCTGACCCGACTGCAGCACCGCCGCGCGCAGCTGCTGCGCCAGCGTCTCGCGGAGCCGGACCACGCCCGGCGCGACCGAGCGCGGCAGGATCGGGCCGCGGTAGCAGCGGAGCGCGCCCGCGACGTCGCCCACCGCCAGCCGTGCCTCCACGCCCAGCCAGTCACCGGTCACCTCGGTCGTGAGCCGGTAGGGCCGGGAGGCGAGGAACTCCTCCCCGAGCAGGTTGCGCAGCCGGTTCAGCTCGGCGCGGAGCGTCGAGGAGCCGCCGTCGTCCTCGTACAGCAGGACGGCGAGCTCGTCGCCGGAGAGTCCGCGCGGCGCGCTGGCGAGGAGCAGGAAGATCTCACTGTGGCGAGGTGAGAGCCGCAGCTGGGCGCGATGGCCACGGCCGTCGTCGATCGAGAGCAGCAGGTCCTGACGGCCCAGGGTCTCCACGGCGATGCGCGCCCAGCCCGGCCGGGTCTCGGGCTGCCTCGGCAGCAGCTGCTCGCGGGCGAGCTCGGACTCCGCGAGTCTCGCGGCGGCGCGCACCATCGCCATCGTCTGGGGTACGACGATGGAGTCACCGCCGGTGATGTCGAGGACGCCGAGGAGGCGGGAGTCGCCCGGGTCGTGGATCGGGGTGGCGGCGCAGCTCCACTGCTGGACCGAGCGCCGGAAGTGCTCGGCGGCGACGACGCTGGTCGGCCGGTCGAGCCGGAGCGCGAGCCCGGGCGCGTTCGTGCCGGCGAGGCGCTCGTCCCAGTTGCTCCCCTCGACGAAACCGATCCGCTCCGCGCGCCGGAGCGCCGTCGGCGCACCGCACACCCAGAGCAGCTGACCGGCCTCGTCCGAGACGGCCATGATCGCGTCGCAGTCGCGCGCCGCCTGCCCGAGCACGTCGTCGAGCAGCGGGAACACGCGGGCCAGCGGGTGGGCGGAGCGTACGTCCTGGAGCTGGTCCTCGGCGAGCGTGATCGGCGCGCACGTGTCGTCAGCGGTCACCCCGGCGGCCGCGGACCGGTGCCACGAGTCCGCCACGGCTGCACGCATGGAAGGGCTCTGCTTCGTCTCGTTCATCCGGACCTCCTCAAGTGATGAGGGTCACATTTGAAGGTTGCATTCACGTTGCATCCGTCGCCTGCGGTGACCGCAACGTTGCTGCAACCTCGCTGTTCCTAGCGTCTGTGACCACGATCACGCCCCATTGCCCGAACTACCGTAGGAGAAAATCCCGATGACCGTATACACAGCTCCCGGCCAGCCCGACTCGCTGGTCACCGTCCAGGGTCGCTACGGCCACTACATCGGTGGTGACTGGGTCGACCCGGTCAAGGGCGCCTACTTCGAGAACATCTCGCCGGTCAACGGCAAGCCGTTCACCGAGATCGCCCGGGGCACGGCCGAGGACATCGAGGCCGCTCTGGACGCCGCGCATGCTGCCGCTCCGGCCTGGGGGAAGACCTCGACGACCGAGCGGTCCAACATCCTGCTCAAGATCGCCGACGTGATGGAGGAGAACCTCACCGCCATCGCCGTCGCCGAGACCTGGGAGAACGGCAAGCCGGTACGCGAGACGCTGGCCGCCGACATCCCGCTCGCCATCGACCACTTCCGCTACTTCGGCGGTGTGCTGCGTGCCCAGGAGGGCACCATCGGCGAGATCGACGAGAACACCGTGGCGTACCACTTCCACGAGCCGCTGGGCGTCGTCGGCCAGATCATCCCGTGGAACTTCCCGATCCTGATGGCCGTCTGGAAGCTCGCCCCCGCCCTGGCGGCCGGCAACGCGGTCGTGCTCAAGCCCGCCGAGCAGACCCCGTGGTCGATCCTCAAGCTCGTCGAGCTGATCGGCGACCTGCTGCCCGCCGGCGTGCTCAACGTCGTCAACGGCTTCGGTGTCGAGGCCGGCAAGCCGCTCGCCTCCTCGCCCCGCGTCGCCAAGGTCGCCTTCACCGGCGAGACCACGACCGGCCGGCTGATCATGCAGTACGCCAGCCAGAACATCATCCCGGTGACCCTGGAGCTCGGCGGCAAGAGCCCGAACATCTTCTTCGACTCCGTCGCCGCGGAGAAGGACGCCTTCTACGACAAGGCGCTCGAGGGCTTCACGATGTTCGCCCTCAACCAGGGCGAGATCTGTACCTGCCCCTCGCGCGCGCTGGTCCAGCGCTCGATGTACTCCGACTTCGTCGGCGACGCCGTCGCCCGGGTCGAGAAGATCAAGCAGGGCAACCCGCTCGACGACACCACGATGCTCGGCGCCCAGGCCAGCAACGACCAGCTCGAGAAGATCCTGTCCTACATCGAGATCGGCAAGGACGAGGGCGCCAAGGTCCTCACCGGCGGTGAGCGGACCATCCTCGAGGGCGACCTCGCCGAGGGCTACTACGTGCAGCCGACCGTCTTCGAGGGCGACAACTCGATGCGGATCTTCCAGGAGGAGATCTTCGGTCCGGTGGTCTCGCTGACCGGCTTCGACGACGAGGCCGACGGTCTCAAGATCGCCAACGACACCCTGTACGGCCTCGGTGCCGGCGTCTGGTCGCGTGACGGGTCCCAGGCCTTCCGCGCCGGCAAGGAGATCCAGGCCGGCCGGGTCTGGACGAACTGCTACCACGCCTACCCGGCCCACGCGGCCTTCGGCGGCTACAAGCAGTCCGGCATCGGTCGCGAGACCCACAAGATGATGCTGGACCACTACCAGCAGACCAAGAACCTGCTCGTCAGCTACAGCCCCGACGCACTCGGGTTCTTCTGATGAGCGCGACCCACGCCTCCTCCCTTCCGGCGCGGGTCGCCGTGACCGACGAGGCGGCGGACCTGCTCCGCCGTCTCGTCGGTAACCACGGGCCGGTCATGTTCCACCAGTCCGGTGGATGCTGCGACGGCTCCGCCCCGATGTGCTACCCCAACGGCGACTTCATGCTCGGCGACGCCGACATCCACCTGGGTGACCTGGACATCGGGCTGGACGACCAGGTGCCCGTCTGGATGTCGCGCTCGCAGTTCGAGTACTGGTCGCACACCCATCTCACCATCGACGTCGTCCCCGGACGCGGCGCCGGGTTCTCCCTGGAGGCGCCCGAGGGCGTGCGCTTCCTGATCCGATCGCGACTGTTTACAGACGAGGAGGCACAGCGCCTTGACCGAGAAACTGCTCAGCACTGACCGTCCGACCCGCTTCGAGCCGCCGGCCGACCTGGCCGCTGCCGCCAACGTCACCGCCGAGGCGTACGCCCGGGCCGAGTCCGACCTCGAGGGCTTCTGGGCCGAGCAGGCCGAGCGGCTGACCTGGGCCGAGCCGTTCACCGAGGTGCTGGACTGGTCCGAGGCACCCCACGCGCGGTGGTTCGCGGACGGGAAGCTCAACGCGGCGTACAACTGCGTCGACCGGCACGTCGAGGCCGGACGCGGCGACAAGGTGGCCTTCCACTTCGTCGGCGAGCCCGGCGACACCCGGGACCTCACCTACGCCGACCTCAAGGACGAGGTGTCCCGCGCCGCCAACGCGCTGACGAGCCTCGGGGTGGGCAGTGGCGACCTCGTCGCGATCTACCTGCCGATGATCCCCGAGGCCGTCGTCGCGATGCTGGCCTGTGCCCGCATCGGGGCCACCCACACCGTGGTCTTCGGCGGGTTCTCGGCCGAGGCCCTCGCCTCGCGGATCGAGGACTGCCGGGCCAAGCTGGTCATCACCTCCGACGGCGGCTACCGTCGCGGGGCTCCGTCGCCGCTGAAGCCGGCGGTCGACGCCGCCCTGGCGCGGCTCGGCAGCCAGAGCCCGGTCGACCACGTCCTCGTCGTGCGTCGCACCGGGGAGTACGTGCCCTTCGACGACGCCACCGATCTGTGGTGGCACGACGTCGTCGACAGCGCGTCGGCCGAGCACACACCCGAGGCGTTCGACGCAGAGCACCCGCTCTACGTCATGTACTCCTCGGGCACCACCGGCAAGCCCAAGGGCATCCTGCACACCACCGGCGGCTACCTGACCGGCGCGGCCTACACGCACCATGCCGTGTTCGACCTCAAGCCGGACACGGACGTCTACTGGTGCACCGCCGACATCGGCTGGGTCACCGGCCACAGCTACATCGTCTACGGCCCGCTCGCCAACGGCGTCACCCAGGTTCTCTACGAGGGCACTCCCGACAGCCCGCACAGCGGTCGCTGGTGGGAGATCATCGAGCAGTACGGCGTGACCCTCTTCTACACCGCCCCGACGGCGATCCGGACGTTCATGAAGTGGGGACGCGAGATCCCGGACGGGTACGACCTCACCTCGCTGCGGCTCCTCGGGTCGGTCGGCGAGCCGATCAACCCCGAGGCGTACCTCTGGTACCGCGACGTCATCGGCGGCGACCGCTGCCCAGTCGTCGACACCTGGTGGCAGACCGAGACCGGTCAGATGATGATCAGTCCCCTCCCCGGGGTCACCGCCGGCAAGCCCGGCTCGGCGATGCGGCCGCTGCCCGGCATCGGCGCCGACGTGGTCGACGAAGAGGGTCGTTCGGTGCCGAACGGGTCGAGCGGCTACCTGGTCCTCACCCAGCCGTGGCCGGCCATGCTGCGGACGTTGTGGCAGGACGACGACCGCTTCGTCGAGACCTACTGGACCCGCTTCGCGGACCTCGGCTACTACTTCGCCGGCGACGGGGCCAAGAAGGACGAGGACGGCGACATCTGGATCCTGGGCCGCGTCGACGACGTGATGAACGTGTCCGGCCACCGCCTCTCCACGAGCGAGATCGAGTCCGCCCTGGTCTCCCACCCGCGGGTCGCCGAAGCCGCCGTCGTCGGCGCCGCCGACGAGACCACCGGCCAGGCGGTCTTCGCCTACGTGATCCTGCGCTCCGGGGACGGCAACACCGGCGACGCGCTGACCCAGGAGCTGCGCAACCATGTGGCCAAGGAGATCGGGGCCATCGCCAAGCCGCGGCAGATCACGATCGTGCCGGAGCTGCCCAAGACGCGGTCCGGGAAGATCATGCGCCGTCTCCTGCGCGATGTCGCCGAAGGCCGCGACGTCGGCGACACCACCACGCTCAGCGACCCGAGCGTCATGGCGCTGATCGCGGAGGGATGAGATGGCTGCGCCCGCCACCGGCGTCGATCCCCGGACGATCGGACGCAGCTGGGTCATCGTGGCCAGGCACCGCCAGCCCGCGGGGACGAGGATTCCGGCGCCGTGGGGCGAGGCTCATCTCAAGCGGATCGGCACGCAGGTGACCCTCTGCGGTGCGCCGACCCAGGGGTGGCACGCGTTCTGGCAGCTGCGGTCCGACGACATCCGCCGGTGGTGCGCCGACTGCTCCGCCGCGGCTCGCCCGACTCGTACCGTGTCGGGACTGAGGGCCAGATGACCGACGCCTGCCGATGCCCCGAGGTGTTCCACGAGCTCGGGCGGCACACGCGTGAGGGTGTGTTGCCGGGTCCACGCTGGCTGCAGGTGCTGGCCGAGCTTCTGCGCTGAACGGCCGGGGTCAGTCCCTGACCTCGGACGGTGCGGTGCCGTAGCGCCGGCGGTGCGCCGCCGCGAACCTGCTCGCGGACGAGAAGCCCCAGCGTGCGGCGACGTCGCCGACGGCGAGCGCCGGGTCGCCGGCCAGATCGGCATGGGCCCGCTGCAGCCTGATGTCGAGCAGGTACTGCGTCGGTGACTGACCGACCCAGCGCTGGAACCCCTCCTGCAGACGCCGCACGCTGGTGCCGGCCAGGGCCGCCATGTCCGCGGCGGTCCAGGCCCGGCCCGGGTCGTCGTGCAGGGCCTCGACCACGGCCCGGATCATCCGTGGCTGTGCCGCGGGCCGTACGCCACCGTCGGGACAGCAGGCCTCGATCAGGCCGACCGCCAACGCGCCGGCCAGCTGGCTACGGACGAGCTCGCTGTCGCCGAAGAGGTCCGGGTCGTGCAGGTTGGTGGCCAGGCTGGTGACCAGGTGGTGCCAGGCCCGCGCGCGGCCATGCTGCACGGACAGCTGCTCCGGCAGCAGGGTGCGTACGTTGATCCGGTCGGTGCCGAGGACGCGTTCGGCCTCCACCTCCAGCCAGGAGCTGTCGAACTTGACGCCGAGCACCGTGCAGGTCGCATCCCAGTGGCTGATGAGCGAGGGGGTGTCGGGGCGGAAGACCGTGCCCTGGCCGGTCACAGAGGTGAGCTCCCCGAACCTTCCGCGGCTCTCGAGATGCCCCGTGATCGGCATGTTCACCTCGAAAGCCCCGGGGTAGTCGCAGTCGACCGCCACGTCGGCACCCCAGCCGACGTGCCCGATCAGCACCGGCCCGAGGTCGAGCGTATGCAGCGTGAGCCGAGGCTCGCGGGTCCCGCCGAGCAGCTTGAGCTCGTGGGGGAAATACGCCTGGGCGACCACATTGGAGGCCTGCCCCCAGTCCCGTGGGGAGACGCGCCGGCGACCGGACATGTCGCGGAGTCTACCTGAGACGTCGGTCACAAACTGGCCGCGCATCCGGTGCCGAGAGCGCGCATTCCGTGTCGCCCCACGGCTGTGGCGGACCTAACTTCGACGTCCCAGTGCCGATCCGTCCACCTTCCGAGGAGCATCCGATGACGACCACACAGCAGGACCTGTCCTGGCTCGACGACGTGACGATGAGCGCGCTCGAGCGGGATCCGTACCCGACCTACGAGCGTCTCCGCCGCGAGGCACCGCTCGCGTTCGTCCCGGTCCTCGGCTCGTACGTAGCCTCGACCGCCGAGGTGTGCCGCGAGGTCGCGACCAGCCCCGACTTCGAGGCCGTGATCACGCCGGCCGGCGGCCGCACGTTCGGTCACCCCGCGATCATCGGCGTCAACGGCGACATCCACGCCGACCTGCGCGGCATGGTCGAGCCGCAGCTGCAGCCGACCGAGGTCGACGGCTGGGTCGACGACCTGGTGCGCCCGATCGCCCGCAAGTACGTCGAGCAGTTCGAGGACCGCGGCAACGCCGAGCTCGTCGGCGAGTTCTGCGAGCCGGTCTCCGTCCGCTCGCTCGGCGACCTGCTCGGGCTGCACTCGGTCTCCTCCGACAAGCTCCGCGAGTGGTTCCACAAGCTGAACGTGTCGTTCACCAACGCCGGCGTCGACGAGAACGGGGAGTTCACCAACCCCGACGGGTTCACCCCGGGTGACGAGGCCCGGGCGGAGATCCAGGAGGTCGTCGACCCGCTGATCGACCACTGGATCGAGCACCCCGAGAACACCGCGATCTCCCACTGGCTCCACGACGGCATGCCGCCGGGAAAGACCCGTGCCCGCGAGTACATCTACCCCACCATCTACGTCTACCTGCTCGGCGCGATGCAGGAGCCCGGCCACGGTATGGCCTCCACGCTGGTGGGCCTCTTCAGCCGTCCCGAGCAGCTGGAGGAGGTCGTCGACGACCCGTCGCTGCTGCCGCGGGCCATCTCCGAGGGCATGCGCTGGACCTCCCCGATCTGGTCGGCGACCGCCCGGATCAGCACCAAGCCGGTCACCGTGGCCGGTGTGGACCTGCCCGCCGGCACCCCGGTGATCCTCTCCTACGGCTCGGCCAACCACGACACCGGCAAGTACGACGCGCCCACCGAGTACGACCTGCACCGGCCGCCGCTGCCGCACCTCGCCTTCGGCGCCGGCAATCACGCCTGTGCGGGGATCTACTACGCCAACCAGGTGATGCGGATCGGGCTCGAGGAGCTCTTCGAGGCGATCCCCAACCTGGAGCGCGACACCGGCGAGGGCGTCGAGTTCTGGGGCTGGGGATTCCGCGGCCCGACCAGCCTGCACGGCACCTGGGAGGTCTGAGCCATGTCCGCCGCGATCAGCGTCGCCGGCCGCCGCGTCGAGTGCGCCGGTGACCAGTCGATCCTGGAGGCGCTCCTGCGAGCCGGCGTCTGGATGCCGAACTCCTGCAACCAGGGCACCTGTGGCACCTGCAAGCTGCAGGTCGTACGCGGCGAGGTGGACCACACCGAGTCGCCCCTGGAGACGTTGACCGCGGACGAGCGTGCCGGTGGCCTGGCGCTGGCCTGCCAGGCCCGGCCGCTCGGGGAGACCGAGGTCGCGCTGCGTGGCTCGGAGATGGGGCGTACGACCCACGTGCTGCGCGACCTCACCGCCACCGTCGTCGGGGTCGAGGACATCGCCCGGGACACCCGGCGGATCCTGCTCGGTCTCGAGGAGCCGCTCGCGTTCTCGGCGGGACAGTACGTCGAGCTCCTCGTCCCCGGCACCTCCGAGCGCCGGCCGTACTCCCTCGCCAACACCGCCGAGGAGGACAAGGTCCTCGAGCTCCACGTACGCCGCGTCCCCGGTGGCGTGGCCAGCGACTGGCTCTTCGGGCCGGTGGCGGCCGGCGACCGGGTCGAGGTGCGCGGCCCGCTCGGTGACTTCCATGTCCCCGACCCGGAGAAGGACGAGGGCGAGCCGATGGTGCTCATCGGTGGTGGCACGGGGCTGGCGCCGCTGATCGGCATCGCCCGCACGGCCCTGGAACGCCATCCCAAGCGGCTGGTCGCGCTCTATCACGGCGTACGCCACGAGGCGGACCTCTACGACGTCGACCGTCTCGAGGAGCTGACGATCCGCTATCGGGGCTTCAGCTTCGTCACCGTGCTCTCCCGGGAGTCCGCGCCGGGCCACCGCCACGGCTACGCCCCCGACGCCTTCGTCGAGGATGTGGCCAGCGCCCGCGGCTGGTCCGGCTGGCTCTGCGGCCCACCGGCGATGGTCGAGGCCGGCGTCAAGGCGTTCAAGCGCCGGCGGATGGCGCCGCGGCTGATCCACCGCGAGAAGTTCACGGCCGCTGACGGGCCGGCGTGAACTTGCCGGGGCGACGAGACGCCCCGAAGATGAGTGACGAGCACACGGCTGCCGCCGGTGCCCGCGAGAGGAGAGACATGGAGCAGGTCAAGGCCGTCATCGCCCGCGCGAAGGGGGCACCGGTGGAGCTCGTGACGATCAACGTGCCCGATCCCGGACCGGGCGAGGCGGTGGTGAAGATCCAGTCGTGCGGGGTGTGCCACACCGACCTGCACTACCGCGAGGGTGGGATCAACGACGACTTCCCGTTCCTGCTCGGCCACGAAGCCGCCGGCGTGGTCGAGACGGTCGGTCCCGACGTCACCGCAGTGGCGCCCGGTGACTTCGTGGTACTCAACTGGCGCGCGGTGTGCGGCAGTTGCCGGGCGTGCAACCGGGGCGAGCCGCAGTACTGCTTCGCCACCTTCAACGCGACCCAGAAGATGACCCTCGAGGACGGCACCGAGCTGTCTCCGGCGCTGGGTATCGGCGCGTTCGCGGAGAAGACGCTGGTCGCCGCCGGGCAGTGCACGAAGGTCGACCCGAACGCCCGGCCGGCGGCGGTCGGGCTGCTGGGCTGCGGTGTGATGGCCGGCATCGGTGCCGCGATCAACACCGGTGGCGCGACCCGCGGCAGGTCGGTCGCGGTCATCGGCTGCGGCGGCGTCGGCGTGGCCGCGATCGCCGGCGCGGCGCTTGCCGGCTCGAGCCCGATCATCGCCGTCGACATCGACCCGAAGAAGCTCGAACAGGCCAAGCAGCTGGGCGCGACCCACACCGTCGACTCGTCGGCCACCGACGCGGTCGAGGAGATCCGGCGGATCGCCGCCGAGACCTACCCTGGCGCGGAGGGAGCCGACATCGTCGTCGAGGCGGTCGGTCGCCCGGAGACCTGGAAGCAGGCCTTCTACGCCCGCGACCTGGCCGGCACCGTGGTGCTCGTCGGCGTACCCACCCCGGACATGAAGGTCCCCGACATCCCGCTGATCGACGTCTTCGGCCGGGGCGGCGCGCTCAAGTCCAGCTGGTACGGCGACTGCCTCCCCAGCCGCGACTTCCCGATGCTCGTCGACCTCTACCAGCAGGGCCGTCTCGACCTCGACGCCTTCGTCACCGAGGAGATCGGCATCGGCGACATCGAGGCCGCCTTCGAGAAGATGCACCACGGCGGCGTCCTTCGCTCGGTGGTGGTGCTGTGATGGCCGTACGCGTCGACCACGCCGTCACCAGCGGCACGTTCAGCCTCGACGGTGAGACCCACCAGGTCGACAACAACCTGTGGGTCGTCGGCGATGACGAGGAGTGCCTGGTCATCGACGCGCCCCACTCGGTCGAGGACATCCTCGCGGTGGTCGGTGACCGCCGGGTGAAGGCGATCGTGTGCACCCACGCCCACGACGACCACGTCCGCGTCGCACCGGCGTTGCGCGAGGCCGTCCGGGCGCCGATCCTGCTCCACCCCGACGACAGGCCGTTGTGGAAGCTCACCCACACCGACGAGCTCTGGGACGCAGACCTGTCCGACGGGCAGGTGATCGAGATCGGTGACACTGCGCTGACGGTCCTGCACACACCGGGCCACGCGCCAGGCGCGGTCTGCCTCTGGGCGCCCGACCTGGGGTGTGTCTTCACCGGCGACACCCTCTTCCAGGGTGGCCCCGGCGCGACCGGGCGCTCCTTCAGCGACCGGCCCACGATCGAGGCGTCGATCAAGGCCAAGCTGTTCGCACTCCCCGGTGACACGGTCGTCCACACCGGGCACGGCGAGGACACCACGATCGCCGCCGAGGCCGCCGCACTGGGTTGATCGCGGAAACTCGAGCCCACCGGAACATAGACTCCCGAACGTGGACCATCGGGTAATGCTGATCGTCGGGGCGGCGCTGGTGATCATGATCGCGGCGTCGGTGTTCGCGCGGCGTACGGGGGTGGCGGCGCCGCTGCTGCTCGTGGGGCTCGGGATGGCGGCGAGCTATCTGCCCGGTGCGCCGATGATCGAGCTCGATCCGGAGCTGATCCTGGCGGGCGTACTGCCGCCGTTGCTCTACTCCTCCGCGGTCAACCTGCCGGTCATCGACTTCCGGCGCAACCTCCGGCTGATCAGCTGGCTCTCGGTCGTGATGGTGATCGTCTCGGCGCTCGTGATCGGGGCGGTCGTGCACTGGCTGTTCCCGGAGATCTCGTTCCCGCTCGCGGTCGCGCTCGGGGCGGTCGTCAGCCCCACCGACGCGGTGGCGGCGACGGCGATCGGGCGCCGGGTCGGGCTGCCGCCGCGGGTGATGACGGTGCTGGAGGGGGAGAGCCTGGTCAACGACGCCTCCGCCCTCGTCGTCCTCCGGACGGCGGTCGCAGGGATCGCGGCGGCGAGCTCGTTCTCGCTGGGACGTACGGCCGTGGAGTTCGGATGGGCCGTGCTGGGCGCGCTCGTGATCGGCGCCCTCGTCGGCTGGCTCACCGTGCTGCTCCGGCAGCGGCTCGACGACCCGGTGCTCAACACGACGATCTCGTTCGCGGTGCCGTTCATCGCCTACTTCCCGGCCGAGGAGCTGAACGCGTCCGGAGTCCTCGCCGTGGTCATCGCCGGGCTGGTGACCGGCGCCCTCGGCAGCCGCCGGTTCAGCGCCCGGGACCGGCAGACGCAGGCCACGACCTGGACCACGTTCAACTTCATCCTGGAGAGCGGCGTCTTCCTGGCGATGGGCTACCAGCTGCCCGACTTCGTCGATGCCGCGCAGGGCGAGACCACGCCGGGCGAGATGGCCGGGCTCGTCCTGGTCATCGTCGGTCTGCTGGTCGTGCTGCGGTTCGCCGGCCTCGCCGGTCCAGCGCTCCGGGACATGGAGGAGAGCAAGGAGGAGGTACGCACCCGCCTGGACCAGTTCGAGGAGAAGCTCGACTCGCTGACCGCCGCCGATGACCGGGAGGACGCCCGGATCGCCGCGGCCCGGCGACGGCTGGCGCGGGGCCGCGCGGACATCGACTTCGAGGAGCGCGAGCCGATCACCAGGCGCGGCTTCCTGACCATCGGCTGGGCGGGTATGCGCGGGGTCGTCACGGTCGCCGCCGCCCAGACCATCCCGGCCGGCACCTCCCACCGGGCGACCGTCGTGCTCGCCGCCTTCCTGGTCGCACTCATCACCCTCGTGCTCTTCGGCCTCACCCTCCCGGCCGTGATCCGCCGGATGGGGTTCTCGCAGGAGAGCGCCAAGGACAGGCACGACGCGTTCCGCGCGCTGCTGCGCCAGGTCGGCGAGTCGGCCGTCGACACCCTCGGGCCGCTGGAGTCGCAGACCATCGACGGCGAGCCGATCGACCCGAAGCTGGTGACCAAGCTCAAGGACAGCATCCTCCCGCGGGTGCTCGCGGGCGTACGCGAGGCACCGAGGCTGCGGCCCGCGACGCTGGAGCAGACCATGATCCTGCAGATGCGCTACCTCGACGCGATGCGCGAGGCGCTCGCCGTCGAGCGCAGCATCGGCGCCTACAGCTCGCACACCTACAGCAGGGTCGAGTCGATCCTCGACGACATGGAGAAGCGGCTCGACGGGAGCTGACCCCGTGCCGACGAGGTCGGACCGCCTCGAACCCGGCCGTCGTCGCCATGTCCTCGTGCGACCCGGGGCCGGGTCGAGACTCTGAGCGTTCATCAAGGTATGCAGCCGAAGGTGCACATCCCGTGCGGAGCTCCGCGAGGTAGGCGTGCCTTTCCCTGCATACCTTGACGAAGTTCCGCCCCGCCCCGGTCAGCCTTGGTGGGTGAAGACCTCGTCGCGAGCGGTGTCGAGGCCCATCTGGAGGGCGCCGCGGAGCACGGCGTCGCCCGAGATCTCGGTGGGGACGACGGTGGGGACGTTGGGGCCGAGGGCGGCGATCGCCTTCTGCACGCGGGCGGCCAGGACCGGTCCGCCGGCGCACCCGACCTCTCCCGCCAGCACGCACAGCTCGGGGTCGAGCACCACGCAGATGCCCGCCAGGCCGAGGGCGAGCCTCCTGGCCAGCTCCTCCAGGAACGGCTCGGCGTCGGGGTCGCCCGCGGCGGCCGCGCGTACGCAGTCCACACCGCTGCCGCTCAGCCCGAACGCGCGGGCGAGGGTGTCCATGGCCTCGATGCTGACCAGCGACTGGAAGGCCGCGTGCTGCGGGCTGTCGGTGCCGTGGGGAGTGGAGGCGCCCGGAACCGCCAGGTAGCCGATCTCGCCGGCACCGCCGCCGGCGCCGCGGTGGAGGCGGCCGTCGACGATCACCGCGAGCCCCAGGCCGCGGTCGATCCAGGCGAGCACCGAGTCCTTGACCCCGTGGGAGGCTCCGGCGGACTGCTCGGCGAGCCCGGCCAGGTTGACGTCGTTCTCGATCAGTACCGGCCGCTGGAAGCTGCGACGGAGGTCCTGGAGGACGCCCGCGCGCCAGTCCGGCAGGTCGTTGGCGAAGCGGAAGTCGCCGGTGCGCGGGTCGATCATGCCGGGCGTACCGATCGAGAGGCAGCGGAGCTGCGACATCGTGATGCCGGCGCTCCGGGTGGCGTCGGCGACGGTCGCCCGCACCGCCTCGACCGGGTCGGAGGCCTCGTGGGGGTCGAGCGCGCCGGTGGCCAGCTCGATGCCGGTGATGTCGGCGACCGACGCGGTGATCTGGTCGGGGCCGATGTGCAGGGCTGCGACGTAGCCCACCGACGGGACCACGCCGTAGAGCGCCGCGTTGGGGCCGCGACCGCCCTGCTGGGTCCCGACGACCTCGACCAGGCCGCGCTCGGCAAGCCGGGTCAGCAGCTGTCCCGCGGTCACCTTCGAGAGGCCGACGAGCTCGCCGAGCCGGGTCTTCGTGATCGGCCCGTTCGAGAGCATCAGGTCGAGCGCCGCGCGGTCGTTGGTGTCGCGGATCAGGTGTGTCTTGGGTGGTCTCGACATCGGCGGCGCTCCTTTCGAGGGTCGGGTGGCGTACGGAAAGCCAACTTAACAATTGCGGGGCTCGCGCCGGTGCCTGTTTCACGTGGGGTCTAGACGGTAACTGTAAAGGAACCTTACAGTAGGGGCTTCGATCGCCATCCATCTCAACCCCCTCAAGGAGCTTGGAATGCGTACTCACACAAAGATCGCCGTTCTCGGCGGGATCTTGCTGGCGCCCGTTCTGGCCATGTTGCCGACGAGCCCCGCAAGTGCGCACGGCTACATCTCGAACCCGCCGAGCCGGCAGGCCCAGTGTGCTGCCGGCACCGTCGACTGCGGGGACATCAAGTACGAACCGCAGAGTGTCGAGGGTCCCAAGGGCCTGACCAGCTGCTCCGGCGGCAACTCCCGGTTCGCGGAGCTCGACGACGACTCGAAGAACTGGCAGGCCACGCCCGTGAGCCGGAACCAGACCTTCACCTGGTCGCTGAGCGCCCGGCACAGCACCAGCACCTGGCAGTACTTCATCGGCGGCACCAAGATCGCCGAGTTCGACGACGGCGGTGCGCAGCCGCCGGCCACCGTCGAGCACCAGGTCGACTTCGGATCGTTCACGGGCCGGCAGAAGGTCCTCGCGGTCTGGAACGTCGCCGACACCGCCAACGCCTTCTACGCCTGCATCGACGTGAACATCGGCGGCACCACCAGCGACCCGGAGTCGCCGGCGCCGGTGGCCGGTGAGTTCCCGGTCAGCGAGGAGCAGTTCAACCAGCTCTTCCCCAACCGCAACCCCTTCTACACGTACGCGGGGCTCGTCGAGGCGCTCGGCGCCTACCCGGAGTTCACCAATGCTGGGGACGAGGCGACCCAGAAGCGGGAGGCCGCCGCCTTCATCGCGAACGTCGCCCACGAGACCGGTGACCTGCTCTACGTCGTCGAGCAGAACGAGGCCAACTACCCGCACTACTGCGACCCCAACCAGTCCTACGGCTGTCCCGCGGGCAACGACCAGTACTACGGCCGCGGTCCGGTCCAGCTGAGCTGGAACTTCAACTACAAGGCCGCCGGGGACGCGCTCGGGATCGACCTGCTGAACAACCCGAACCTGGTCGCCACCGATCCGGCGGTCGCCTGGAAGACCGGGCTCTGGTACTGGAACACCCAGAACGGCCCGGGCACGATGACGCCGCACGCGGCGATGGTCAACGGCGCCGGCTTCGGCGAGACCATCCGGTCCATCAACGGGTCCATCGAGTGCAACGGTGGCAACCCGGGCCAGGTGCAGAGCCGCGTCGACAACTACCGCGAGGTCACCTCGCTGCTCGGGGTCGACCCGGGCGGGAATCTTTACTGCTGACGCTGCCGCCACCTGCACAGAACCGGCGGCGTACGCAGCCCCACCTGCGTACGCCGCCGTGTTTCTGTTTTGTGACAAGCGCCCAAAGAGGTTCTGCCTCCGTGCCGGTGTCCGCCGCCCGTCCGCGCCCCTACCTTCGAGTAGCAACCGGAACCTCGGACAGCCCGGGGCCGGATGGACGAAGGAGCATGCTCGGTGCTCAGATCACTCTCTCTCCGAATCGCCGCGGTCGCCGCGGCCGTCACTCTCCCCCTCTTCGGTCTGGTCGCGCCGGCCGACGCGGAGAGCCCCTACGAGCGCGGACCGGACCCGACGTCGGCCAGCGTCCTGGACAACGGCACGTTCTCCCTCTCCACCGCCTCGGTCTCCTCGCTGGTGACCGGCTTCGGCGGTGGGACGATCTACTACCCCACGTCGACCAGCGAGGGGACGTACGGCGGCGTCGTGCTCGCGCCCGGCTACACCGCCTCGTCCTCGAGCTATGCCGCCGTCGCCCGGCGGGTGGCCTCGCACGGGTTCGTGGTCTTCGCGATCGACACCAACTCCCGCTACGACCAGCCCGACAGCCGTGGGTCGCAGATCCTGGCCGCGGTCGACTACCTGAAGGAGGACGCCTCCTCCGCCGTGGCCACGCGCCTGGACGAGACCCGGATCGCGGTCTCCGGCCACTCGATGGGCGGCGGCGGAACGCTCGCCGCGGCCAACCAGGACTCCTCGGTCAAGGCCGCGGTCGCGCTGCAGCCCTGGCATACCGACAAGACCTGGCCCGGCATCCAGGTCCCGACGATGATCATCGGCGCGGAGCTGGACACGATCGCGCCGGTCGACTCCCACTCGATCCCGTTCTACACCTCGGCCACCGGGGCCCGGGAGAAGGCGTACGGCGAGATCAACAACGGCGACCACCTCATCGCCAACACCGATGACGACTGGCAGGGGCGCCTGTTCGTCACCTGGCTGAAGAGGTACGTCGACGACGACACCCGCTACTCGCAGTTCCTCTGCCCGGCACCGTCCTCGGTCAACCTGTCCGACTACCGCAACACCTGCCCGGACTGATCCGTCGGTCCTGACGTACGCACCGGAACCGGCGACCTCGGGAGAGGTGGCCGGTTCCGTGTGCCCGGCGGTGGCTGCACCGGCTCCGATAGGGTCGGATCATGCCCACGACCAGCCCGAAGGGCGAGGAGATCGTCGGATCGCTGCTGCGCGGTCTGGACGTGATCGGCATCCTCAGCGACGCCGAGCAGCCGCTCTCGCTGGCCGAGGTGGCGACCCTTGCCGACACCTCCCGGGCCACCGCGCGGCGGCTGCTGCTGACCCTGGAACGCGTCGGGTACGTCCGCGCCGACGGTCGCACCTTCCAGCTGCGCCCCAAGGTGATGGAGCTGGGCGACGCGTACCTCGAGGGGCTGGGGCTCCCGCGGCTCCATCCCCACCTGACCTCGCTCGCCGAGCGGGTGCGTGACACCTGCTCGCTGACCGTCCTGGACGGCGACACGGTCGTCTACGTCGACCGTGTCAAAGCGGACCGGCTGATGACGGTCAACATCGCGGTGGGCACCCGGATGCCGGCGTACGCGATGTCCAGTGGCCGCGTCCTGCTCGCCGATCTCGATCCCGAGGCGCTGCGCGACTACCTCGAGCACCTGCATGCCGAGCCGCTCACCGGACGCACCGCGGTCGCCCGCGACGAGCTCGCCCGCAGGATCGCCCAGGCTCGCAAGGACGGCTACGTCATCACCGACCAGGAGATCGACCCGACGCTGCGCTCGATCGCCGCGCCCGTACGCGGGCCCGACGGTCGAGCCATCGCCGCGGTGAACGTCGCCACCCATGTCAACCGCACCTCGGTCGAGCAGCTGCGCGAGGAGATCCTGCCCGAGCTGCTCGCCACCACGAGCGCCATCGAGGCGGAGCTGGCCGCCTCGTGACGTCGTGGTGCTCGCCCTCAGAGGTCGAGCACCAGCCGGGGGCTCTTGGAGCGCCCGACGCAGACCATCATGGTCTTGCCGGAGGCCCGTTCCTTCTCGTTGAGGATCGTGTCGTGGTGCTCCGGCACACCCTCGAGGACCGTGGTCTCGCAGGTGCCGCAGAAGCCGTCCTCGCAGGAGGTCATGACGTCGCAGTGGCCCTCGATGACCTCGAGCAGTCCCTGGTCGGAGCCGACGGTGAGCACGGTTCCCGACCTGCGCAGCTCCACCTCGAAGGAGTCACCGGTCGACGCCTCGGCCAGTGCTTCGCCGTCGGAGGCGAACTTCTCCAGCCGCAGCTGAGCGGACCGACCCGCCTTCTCGCACGTCTCCTCGAGCTCCTTGAGCATCGAGATCGGGCCGCAGGCGTAGATGAGGGTGTCGTCGCTGACCCCGTCGACGAGCGCGGCGAGGTCGGGGCGACCGGTCGACGAGCTGACGACGACCTTGACGTTCGGGCCGGTCGCGAGCTTGTCGCGGAAGGCCATCGACTCGAGGTGGCGGCCGACGTAGACGAGCTCGTACGGCGACTTCTCACGCTCGGCCCGGATGACCATCGCCAGCATCGGGGTGATGCCGATGCCGCCGGCGATGAACAGGTAGCGCGGAGACGGCTCCAGCGGGAAGTGGTTCCGGGGGCCGCGGATGCGGACCCGCTTACCGACCAGCGCGGTCTCGTGGACCTCCTCGGAGCCGCCGCGGCCCTCGGGCTCGCGGAGCACCGCGATCCGGTAGAAGCTCAGGTCGGCCGGCGGGCTGCACAGGCTGTACTGCCGGACGACGCCCGAGGGCAGCTCGATGTCGAGATGCGACCCGGGCTCGTAGGCCGGCAGCAGACCGCTGTCGGGCACCAGCTCGAGCGAGATCACCCCGTCGGCCTCGAGCTTCGCCTGGCGCACGGTGACCTCGAAGAAGTCCTGCTCCTCGCCGGTCATGCCGACATCTCCTGATCGGTCGTCTCGGTGCCGGCCTCCGTGCGGGCACCGCCGCGCAGCACGTCGAGCAGCGCGGCGAGCAGCTGGGGGCCGCGTACGGTCACCAGCATGTCGACCTCCTGGCGCAGCGTGATCATGGCCGAGGCGCCGGCCGGCTCCTGCCAGTGCTCGGGGGCGACGAGGACGGCGGCGATCAGGTCGCCACCCCCGCGCGCCGCGGTGCACACCTCGCGTACGACCTGCTCGGGAACCTCGGTGAGGTCGCTCCCGACGAGGACGACCATGTCGGCCGACTCGGCGACGGCGCTGGTGCCGGCCGGCATCGGCGGCGTCCAGGCGCCTTCGCCCAGCGGCTTGGTGAGCGCCTCGACCGGGTCTGGCCCGGACAGGATCTGGACGCCCTCGACCCCGAGCGTCCGCAGCTCGTCGACGAGCTGGGCGCTGCCAGGACCGAGCGGTACGACGAGAACACGGGCCTCGTAGGACCTACGCAGGGGGTTCATCGGGTCTCCTTCGCAGAATCGGAACGGGTGGGGTCGGCCCGCAACCACGGGTCGATCACGACATGCGGGGTGAGCGGAGCGTTGCCCTGGTCCATGTCGCGCAGGCTCTGTCCGACCTGCTCCAGGGGAACGTTGTGCGTCGGGATCCGCTCCAGGCCGGTCCTGCCGGAGGAGAGGAGCTCGATGGCCCGGGTGACGGCCTGCGGCGACCGGCCGCGTACGCCGCGCACGGTCAGCAGGTTGCGGACGATCGCGGTCGGGTCGAGCGCGGCGTCGCCACCGCTGAGCCCGGCGATCACCAGCACCCCGAAGCGGCCCAGCAGCTGGATGGCGGTCGCCATGGTCTGCGGGGTGCCGATGGTGTCGATGACCGCGTCGAGCGGGCCGTACTTCTCGCGTACGACGTCGACGACGGTGTCGTCGTTGAGTTCCGTGGTCGCGCCGAGCCGGCGGGCCAGCTCGAGGCGTCCCGCGCTGGACCGGCGGCCGAGCGCGATCGTGGTCTCGGCGCCACCTGCGACGGCGGCGGCGACACAGGAGAGCCCGTGGTAGCCGGGGCCGATGACGGCGACCTTCGAGCCCGGCCCGACGCCGCCGGCGTCGAGGGTCCAGTCGACGGCGTTGGCCAGCGGCAGCGTCCAGGCCGCCTGGTCGACGCTGAGGTGGTCGGGCAGTGGGTGGAGCACGTGGCGCGAGGAGAGCTCCATGAACTCCGCGTTCCCGCCGTGCAGCCCCGAGGCACGGGAGGCCGGGATCATCCCGACCCGCTCACCTCCGGTCCACAGGTCGACAGCGGCGCACAGCCGGTAGCGGCCGGCCGAGCACTCGGCGCACGTGCCGCAGCCGACGTACTCCTCGACGGCGACGCGGGTGCCGACCTCGAGCCCGAGCGCCTCCGCGTCCTCGGGGGTCAGGTGGTCGATGCGGCCGATCGTGTGGTGACCCAGCACCGCGGGAGCCTCGAGCCCCCGCTGGTGCAGCATCACGTCGGTGCCGCACACGGCGGAGGACTCGACACGCAGCCTGCTCGCCGAGGCCGGGAGCACCAGCTCCCGGACCTCGGTGGCGCCGGCCCCGTCACTGACGGCGGCGCGAACCAGCAGATCGTTCATCGGCGGAAGAGCCCCCGCTTCTTCGGGGCGACGCGGGCGTCGGCCTGCTGCTTGGCCTTCTCGACCTCTTCCTTCAGCTGGCTCCAGATGCCGTAGACGATCTCGCCGTACTCCTGCTCGTGACGCAGCTGCAGGACGTCGCGCGGCCGCGCGAACGGCACGTCGATGAACGCCTTGGCCCGGCCCGGCTGAGCGCTCATCACCATGATCCGGTCGCTCAGCGTGACGGCCTCGTCGACGGAGTGGGTGATGAAGACGACCGTCTTTCGGGTCTCGTCCCAGATGCGGAGCAGCTCGGCCTGCAGGAGCGTCTTGTTCTGCTCGTCGAGGGCCGAGAACGGCTCGTCCATCAGCAGGATCTCGGGGTCGTTGGCGAACGCACGGGCGATCGAGACGCGCTGCCGCATACCGCCGGAGAGCTGGTGCGGGTAGGCGTCGGCGAACTTCGTCAGGCCGGTCGCGTCGAGATAGTGCCCGACGGTGTCCTTGATCTCCGACCTCGGGGCGCCACGCACGGTCAGGCCGTACGCCGCGTTGTCCCAGACGCTCATCCACGGGAAGATCGAGTCGCCCTGGAACACCATCGAGTTCTCCGGGCGGCCGGCGGTGCCACCGGCGACCTCGATCGTGCCCTCCGAGGCCGACTCCAGACCGGCGAGCATCCGCAGAAGGGTGGTCTTGCCGCAACCCGACGGCCCGACGATCGTCAGGAACTGGCCCTGGGGTACGTCGAGGTCGAAGGAGTCGACCGCGGTCACGACGTGGCCGCCGGGGACCGTGAAGCGCTTGCTGAGCCCGCGGATCCGGATCTTCGGGTCGGCCATGGCCGACGCCGCCTCGGTGGGGGCCGGTGCAGTGGTGTTGGACATGATGGGTGGTCCGTTCCTCTAGTAGGCCGCCGTCAGTGGCGGGTGATCCACGGGGTGAGCTTGTGACCCACGAAGCCGACGATGAGGGCGAGCAGGAGCCCGACGAGCGCGAAGACCAGCAGGTAGGCGTACATCGACTCGATGGTGAAGAGCTGGAAGGAGTTCCAGACCATGAAGCCCCAGCCGTTGCCCTGGCCGCCCATCATCTCGGCGATGGCGAGCATGATCAGGCCCATGCCGGCGCCGAGCTCGAGGCCGGTGATGACGTTGGGCATCGCGCCGGGGAGAGCGACGGTGCGGAAGACCGTGAACCGCTTGGCCCCGAAGTTCTCGGCGACGTCGTAGAAGATCGCCGAGACGTTCGAGACCCCGGTGTAGGTGTTGATGACGACCGGGAAGAAGACGCCCATCGCCACGAAGTACCAGATCGTGTCCTCGCCCAGGCCGAAGAAGAGCAGGAACAACGGCAGCACCGCGCTCTTCGGGACGGGGTAGAGGGCCGAGATGATCGGGCGTACGGCCGCGTTGACGACCTTGTTGAGACCCATCGCCACGCCGATGATGACAGCGGGGACCGCCCCGACCAGGAAGCCGAGGAGCAGGCGGGTCAGGCTGTGCTGGGACTGGGCCCACAGCTCACCGCTGGCCGCCTCGGTCCACAGCGCCTGGAAGATCAGCGTCGGCGCCGGGAAGAACCGGTCGTCGAGCACGCCGCCGCGGGAGAGGGCGTCCCAGGCGACCAGGAGGACGATCGGGCTGAGGATCGAGATGGCGCGCAAGGCACCCTTGCTCAAGGTACGGCGCTGCTTCACCTGACGGGCGGCAACCGCTCCCGTGGAGGTGACGGCCGCTTCGGCGACGTTGGTCATGACACTCTCTCCTTGCTCGCGGCCTGTGCCGCCTCGTCGACGAAGCTGGTGTCGACCAGCGAGTCGAAATCGATGTGCGACGTGCCCGTGAAGAGACCCTGCTTGACGAAGAAGTCGTAGTCCTTCTTCAGGCTCTCGATGTTGAGAGACGCGTCCGGGTTCACGAAGCTGGGGACGGTCTGCTTGACCGCCTCGGGCTCGGACTTGATGTGGTCGGCGATGATCGTGGCGATCTCGTCGGCGTCCTTGCCGGTCCACCTGCCACCCTCGACGGCCGCGCTGTAGTCGCGCGCGGCCTGGGTGTAGGCGTTCATGAAGCACTGGGCCGCCTCGGCCTGCTCCTTGGGGAAGTCGCCGCTGTAGAGGAGCACGGCGAGCTGCTGGTTGTTGTAGACCGTGGTGGAGTCGGCGAGCTTCACCGCCGCACCGCTCTGCTGCGCCTTGGTCGCGGCCGGCTCGGTGGTGAGCGCGGCATCGATCGAGCCGTTCTGCAGGGCGGCGACGTGGTCGGGGAAGCCGAGGAAGCTGTGCGAGACGTCGTCGTACGTCAGCCCCTCGTGCTCCAGCAGAGCGGCCAGCGTCGAGGAGGTGGCGGTGCCCGGAGCGGGCTCGGCCACCTGGAGGCCCTCGAGGTCCTTGACGCTGGAGACCTTGCCCGAGTCCACGAGCTCCTTGCGGACCAGCAGCGGCATGTAGTCGTGGTGGGTGACCAGCTGACCCTTGTCGGCGACGATCTTGATGTCGATGTCGCGGGCGATGCCGTTGTAGAAGCCGGCCGACGGAGCGCCGGCCCCGACAGCCAGGTGACCGGCCGCCAGGTACGGCACCATCTCCCCGGCCGACTTGAACGGGCGGAGCCTCACCTCGAGGCCCTCCTCGGCGAAGTAGCCCTTGTCCTGCGCGATGAAGAGCAGCGCGTCCGAGAGGCTGTTGGTGATGCCGGCCTCGACTTCGACGCCGACGCAGGACGTCGCGCCCGAGGCGGCGGTGCCGCAGCCTGCCATGGTCATCGCGCCCACGGTGGCGGCCATGACGGCCACCACCGCGCGCGAGCGCTTGAAGTGTGTACGCATGAGTCAGCCGATCAGATCGAGTGGAAGTTCTCGCCGGGCTTGACCACGAGGACGTCCTTCGCGCCCTCCTGGAAGGGCACGTCGCGGGGAAGCAGGATCGAGGTGGAACGTACGCTGGTGTGCGCGGGGTCGAGACCGGGCAGCTCACCCGAGTCGACGTCGTCGAGGGCGGCGAGCAGGCGGCGGCGGGCCACGATGATGGCCGCATCGGAGGTGCCGAGGCGTTCCTTGGTGCGATCGGCGACCACGCCCATCGACTCCTGCAGCGAGAAGTCCTGAGCGGCGATCCCCGCGATACCGGAGAAGGTCTCCTTGCGGCGCTGGGCGCCGCGGTCCATGAGGTAGTCGTTCTCCGCCGAGGCCAGCGGGTCGTACGTTCCCGGCTTGTACTTCACGTGGATGCCGTCGCCGCCGTTGAGGGCGTTGATCTCGCGCTCGCCGAAGTCCTGGGTGGGGTGGTAGTTCCAGCTCCAGGCCCAGCAGGTCTCGTCGTCGATGGGGACCCAGGCATGGCCACCCATCGGGTTGTGCTCACCGAACGGCGGGATGATCGTGTACCACGGCATCATCCACTGCGTGATGCGCCAGTAGTAGTTCTCCTCGTCGGCGTTCCGGCGCGCGCCGATCAGCAGGCCGCCGTCGGACTCGGCCACCTCGAACTTCGGGCGGGTGTCGGCCTTGAGGTACTTGTTGCCCTCGGTGCCGGAGTGCAGCGGGTCGTCATCGAGGTTGAACCGGTGCGCGAAGGAGACGTGGCTGGAGTCGATGCCGCCCTCCATCGCCTGCAGGTAGTTGGAGAACTGGCGACGCTTCGAGATGAAGCGCTTCTCCGGGTTGAGACCCATCCACTCCAGGTTCGGCAGCGGCGGCTCCTTGCCCGGGTCGCCCATGTAGGCCCAGATCAGGCCGCCGGCCTCGACGGCCTTGTACGCCCGCTGCTTGATCTTGGAGCAGAACTTGCTGCCCTCGGGCTCGGACGGCATGTCGACGCAGTTGCCGTCGATGTCGTACTTCCAGCCGTGGTAGGCGCACCGCAGGCCGCCCTCCTCGTTGCGCCCGAAGTAGAGGGACGCCGTGCGGTGGCTGCAGAACTCGTCGATCAGGCCGATGCGGCCCTCGGAGTCACGGAACGCGATCAGCTTCTCGCCGAGCAGCTGCACCCGCACGGGGTCGCAGTCGGCGCCCTCGATCTCCTCGGCGAGCAGCGCGGGGATCCAGTAGCGACGGAACAGGTTGCCCATGGGGGTGCCCGGACCGGTCTGGGTCAGCAGGTCGTTCTGTTCACGGGTGAGCATGCAGGTTGCCTTTCAGAGGGGTGATGCGGCGGGGAAGGCTGATGAGTGCTGCCGCCACGAAGGCGGCCAGCGGAACCAGCCAGGCGACGCCGAAGCCGGCGCCCAGATCGAGGGTGAGTCCGAACGCGAGCGGTCCGGTGCCGAAGCCGAGGTACATGCCGGTGGCCAGGAACGCCGTCGCGGTGCCGAGGGATTCGACGGGGACGGTGCGGATCAGGACCACCATGGTCACGGAGTTGGAGGCGAGCGCGGCCGCACCGAACACGGCGGCACCGACCCACACCAGCCAGCTGCCGAGCAGGATCGAGGCCATCACCAGCACGACACCGAGCGCGGCGCCGACGGCCAGGGTGAGGAGCGTGTAGGCCTGCCGGGAGCCCGCGTCGGCACGGCGGCCCCACCAGATGCGGCTCAGCAGTCCGACCAGCCCGACCAGCGCGGCGATCAGGCCCGCGGGGCGCAGGCCCAGACCGAGCTCCACGTGGGCGAAGAGGGGCAGGTGGGCGTTGGTGGCCTGGAGGCCGAACCCGATGAAGAACGTGTACGCCGTCAGCATCCCGACGGAGATCGGTCCGGACTCCTCGGGCCTGCGTTGTGTCCGGTCTGGGGCAGCCATGGGACGGGTCGCGAGCGCGCTGACCACGCCGAGGAGCCCGAGGAGGACGCCGGCAGCGACAGCCCAGCGCCACCCGGCCGCAGCCGCGATCAGTGGAGCGGCGAGACCCGCGACGAGCTGCGCGGCCTGGACCCCGGACTGCTTCCAGCCGATGAGGGCACCCCGCTGCTGCGCCGGCACGCCGGCGACCACGCGGTTGGTGGCCGGATTGGAGAGCGCCTGGGCGACACCGCTCAGCACCCCCGCCACCACCACGACGGCGTACGACTCGGCGAGTGCCAGCACGGCGAGGCCGGTGATCGAGCCGACGGAGACCGCGACCATCACGGTGCGCGCGCCGAAGCGGCTCGAGGGTCCGCCCAGGAGAAGTGCCGAGAGCGCTGCGGAGCCGAAGGTCACGGTCGAGATCGCGCCGTACTCGGCCGGGCTCAGGTCGAGGTCGGCGATCACCAGCGGGGAGATCGCGGTGAGCGTGTAGAGGAACATCGGCCCGATCCCCATGCACACGAACAGCGACATCCACAGCGCCGGGGAGACCTTCTCCCGGGCCCTGGTGACATCGGCAGTGTCGCTGTTCATCAGACTCCATTCCGCTATGCGCACAACTGTGCATTGTGACCGCTGACACACGGTTACATGACGGCGACCTCAGGTCAAGTGGGGAGCGGGAAAATCTGCCCGATCTTCGTTAGGGTGTGCGCATGGCGGAACGGATGTTGACGGATGATGAGCGGCGGATCTCCGACCGTGACGTCGTCCAGTCGTTGATGCGAGGTCTGGACGTCGTGCGGGCCTTCGACGGCACTCATCCAGAGCTCTCGCTGGACGAGGCGGCCGAGCGCACCGGCTTCAGCCGGTCGGCGACGCGGCGGCTGCTGCGTACGCTGATGACCGCGGGGCTGGCGGCGTACGACGGCCGGCGCTACCGCCTCACGTCACGGCTGCTCGACCTCGGCTATGCCAGCCAGTCACGCCTCTCGCTCGCGGAGGTGGCGCTGCCTCATTGTGAGGAGCTCTCGCACCGGCTCGGGCGGACGGTGTCCCTCGCCCGGCTCGACGGCGACAGCATCGTCTACCTCCTGAGGGTCGGCGCGCCGCGCCTGGTGGCCGTCTCGCTCCACGTCGGCAGCAGGCTGCCGGCGTCCCTCCCGGCCATCGGCCGGGTCGTCCTGGCCGGTCTCCCCGACGAGGAGCTGGCCGGCTTCCTCGCCTCCGACGCCTTCCAGGAGCAGTCGGAGCGCATCGGGTTGTCCGCCGATGACCTCTTGAAGGAGCTGGTCGACATCCGCGCTCGCGGCTGGTGCCACGTCTCGGAGGTCCTCGAGGCCGGGCTCAGCGCTGTCGCGACACCGATCCGCAACCGCGACGGCCGGGTGGTCGCCGGGCTCAACGTCTCGACGCGCACCGGAGGGCAGGCGCCCGTGCTCGATCTTCTCGACACGGTGCCCGACCTGATGCGTACGGCCGCGCGTATCGGCGACGACCTCCACCAGACCCACCAGGTCTGAGACGCGCGTCCCGGGCGGGGGAGGGGCCCGTTCCTGGTGGGCGACGTTGGAAGATGGGGGCATGACCGGAAACAGTGGAAACGGCGGAAACAGCACAGGCATCCGCGTCGCGTCCGTCGACGACATCCCGGAGGGAGAGGGCATCGCCATCTCCTCCGACATCACGGGGACCGAGGACGACATCGCGATTCTGCGCGACGACGACGGCACCTGCTGGGCCCTCAACGACACCTGCACCCACGAGACCGCCTCGCTGGCCGAGGGCTGGGTCGAGGACGGCGACGTCGAGTGCCCCCTGCACTCCTCGCGGTTCAACCTCAAGACCGGCAAGGTCGACGGGCTCCCGGCCACCCGCGACACCGTTCCGCACCGCGTCGAGGTGCGTGACGGGGAGGTCTATCTGTTCCCTGGTGAGCGGCCCTGAACGCTGCACGCGTGGTCGTCGTCGGCGGTGGCATCGCCGGCGTGTCCACGGTCGCCGAGCTGAGGAAGGGCGGGTACGCCGGGGAGCTGGTGCTCGTCTCGGCCGACGCCGTTCCCTATGACCGCCCGCCGCTGTCGAAGGCATACCTGGCCGGCGAGAAGTCGCTCGACGCCATCGCGCTGCAGCACCCGGACTGGTACGCCGACCAGCAGGTCTTGCTGGTCGGTGGCACGGTCGCCGTCGCGGTGCGCCCGGAGGTCGGCGAGGTCGAGCTCGCCGACGGGCGGGTGCTGTCGGCCGACCGGATCGTGCTCGCCACGGGTGGTCGCGCGGTCCGGCCGGCGTTCGGCGAGGTACGACGGGACGCGCCGGTCCACGTGCTGCGGGACGTCGCGGACGCCGACAGGTTGCGTACGCAGCTGGTGCCCGGCGCGCGGCTGCTGATCGTCGGCGGCGGCCTGATCGGCGCGGAGGTCGCCTCGACCGCACGCGGGCTGGGGGCCGAGGTCGTGCTGGTCGACCCGCTCGATCCTCCTCTCGCCGCGGCGGTCGGCACCGAGGTGGCCAGGTGGCTGCACGGCCTGCACGCCGAGCATGGTGTGGAGGCGCTGACGACCACGGTCGAGACGCTGCTGGAGACCCGGGCCGGGGTCGCCGTGCAGCTGAAGGGCGAGCCGGACTCGCGCGAGTTCGACGCCGTGCTCGTGGCTGTCGGCCTGGTCCCCGAGACCGGGCTCGCCGAGGCCGCGGGCCTGGAGACCTCCCGCGGCATCCTGGTCGACTCCGGCCAGGTGACCAGCCACCCGTCGGTGCTCGCGGTCGGCGACTGCGCCCGGCTCCGCGACCACCGTCGCGCCGAGCACTGGGAGGCCGCTCAGCGGGACGGCGCCCGGGCGGCGGCGACGATCCTCCAGAGCGAGCCTCTGCCCGCCACCGCGCCCTGGTGGTGGTCGGACCGCTACGGCCTCCACGTCGAAGGGGTCGGTGAGATGCGATCGGCGGATGCCGAGCACCGGACAGTCGTACGCGGCGTCGTCGGCGAGCCGCCCTTCGCCGCCTTCACGCTCCGCGGCGAGCGCGTCGTCGGCGCGGTCACGGTCGACGACCCGGCTGCCACCAAGGCAGTCCGCCGCCTGATCGACCGAGGTGTCGACGTACGTCCCGCTGATCTCGCGGATCCGGCTCAGAACCTACGAACCCTGCTGCGCCGGTGACGGTCCTCGTGCCGAGTCGGCGCGTTCTGACCGAGATTCCCGCCGAGTCGGCGCGTTATAACGAGCCGACTCGGCGATATGGAGCGAAGGCGCCCTGCGAGCAGCTCGCGGGGCGCCTTCGTGGGTGAGCGTTCTCAGACGGTCAGCTGAGCCGGCTTCGACTGGTTGGCGACGCGGTTCTCGGAGTCGATGAACCAGGCCAGCTGCTCGATCCGGGTGATGATCGCGTGCAGCAGGTCGGCGGTGGTCGGGTCCTCGGCGTCGATGTCGTCGTGGATCTCACGAGCGGTCTTCGAGGTGGCGTAGAGCGCGGCGGCGGCGAGGTCGGCGGCGGTCGCGGTGTCGACCTCGGTCGCCGGGAGGGGCGCGAGGGTGGTGTCCTCGGCGACGGTGCCGGTGCGGCCGTCGGGAAGGATGTAGAGCGCACGCATGCGCTCGGCGATCTCGTCGGTGAAGTCGCGGGCGGCGTCGACGACCTCGTCGAGGACGAGGTGCATGTCGCGGAAGTTCTTGCCCACGACGTTCCAGTGCAGCTGCTTGCCCTGCAGGCTGAGCTCGGTCAGATCGACGAGCAGGCGCTGCATCTGGGTCGCGAACGCCGGGCTCGGGATGAACGCGGGGTGCGAGGTGTGGGTGGCGCTGCTCGTGTCGGTCTTCGTGGCCATGTTCGGTTGGTCCCCCAGATTGAAGTGTCGGTCTTTCGTGGTGACACCAACTGTGCCACCTTTTCTTGAACGATTCCAGAAAGGTAAGTCTTCCCTAAGTCATCGCCGTCGCTCTCGGCACGCAATAGAGTCGGGTCGTGCCGCCAGCCGGAGCCGACCCAGTCCCCCTCGTCGCGCGGGTTCCTCGTCCGGAGGTCTTCGAGACCAACGGGCTGAGCGAGGACGCGCAGATCGAGGCCTGGGAACATCACAACGCCTGCGCGCTGGTCGCGCTCTCCTGCCGGCCGATCGACGGCCACGGATTCGACGCGCAGGAGGTCAACCTGCAGCTGGACGAGATCCATCTGGCCAGGGTCCGGGCCACACGGCACGTCGTCGAGCGGCCGGCCAGCCTCGTCAAGGAGATCCCCGCCCGGTCGATCGCCGTCTACGCCAGCCTCCGCGGCGAGGCGATCCTGGAGTACGCCGGCCGCCGCAAGGTCATCCGGCCGGGCCAGCTGATCGTGTGCGACGTGGACGCGCCGTTCCTGCGAGGCTTCGGGCACGGGCTCGAGGAGCTCGCGGTCAAGGTGCCCGTGCACGCCTTCGAGGCCCGCACCGGGATGGCGTCGATGCCGTCGCCGCTCGTCCTCGACGTCGGCCGCGACCAGGACCCGCACGGCCGAGCCCTCGTGCAGATGGTCGGCCGGGCGCTGCGGCCGTACGACCCGGTGCCGGCCGACGAGGACGCCGTGCTCGACCTGATCTCGGTGATCGCGACCGCCGGGAAGGTCTCGCTGGCCACCGCCCATCGGGCCGCGGCGAAGGCGTTCATCGAGGACCATCTCGTCGACCCGGGCCTTTCCGCGACGACCGTCGCCGCGGGTGCCGGCATCTCCGAGCGACACCTCTCCCGGCTCTTCGCAGACGCCGGCACCAGCGTCCCCCGCCACATCCTCGGCCGCCGCCTCGAGCTCGCCTACGCGATGCTCGCCACCGGCTCGGACCCGGCCATCCGCACCGTCGACGTCGCCGAGAAGTGCGGCTTCACCTCGGCCTCGTACTTCTCCCAGGCCTTCCGCAAGCGCTTCGGCGTCGCCGCCGGAGACGTACGCCGCGCCGCCCGAGCCTGACTCCAGCCGACTCCGCACCTGTGGCGGCCGAATCCTCAGTTGTGGCGTACGAAAGTCGAGTTTCGTACACCACAACTCACTTCTCGGCGCCCAGAGCCCACTTCTCGGCGCGAGAGGGTGACAAGTCCACCAAAGTCCGATAGTTCTTCCATGCGATTTTCCGCCAACCAGACCCTGCTTCCCACCTGCAGGGGCGGTGGCGGACGACACTCCTCAACACCCCACTCTCTAAGGAGAAGTACGTGCGCAACGGACTCACCACCGGACGCGGCCTGAGCATGGCCGCCGCCGGTGTCGCAGCGATGGCGCTGACCTTGACGGCCTGCGGGTCGGGCGGCATCGACGACGAAGGCGGTGGCGGAGAGGACACGCTCACCATCGGGTTCGTCTCGACCGAGACGGGCTCCTCGGCGCCGTTCGGCGAGGCGAACAGCTTCGTCGTCGACGAGCTGGAGACCTACTTCAAGGACCACCCGGTCAAGGCGGGCGACAAGGAGCTCGACGTCGAGATCGTGGTGCGCGACGCCCAGAGCGACACGACGAAGGCCGGGGCGGTGGCCGGCGACCTGATCAACAAGGACGGCGCCGACATCATCGTCGCCTCCTCGACGCCCGACATCGTCAACCCGGTCTCGGAGCAGTGCGAGGCCAACTCGATCCCGTGCATCACCACGGTTGCCCCGTGGCAGCCGTTCGCCATCCGCAGCGGCGACAAGCCGGCCGAGCTGAAGTACAGCTACCACTTCTTCTGGGGACTCGAGGACGTCTCGGCCGTCTACGCCGACATCTGGAGCAAGGTTCCGAACAACAAGAAGGCCGGCGGCCTGTTCCCGAAGGACCCCGACGGCGAGGCCTGGGGCGCCAACTTCCCGGCGCTCACCGAGGCGTCCGGCGTGAAGATCGACAACCCGGGCAACTACCCCAACGGCACCAAGGACTTCTCCGCCCAGATCAGCGCCTACAAGGGTCACGACGTCCTGGTCGGCGTCCCGATCCCGCCGGACTTCACCACGTTCTGGCAGCAGGCGAAGCAGCAGGGCTACAACCCGAAGGTCGCGACCATCGGCAAGGCGCTCCTGTTCCCGAGCAGCGTCGAGGCGCTGGGCCCGATCGCCCACAACCTCTCGACCGAGGTGTGGTGGACCCCGACCGCTCCTTACAAGTCCTCGCTGACCGGCCAGTCCGCGCAGGAGTTGGCGGACGCGTACGAGGAGAAGACCGGCAAGCAGTGGACCCAGCCGCTGGGCTTCGCGCACGCCCTCTTCGAGGTCGCGACCGCGGCGGTGACCGAGGCCGGCTCGACCGACGCCGACGCGATCACCAAGGCGCTGTCCGGGCTCGAGGTCTCCACGGTCGTCGGTGACGTCGCGTGGGGCAAGGACGACAGCGTCCCGCCGTACGTCGCCAAGACCTCTCTCGCGGGCGGTCAGTGGCGCCAGGTCGAGGGCGGGGAGCACCCGTTCGAGCTCGTCGTCGTGCAGAACTCGCTGGCTCCCGACGTACCGCTCGGGGGCGAGCCCGAGGCGCTCAAGTGACCTCTGCCCCACCATCGGGCGAGCCATCGGTCGAGGTCTCCAGCAGCGCGCCCGGCGCGCTGCTGGAGGCCGAAGGCCTGGCCAAGGCGTTCGGCCGGGTCGTCACCGCCCGCTCGGTCTCGTTCCACGTGGGCCCGGGCGAGGCGCTCGGCATCGTCGGGCCCAACGGCGCCGGCAAGTCCACGCTGCTCAACCTGGTGACCGGCACCCTCCCGGCCGACGCGGGCACCATCCGCTTCGACGGCGCCGACGTCACCCGGATGCCGGCCGCCCGGCGTACGGCCCTCGGCATCGGGCGTACGTTCCAGGTCCCCCGCCCCTTCGAGGGGCTCACCGTCTTCGAGAACGTGCTGGTCGGGTCCACCTTCGGCGCGGGTACGCGCCGCCGCGAGGCCGACGAGCAGGCCTGGCAGGCGCTGGAGACCGCCTCGCTCGCCCATCTCGCCAACACCCCCGCCGGCTCGCTGCGGCTGCTCGACCGCAAGCGGCTCGAGCTCGCCCGCGCGCTGGCGACCCAGCCCCGGCTGCTGCTCCTCGACGAGATCGCCGGAGGCCTCACCGAGCACGAGCTGCCAGCCCTGATCGAGACCATCTCTGCGATCCGCGACAGCGGCACCGGCGTCGTCTGGATCGAGCACATCGTGCACGCGCTGCTGCAGGTCGTGGACCGGCTGATGTGCCTGGCCCA
Source organism: Nocardioides sp. NPDC047086 (assembly GCF_040643685.1). Taxonomy (NCBI): domain Bacteria; kingdom Bacillati; phylum Actinomycetota; class Actinomycetes; order Propionibacteriales; family Nocardioidaceae; genus Nocardioides; species Nocardioides sp. NPDC047086. Next base: position 206,989 of record NZ_JBEYUV010000001.1, read on the forward strand.
GGGTGACGTCGTCGCCACCGGCGACCCGCGTGAGGTGATGGCCAGCGACGCCGTCGCCGCCGTCTACCTCGGCTCTCCCGACCTGGAGGGCGAATGAGCGCGGCGGATGCTCACCGAGGTAACTCGGTCGGCGGTCGCTTCCTTCGTGGAGTTCCACGAGGGAAGCGGGAGTTCAGTGAGTTACCTCGGTCAACATCCCGGGACGACCCGCCGAATGCTCACCGAGGCGATGTCCTGAGCTTGTCGAAGGGTAACTCGGTCAGCACGCACCCCCTTCGTGGAGCTCCGCGAAGCAAGTACCCGTTCACCGAGTTACCTCGGTCAGCATTCGAGGGAGACCGATGACCCTGCTCGAAGTCGACGCGATCGACGTGAGCTACGGCGACTTCCGCGCCCTGCACGGCATCACGCTGACTGTCGCCGAGGGCGAGACCCTCGCCGTGATCGGCGCCAACGGCGCCGGCAAGTCCACCCTGCTGAAGGCGATCGCCGGTCTGCTCCGGCCGAGCTCCGGCCGGATCCGGTTCGACAACCACAACGTCTCCCACACCCCGGCCCACCGGCGGGTCCGTGAGGGCATCGCGCTCACACCGGAGGGACGCCGTATCTTCGCCTCGCTCACCGTCGAGGAGAACCTCAAGGTCGGCGCGCACGGACGCCGGCCCGGCCCGTGGAACCTCACCACCGTCTACGACGCGTTCCCGCTGCTCGCGGAGAAGAGGACACGTCGCGGCGCCCACCTCTCCGGTGGTGAGCAGCAGGCGACCGCCATCGGCCGGGCGCTGATGTCCAACCCGAAGCTGCTCCTGCTCGACGAGGTCTCGCTCGGGCTCGCTCCGGTCGTGATCGCCGACATCTACAAGGCGCTTCCCACCATCGCCGCGAAGGGGACGACCGTGCTCGTGGTCGAGCAGGACCTCACCCAGGCGCTCTCCGTCGCCGACCGGGTGCAGTGCCTCCTCGAGGGCCGCACCGTTCTCGAGGGCGCGGCGGCCGACGTCACCCGGGAGCAGGTCCAGGCGGCGTACTTCGGGGTCGACGAGCAGGAGGCCGGCTGATGGACTGGATCAACGCGGTCCTCCAGGGGCTCCTGCTCGGCGGGCAGTACGCACTCCTCGCCTGCGGTCTGAGCCTCATCTTCGGCGTGATGCGGATCGTCAACCTCGCCCACGGCGTCCTCGCGGTCGCCTCGGCCTACCTCGCGCTCTGGCTCGTCCAGCAGACCGGGATGCCGGCGTTCCTCACCATCGTCATCGTGATCCCGGTGCTCGCCGCGGTCGGCTACGCGATCCAGCGCGGCCTCTTCAACAAGGCGCTGCGCCACGGCGAGCTGTCGCCGCTGCTGGTCTCGTTCGGCCTGGCGGTCATCGGCGCCAACCTGCTCCAGGAGATCTTCACCGCCGACTCCCGCAAGATCTCGATCGGCGACCTGTCGACGTCGTCGGTGGAGCTGGGCGACCTACGCGTCGGCGTCTTCTCGCTGCTCACGCTCGTCGTGGCGGTCGGCGTGATCGTCGGTCTGCAGCTCTACCTCTCCCACACCCGCATCGGCCGCGCCATGCGCGCGACCAAGGACGACCCCGAGGCGGCCACGCTCATGGGGATCGACGAGAAGCACATGTACGCCCTGGCCACCGCGATCGCGATCGGCACAGTCGCCCTGGCCGGTGTCTTCCTCGGCATGTCGACGCAGTTCAGCCCGACGTACGGGGACCTGGTCCTCATCTTCGCCTTCGAGGCGGTCATCATCGGTGGTCTCGGCTCGCTGTGGGGCACGCTCCTCGGCGGGCTGGTGCTCGGCGTCGCGCAGACCGTCGGCGCCCAGATCGACCCGGCCTACGGCGTTCTCGCCGGTCACCTGGTCTTCCTGGTCGTGCTCCTGTTCCGGCCCCAGGGCCTGCTCCCGAAGGCGGTCGTCGCATGACGGTGAACACCATGGCCGGCACGACGACCCTGAAGGTCGTACGCGGCGGCTGGCCCTCTCTCGCAGGCGGCGGCGTCCTCGCCGCGGTCGTGGTGTTCCTGGCCGCTGCGCCCTGGTTCGTGTTCAGCCCGGGCGACGTGACCAACCTGGTCACGCTCTTCGCGCTGATCATCCTCGGCACGACCTGGAACCTGATGGCCGGCTACGGCGGGCTGGTCTCGATCGGGCAGCAGGCCTACATCGGTGCGGGCGGCTACGGCGTGATCAAGCTCGCCGACGTCGTCGGACTGCCGATCCCGGTGGCTGTCGTTGCGGCCGGCGTGGTCTGTGCCGCCCTGGCCATCCCCACCTCGTTCCTGCTGTTCCGGCTGGTCGGAGGCTACTTCGCGATCGGCACCTGGGTGGTGGCCGAGGTCTTCAAGCTGGTCACCCAGGAGCTCCCGGGCTTCGGTGGCGGCTCCGGCCTCTCGCTCACCGCCTTCCAGGGGGTCGACCGGGTGACCCGGATCGCGACCGTCTACTACCTGGCGCTCGTGCTGGCGGTGCTCGTCGTGCTCGCGACGTACGTCCTGATGCGCTCGCGCGTCGGCCTCGGTCTGACCGCGATCCGTGACGACGCGGTCGCGGCGGCGTCGCTCGGGGTCGCGGTACGCCGCTCGCAGCGGCTCGTCTACGTCGCCGCCTCCGGCGGTGCCGGCCTGGCCGGCGCGCTGATCGCGGTCAACGGCCTGCGGGTCTCCCCGGACTCGATGTTCTCGGTCCAGTACACGGCGTTCATGATCTTCATCGTCGTCATCGGTGGGCTGGGGACGATCGAGGGTCCGATCCTGGGCGCGGTGATCTTCTTCGCGCTCCAGCAGCTCCTGGACTCCTACGGCACCTGGTATCTCATCGCCCTCGGAGCGGTCGCGATCGCGGTCGTGCTGCTGGCGCCGCGCGGGCTGTGGGGGCTGGTCGCGCGCGGCCGCTACGAGGTCTTCCCGGTCGGCCACCAGGTTTATCCACAGGGTTCTCCACAAGCGGCCGAGTCTGTGGATTTCGGTCCGAGTTCCCGGTGACCTTACCGACGAGTAACATTGGTCGGGTGACCGAGACTTCCACCCCCACGACCACCCCCGAGGCCCACGCCATCGAGCGTGCCGAGGGCACCAGCTTCACGCTGACGGTGGTCCGTGCGGCGGCCCCCGAGGCGCCGACCCTGCTGGTCGTGCCCGCGATGGGCATGCCGGCCGGCTACTACGACAAGCTGATCGTGGCCCTCGCGGAGGCCGGGATCAACGTCGGCCGGATGGAGCAGCGTGGCCACGAGGAACTCGGCGGGCGCGTCGCCGGCTGGGCCTACGACTTCGGCTACGCCGACCTGGTCGACGACATCGCTGCCGCCGTCGACCGCCTCGGCGAGCTGATCCCGGCCGCGGCCGGTGCGACGTACGTCCTCGGGCACAGCCTCGGTGGGCAGGCCGCCAGCGCCTACGCCGCGCTTCACCCCGACCGGGTCGCCGGCCTGGTCTACGTCGCCTCGCAGACGCCCTACTGGCGCAACTACGGCCCGGGCTTCCTGGTCGCCAGCCAGGCGATGGGCCTCATCGGCCGCGTCGTCGGCCACTTCCCCGGCAAGCAGCTCAAGTTCGCCGGCCGCGAGGCACGCACGCTGATGAAGGAATGGGCCCGGTACGCCCGCACCGGCCGGCTCCGCCTCGGCATGCCGACGCGCGACGTCACCCCGCTGATGCGCGCCCTGGAGAAGCCTGCGCTGATCGTCTCCATCGAGGGCGACTGGCTGGCGCCCAGCGAGACGGTCGACGAGATCCACCGGCGGATGCCGGGCCTCGAGGTCGCGCGTGTGCACCTGGACGAGCCCGGCATCGACCACTTCAAGTGGGCCCGGAAGCCGGACTCGACCATCGCCGCGGTCAAGGCGTGGCTCCCGCTCGAGAGCTGAGTCGCGTACGCATTTCCGCCAACCGGCGACCCCACCTTTGAAGCGGCCCGAGCGGCCCGCAAGACTCGGTCCGAGGCTGCGATCCCACACCCCGCCGTGGCCTCGGAAAGGTGAGGAACATGCCAGTCTTCGACGACGGCCAGAAAGAGACCGAGGTCCCCGAGACCGAGGATGTCGTGACCACCGACGTCCTCGTCGTGGGATCCGGTCCGGCCGGTGCGTCCGCCGCGCTCTTCCTGAGCGAGCTCGGTGTCGACAACATCATGATCACGAAGTACCGCTGGACCGCGAACACCCCGCGGGCGCACATCACCAACCAGCGCGCGATGGAGATCTTCCGCGACCTGGGCATCGAGGAGCAGGTGCTCGCCGACGCGACGCCGCACGAGCTCGTCGGTGACACCGTCTTCTGCACGAGCATCGCCGGCGAGGAGATCGGCCGCATCCGCACCTGGGGCACCCGGCCCGACCGGGAGGCCGACTACCAGCTGGCGAGCCCGTGCCTGACCGTCGACATCCCGCAGACGTACCTGGAGCCGATCCTGGTCCGCAACGCGACCGAGCGCGGCACCCAGACGCGGTTCTCCACCGAATACCTTTCGCACGTCCAGGACGAGGACGGCGTCACCACGATCGCCCGCGACCGCCTGACCGGCCACGAGTACAAGATCCGGTCGAAGTTCCTCATCGGCGCCGACGGCGCCCGCACCCAGGTCGGCGCCGACATCGACCTGCCGCTCGAGGGTGCGATGGACATCGCCGGCTCGATGAACATCACCTTCAAGGCCGACCTCTCCGAGCTCGTCGACCACCGCCCCTCGGTCCTCTACTGGGTCATCCAGCCCGGCTCGAACGTCGGCGGCATCGGCACCGGCCTGGTCCGCATGGTCCGCCCCTGGGACGAGTGGCTGATCGTGTGGGGCTACGACATCAACCAGCCGCCGCCGGAGCTGACCGAGGAGTACGCGGTCAAGGTCATCCGCGACCTGCTCGGGATGCCCGACCTGGAGCCGGACGTGACCGGCTACTCGCTGTGGGGCGTGAACGAGATGTACGCGACCCACGCCCAGAAGGGCCGCGTCTTCTGCGCCGGCGACGCCATCCACCGCCACCCGCCGTCGAACGGGCTCGGCTCGAACACCTCGATCCAGGACTCCTACAACCTGGCCTGGAAGCTCGCCGCGGTGCTCCAGGGGTACGCCGAGCCGTCGCTCCTGGAGTCCTACTCCACCGAGCGCGCCCCGGTCGCCAAGCGCATCGTCACCCGGGCCAACCAGTCCGCCCGGGAGTTCGGCGAGCTCTTCGAGGCGCTCGGTGTCGTCGGTCTCGAGGGCGAGGAGATGGCCAAGGCCATCGAGGAGCGCAAGGCCAACACCCCCGAGGGCGCGGCCAAGCGCGCCGCGCTGGTCACCGCGATGGAGCGCAAGAACTACGAGTTCAACGCCCACGGCGTCGAGCTCGGCCAGTTCTACGAGTCCGACGCGATCGTCTCCGACGGCACCCGGCCGGCGCCGACCGACGACGAGGACCTCTACCACCGGATGTCGACCTCGCCGGGCGCGCACCTGCCGCACGCCTGGGTCGGGGACAACGTCGAGAAGCACGCGATGCTCGACCTCGCCCCCTACACGCAGTGGACGCTGATCACCGGCGTCGCCGGTGAGGCGTGGGAGGACGCGGCGGCCGCGGCGCGGTCGCAGTTCGGGATTCCGCTCCAGACCGTCGTGATCGGCCCCGGCCGGGCGGTCACCGACCTCTACTTCGACTGGGCCAAGCTCCGTGAGGTCGAGGAGTCGGGCGCGATCCTGGTACGTCCCGACAAGCACATCGCCTGGCGCGCCATGTCGCTGCCCGAGGACCCCGGTGCTGCGCTGGGCGAGGCGGTCGCGACGCTGCTGGGCAAGGCCTGATCGCTGTTGACTGCGCGGGGGGATCGATGAAGTTCACGCACGAGTCGCTGCCGCAGCGGGTCCGTTTCGCCACCGGCGAGGCGCCCGCCGCGGTGGCAGCAGAGATCGACGAGCTCGGCGCGCGGCGGGTGATGGTCATCGCCGGCGCGCGCGAGGCCGAGCTCGCCGCCCGGGTGACCGCCGACGTACCGGTCGCGTTGCGCCACGACGAGGTCGTGATGCATGTGCCGGTCGAGGTCGCCGAGCGGGCTCGTGAGCGGGCGGCCGAGTCCGCCGTCGACGCACTGGTGTGCGTCGGCGGTGGCTCGACCACCGGCCTCGCCAAGGCGGTCGCGCTCACCACGGGGCTGCCGATCGTGGCGGTCCCGACGACGTACGCCGGGTCCGAGGCGACCAACGTCTGGGGCCTGACCTCGGGCGAGACGAAGACGACCGGGGTCGACGCCCGCGTCCTGCCGCGCTCGGTCGTCTACGACGCGGCGCTGCTGAGGACGCTGCCCGGGGAGATGACGGTCGCCAGCGGCCTGAACGCCCTCGCGCACAGCGTCGACGCGATGTGGGGTCCGCGGGTGGATCCCATCGACCAGGTCAACGCGGCCGAGGGAATCCGGGGGCTCGCGGCAGGCCTGCCGAAGGTCGCGAGCGACTCCGCCAGCATCGACGGGATCGAGCAGACCCTCTACGGCGCCTACCTGGCAGCGGTCTCGTTCACCTCCGCCGGCTCGGGGATGCACCACAAGATCTGCCACGTGCTGGGTGGCATGTTCAACCTGCCGCACGCCCAGACCCACGCGGTCGTGCTCCCGCACGTGCTCGCCTTCAACGCGCCTAACGCCCCGGAGGCGGAGGCGCGGATGGCCGTGGCGTTCGGGGCGCCGAGCGCGGTGGTGGGCCTGGCGGAGCTGCGTACGGCGCTCTCGGCGCCGAAGGCGCTCCAGGACTACGGCATGCCCGAGGAGGGCATCGCCAAGGCGGTCGCGCCGATCCTGGCCGCGATCCCCGACAACAACCCGACCCCGGTCACCGAACAGAACCTGACCGCGCTGCTGACCGCGGCGTGGGCGGGAGAGGAGAGCTGATGGCCACCGAGATCTCACCCCAGCAGCAGGCTGTCGAGCAGAGCCTGGTCGACACCGTGGTCGCGTCCTTCGACGCCTGCGAGGACCCGCGCCTGAAGGAGGTCATGGTCTCGCTGACCCGTCACCTGCACGCCTTCATCCGCGACGTACGCCTCACCGAGGAGGAGTGGGGCGAAGCCATCGACTTCCTGACGAAGGCCGGCCACATCACCGACGACGTACGCCAGGAGTTCATCCTCCTCTCCGACACCCTCGGTGCTTCGATGCAGACGATCAACATCAACAACGAGGCGTACGCCGACGCGACAGAGGCCACGGTCTTCGGACCCTTCTTCGTGGAGGACTCCCCGGCGATCGAGCTGGGCGGAGACATGGCCTTCGGTGCTCCGGGCGAGCCGTGCTGGGTCGCCGGGACGGTCACCGACACCGACGGGAAACCGCTGGTCGGAGCCAGGATCGAGGTCTGGGAGGCCGACGAGGACGGGCTCTACGACGTCCAGCGTGACGCCGGTTCGCGGGCGGCCCGGGCGCACCTGTTCACCGACGCCGAGGGCGGCTACCGGTTCTGGGGGCTGACGCCCACGCCGTACCCGATCCCCGACGACGGTCCCGTCGGCAAGATGCTGACCGCGGTCGGGCGGTCGCCGCTGCGCGCCTCGCACCTGCACTTCATGGTCAGCCACGAGGGCTGCCGCACCCTGGTCACGCACATCTTCCCCGAGGGCGACCCGATCGGCTGGAAGGACACCGTCTTCGGGGTCAAGGAGTCCCTGATCAAGACGTTCGAGCAGCAGCCTGCCGGGACGCCGACGCCGGATGGCCGGGCTGTCGATGGCACCTGGTCGACGGTGCGGTTCGACATCGTCCTCGCGCCCGTGGGGGCCTGAAACGTCCCTGGCGTGCTTCGGCCACAGGGGTGTTGCCCGGGCACGTCAGGGACCCCCTCACGGGGCCCGATGGACGGTGTAGGTGAACTCCTCGTGGATCAGGACGTTGCCGGCGGAGTCCGTGATCACGAGGTGGTCGGTCACGCGGGAGTCGGGCGGATAGGAGTCGAACCCGATCGCCACCTCGGCCACGGTTTCGCCTTCGGGGAGGAAGGATCCCTTCACGTCGAGCCCGCCCGGCGGGGCCGGATGGTCCAGGGTGATCCGGAGGGTTCCGTGCACCCAGCCCTCGGTCCCCTCGGGCGTCAGGACCGGCTCGTTCACCGTGAACCGGTCCCCCTGCCGGAACGATCGGATCTCCGGCCGGACCTGCATCACCCGGGTGGCGCTCTTCCGGTTCCGGGTCGCCCTGACCGTCGCGTTGAACGCAGGCAGCGACCCGGTCGTCGGCCCCTTCGTGACGGCCTTGAACGACGCCGTACGCCGCCCGGCCGCGATCGTGACCGTGCCCGGGACGGTGACCCATGACGAGCTCGAGGCGAGGCTCACGGCCAGGGAGGTCTTCGCGACGCAGTCCATCGTCACCGTCCCGCTGGCCGTCTGTCCGGCGTGGACGTAGGCGGGCAGCGCCACGGCCGTCGGCACCGGCGTCGGGTAGCACGGGGTGACCGCGCGGACCAGCGTCGCGCGGCGTTCCACGCCTCGATAGGTGGCCTTGACCCGGCCGCTGCTCCGGACCGTCGTCGGCGAGGTCCGGACGGTGACCTGGACCGTGCTCCGGCCCCTCGCGACAGAGACGTACGCCGGGACCCTGATGCCCGTGCTGGCCCACAGACGCACCGTGGTCCGCCTGGGAGTCCGGCAGCTGAGCCGGACCGTGGCGGTGGTCGACGAGCCTCCGGCCACGGTGCTCCTGGCGAAGGTCAGCGACTTGAGCGTCGGCCGGCAGGCCGCCTCCGCCGGCGGCGCCGTCACGGCGGCAGGCACGTTGAGGGCGGCGACGGCCAGGACGAGGCCGAGGACGAGTCGGCCGAAACAGCGTGGCATGGGGTACCTCCAGGTCCTCGGAAGGTATCGAAGCCCCTGGCCCGCGCTGCTCGCTCGTGCCAGGGGTCCCTCAGATCAAGGTACCCGGGTCGAAGTCGACCTCGAGCGAGGCGAGGATGGACGTGATGCTCTGCTCGGTGCTTGCCTTCTCGATCCCGGCCTCATGGAGGATCCCGGCGCCGTCCTCGTGCTCGAGGAGGGCGAGCAGGATGTGCTCGGTGCCGACGTAGGAGTGCTCGAGCCGCAGGGCTTCGCGGAAGGTCAGCTCGAGCACCTTCTTGGCGTCGGCGGTGAACGGGATCATCTCTCCGACCTCGCCGTAGGGCTCCGGAGTGGCGGCGGTCGCCACCTCGCGGACCTTGTCGAGGGTCACGCCCTGCGCCCGGATCGCGTGGCCCGCGACCCCTTCGGGCTCGGAGAGGAGGCCGAGCACGAGGTGCGGTACGCCGGTCTCCGCGTTCGCGGCCTTCCGTGCCTCCGCCTGGGCGGCGACGACCACCGTGCGGGCACGCGGGGTGAACTTCGCGAACCCGGCGTTCGGGTCGAGCGACTGGTCGCCGGCCTTGGGGACGTACTTCTTCTGGGCCGCCTGCTTCGTCACCCCCATCCGGGTGCCGATCTCGGTCCAGGAGGCGCCGGAGCGGCGGGCCTGGTCCACGAAGTGCCCGATCAGATGGTCGGCCACCTCGCCCAGGTGCTCACCGACCATCATCGCATCGGCCAGCTGGTCCAGGGGCTCGGTCCGAGCCTTCTTGATGGAGTCGATCAGGGTGTCGAGGCGCACGGCCTTGAGGGCAGGGTCTGCATCGCGGGGAGTCGTCATGCGTCAACTCTAGGTTGACGCTTGCGCCTCGTCAACCTTTGGTTGACGACTTGAGCGAGAGGGGCTCTGGACTGATCGACACGAACGTGGTCTCCGAGCTTCGGAAGAAGCGTCCCGACGCTGCCGTCATCGAATGGGTGAACGGTCTCGGCGCCGACGAGGTCCACCTCTCGGTGTTGACGGTTGGTGAGCTGTGTGCGGGTGCCGCGCGCCTCGCGGCGCGTGGCGACGAGGTCGCGGCGCAGGCCCTGAAGGTCTGGATCGAAGGGCTCGTCGAGCAGTACGACGATCAGGTTCTGCCGGTGACCGCAGGTGTGGCGGATCGTTGGGGCGAGCTGAACTCCTCGCGGCCCCTTCCGGCCGTGGACTCGCTGCTCGCCGCGACCGCTCTCGAGCACGGGCTCACGGTCTCGACCCGCAACACCGAGGACTTCGAGTCGACCGGGGTCGAGGTCTTCAACCCGTTCTCAGTGCCCGGGTAAATCGCAGAGGGCCGGCCACCGCATGGTGGCCGGCCCTCTGCGTACGGGATCGATCAACTGTTGGAGATCTGGATCATCTCGTCGCGGGGGACGACCTTGATCCGCTCGCGGCCCTGGGCCTCGCCGAGGGAGCGCTCGTGGTTGTCGAGCTGCTCCCAGCCCTCGATGGTGGTGAACTCGACACCCTTGCCGGACAGGTGCTCGAGGACTGCCGCGGGCGAGCCGTGCTCGGCAGGCTTGAGCTTGTCGAGGTCGTGGAGGAGGTTGTCGATGGTCTCCTTGGCGTCGGACTTGGTGTGGCCGATGAGGCCGACCGGTCCGCGCTTGATCCACCCGGTGACGTACGTCCCGTCGATGTGCTCGCCGTTGAGATCGAGCACTCGGCCGCCGGCGTTGGGGATGACGCCGTTCTCGCTGTCGAAAGGCACGTCGGGGAGCGCCTCGGAGAGGTAGCCGACGGCGCGGTAGACGGCCTGGACCGGGGTGTCGGTGAACTCACCGGTGCCGGTGACGGTGCCGTCGCCGTTGTATTCGGTCTTCTCGCTGCGCAGCGCGACCACGCGACCGTCCTCGCCGAGGATCTCGACGGGGTTCTGCATCATGTGGATGACGATCTTGTGCGGCTTGTCGCCGGCGGGCGCCTCCATGTACTTCAGGAGGATGTCGGCCACCAGCTTGGTCGCCTTGTGGCTCTGGATCGCCTTCTCGCCGGCCTCGTCGATCTCGAAGCCCTCCTCCTCGACGACGACGTCGACCGACGGGGAGTGGGAGAGCTCGCGCAGCTCCATCGGGCTGAACTTGATGTGGGCGGGGCCGCGGCGGGCGTAGACGTGGACCGTCTTGGCCGGGTTCTTCTTCAGACCCTGGTAGACGTTGTCGGAGATCTCGGTGACCAGCTGCTCGTCGGCGGGCTTGGCCAGCATCCGGGCGACGTCGAGGGCGACGTTGCCGGCGCCGAGGACAGCGACCTCCTCGGCGTCGAGGGGCCACTCGCGGGAGACGTCGGGGTGACCGGCGTACCAGCTGACGAAGTCGGCCGCGCCGTAGGACTGGGGCAGGTCGATCCCCGGGATGTCGAGCTCGCGGTCGGCCATCGCGCCGGTGGCGAAGATGACGGCGTCGTAGAACCGGTGCAGGTCGTCGAGCTTGAGGTCGGTGCCGAAGTCGACGTTGCCGATGAAGCGGATGCTGTCCTGGTTCAGGACGCGCTTCAGAGCCTTGATGATCTCCTTGATTCGCGGGTGGTCAGGAGCCACGCCGTAGCGAACCAGGCCGTAAGGGGCAGGCAGACGCTCGATGACGTCGACGCGCGCACCAGGGTGCTCCTTCGTGAGGATGTCGGCAGCGTAGATGCCGGCCGGGCCGGCACCGACGATCGCAACGCGGATGTCACGCATAAGGGAGTTCAACCTTCCGTGGATGTACTAAGGCAAGCCTAAAGGGGGTCGTGTAACCCTCCGAATCCATTCCACCAGGTGGTTACGAGGTCGAGCGTGGGTTTCACGCTCAATACTAGAACGCGTTCTTGTTTTGGGTGTGTCTGGGAACGTGATCTCGGACACGTACGGCGCGTCGCGCCCTGCTTTCTGGCCGCTGGGTTCGGTGGGTGAGCTCTGCTGAGCCTTGGTCTTTCGGGGCGGCGCGCGGGGGTGACCGTGGTTTCGTTGTCGGTGTTCGCCGCCGACCCTTGCTTCGATTGTTTCTCGATCACGCACCGCGTCAAGGCGATGTATCGAGCTTGTCGAGATGGCGGGCTTCGCCGGTGGCCTGCGGCCATCCTTGACCCGGCACCTGATCGAGAAAGATTTCGCCTGTATCGGGCCGACGGCGAGGGTGTGGCGCGGCGGATTCAGTTGGGTGACTCACGAGCCGACGCCCCACTTGGCGGCGGTGTTCGCGCGGGTGGGGAAACACCTGCGGACACGGGGGCACGGCGATGACCGGCCAGAATGAGCTCGTGACCCTGCCGGTCTAAGAGCGGCGGGTGAACCGGATGGTGCCATCCGGTAGTCGCTCGTGGATGTAGCCGGGTGCATGCGCCAGGCGGTGATGGTGGGGGCACAACAACGCCCCGTCCTTCAGGTCCGTCTTCCCGCCAGCAGCCCAGGGGTCGAGATGGTGGGCGTCGCACCACTCCGGGGGCATGTCACACCCCTCGGCCTGGCAGCACTTCTGCTGCAACCGCAGCGCCTTGCGCTGGATCGGCTGGAAGAACCGGCTGCCCCGGCCGACGTCTAGGACCTCACCCTCACCACCGAGGACCCAGGGGATGATGGTGGCGTTGCACGCCATCCGCCGCGCCTCGGCCGCGGTGATCGTGGTGCCGTTGGTCTCGTCATAGCCCAGGGTGGCGACCCCGAGGTCCTTGCGGAGCTCCTCCAGTGAGATCACCACGTTGATCGTGGTGGCGTCACCGCCATGGCGGGGCAGGGCGGCGGGGTCGATGGTCTCCAGGAGCCGCGAGAACCCTTGGCCCATGAGTCGTTCCCACGGCGGCAACGGGCTGCCCTTGCCGACGAGCTGCTGTTTGCGGGGTTGGGCGTAGGCCTCGACGAGTCGTTTGAACCGCATCCCGATCGAGGTCGGCACCACACCCTGGAACCCGATGGTGCCGTCGTGGTTGTCCCACACCCGCAACGCGGTCCTCTGCTGGGCCCGTTCCTCCTCGGCCAGGACGGCCTGGGCTTCGGCAGCCTCGAACCGGGCCGGGTCGATCTTGGTCAGGATCCGGCGTCCGGCGATCTTGAGCTGCTTCGCGGTCAGCTCGGTGGCGTAGTCGACCAGCATCTTCTCGGCCAGCACCAGGTCCTCGGCACTGGCGACCGGGTCGGATGCGACCTTGTCGAGCGCACGAACGATCACCCGCGCCTTGTCCTCGGAGACAACACCCTGCGCCAGGCCAGCGGCCACGTGCTCGTACTTCGCCACGCCGGTCGCGAGTTTGAGTTGGGAGCGAGCCTCACCCTTGTCGACCAGCAGCTCGGCCCGCATCCAGGCGGAGGCGTCCTTGGCGCCGGTCTCTTCGGCGATGTCCCCGGCAGAGGCGAGGACCTGGAGCTTCACCGCGGCCAGTTTGGCCTGGAGCTTCTCCAGCCGTCTCAACGAGTCTTTCTTCTGCCCGGTGTGCCAATAGAGGGGGTCCCGGGTGAGGAGTTGGTCGAGGGAGGATTCGATGGCGGCCAACTCGACCTCGATCGGGTCGCCGGGGTTGGTGCCCCAGTGGTTGATCTCGGGTTCGAGACTCATCGCCATTTCCTCCCCTCAGTGAGGTGTTGTGATGGCTCTGATTCTACGCCTCAACCACGCCTTCTGTCATCTATTTTCCCTGTTCAAACCCTGTTTTCGCGGTGAGCGAACGGCATCGTTCTTGTGGATGGTAAGTGGCCCGAAGGGCCACCTTCCACCCCCTGCAACACCACCCGTCGCAAGGAAGAATGCGCTGCGCCACACCCGGGCCGCCGCCCCGATAGCCAGCCAAGTTTTTCTCGATCTGGTCCGGAGTCCAGGACCGCCGCAGGCGGCCGGCGAAGCCGGCGGCCGAAGGCCGTCCTTGACGCCGGACCAGATCGAGAAGACCCTCCAAACAGGGTCGGCGGCCCAGGCCAGCCCTCGGGCGAAACGTCCCGGCAGGGAGTTCTCAGCAGACTCGATCAGCCGAGGAACCGTGTTGGTCTCGACACGCCTCCGCCTAGCGGCTCCGGCGGCTCGACCAGCGGGGTGGGAGCGGGGTGGGGTGGTCGCGACAAGCTCGACCACCGGGGTGAACACCTGTGAACCACAGCACACAGCCCGAGCACAGCCGGACCGTAAGCCCGCCACAGTCCAACCCCCGAGCCTCGAGAGTATGACCCAACTCCTCGAACCACCGACGACGAGAACGGCACCCGAGCCGACACAGACACCACGATGGCGTCCGACACCCGAGCGCGCGTCCCTGATCATTTTGCTCGCCCTGACGGCGGTGGCGTACCTGTGGACGCTGTCGGAGTCGGGATACGCCAACCAGTATTACTCCGCGGCCGCGCAGGCCGGGGGCGAGAGCTGGAAGGCGTGGTTCTTCGGGGCGCTCGACGCGAGCAGCTCGATCACGGTCGACAAGCCGCCGGCGTCGCTGTGGGTGATGGGCCTGTCCGTACGCCTCTTCGGGCTGTCCTCGTGGAGCATCCTGGTCCCGCAAGCGCTGATGGGTGTGGCCACGGTGGGCCTGGTCCACGGCCTCGTCAAGAAGGTCGCGCCGTGGCAGGCGGGGATCGCGGCGGGGGTGTTCACCGCGCTGACGCCGGCGGCGGCGCTGATGTTCCGGTTCAACAACCCGGACGCGCTGCTGCTCCTCCTGCTGGTCGGCGCCGGGTTCTCGACGCTCAGGGCGATCGAGACCGGCAAGGGCCGGTGGATGGTGCTGGCCGGTGCGCTGCTCGGGTTCGGCTTCCTCACCAAGATGCTGCAGGCGTTCCTGATGATTCCGGCCATCGCCCTCGTCTACCTGATCGCGGGCAAGGGCTCGTTCGGGAAGAGGCTCGCGCACGGCGTGGCCTGCTTCGTCGCCATGGTCGTGAGCGCCGGCTGGTACATCGCGATCGTCGAGCTGATCCCGGAGTCCTGGCGGCCCTACATCGACGGCTCGACCGGCAACTCTCTCCTCGAGCTGACCCTCGGCTACAACGGCGTCGGGCGGCTCAGCGGCGGTGACTACGGTGGCCTCGGCAACGCGGGCTTCTCCAGCGCGGCCGGGATCCTGCGCCTCTTCCAGGGCGTCTCCGGCGGCATGGTCTCCTGGCTGCTCCCCGCGGCCCTGCTCTTCCTCGTCACCGGCCTCATCGCGCTGCGCAAGGCGCCCCGGACCGACCTGACCCGCGCCGCGCTGATCTTCAGCGGCGCCACCATGCTCGTCACCGGCTTGGTCTTCTCCTTCATGGAGGGCATCTACCACGACTACTACGTCGTCGCGCTGGCTCCGTGGATCGCGATCACCGCGGTCGTCGGCACCGCGATCATGTGGCGCGACCGCGACAGCCTCTTCGCCCGGATCACCCTGGCCGTCGCGATGGCCGGCAGCTCGATCTGGGGCTGGGTGCTCCTCGGGCAGTCCGGCGAACAGCCGTACGACGCACTGCGCTGGCCCGTCCTGATCATCGGCCTCGGGGTCGCCGCCGGGTTCGTCTTCGCGGACAGGCTCACCCGCCGGGCGGCGGCCGCGGTCCTCGGGGTGGCAGCCGTCACCTTCGGGGTCGGGCCTGCGGCGTACGCGATCCAGACGATCGGCACCGCCCACACCGGCTCGATCGTTACGGCCGGTCCGTACGAGGGCGGCGGCATGGGCGGGATGGGCGGTGGTCGTCCTGGTGGTGCTGGCGGTGGCCCGGGTGCTCAGACCCAGAACGGCACCCCGCCGACCGGCCAGATGCCCGGCGGCATGCCCGGCGGACCCGCTGGAGGAATGCGCGGCGGCGGGATGATGGGCGGCGGCCAGGTCGACGAGGAGCTCGCCGAGGCGGTGAGCACCAACGCCGGCAACTACACCTGGGTGGCCGCGACGATCGGCTCCCAGACCGCGGCCGGCCTCCAGCTCGAGACCGGCGAGGCCGTGATGGCGATCGGTGGCTTCAACGGCACCTCGAACAGCATCACGCTCGAGCAGTTCCAGGAGTACGTCGCCGACGGCGAGATCCACTACTTCATCGCCGGAGGCGGCATGGGCGGCATGAGAGGCGGCAGCGACGAGACCTCCAGCGCATCCGAGATCAGCGCCTGGGTCGAGGAGAACTTCACCCAGACCACCATCGGCAGCAGCACCGTCTACGACCTGACGGCGGACGCCTCGTGACCGCGGGAACGGAGCTCTCGGACGGAGGGTGGGTCCTCGACGAGAAGCGGCTGCTGACGGCGATCGACCTGGTGATCCCGGTCCACAACGAGGAGAAGAACCTGGGGACGTCCGTACGCCACCTCGACGGCTACCTGCGCACCCTGCCCTACTCCACGACGATCACGATCGCCGACAACGCCAGCACCGACGGCACCTGGCAGATCGCGGAGCGGCTCGCGACCGAGATCACGCGCGTCCGGGCGATCCATCTGGACCAGAAGGGCCGGGGGCGGGCGCTCAAGGCGGCCTGGTCCACGTCGCAGGCGGAGGTGGTCGGCTACATGGACGTCGATCTCTCCACCGACCTCCGAGCCCTGCCGCCCCTGCTCGCCCCGCTGCTCTCGGGCCACTCCGATGTCGCGATCGGCTCCCGGCTGGCCCGCGGCAGCCGGATCGAGCGGGGCCCGAAGCGGGACGTCCTGTCCAAGGGCTACAACCTGCTGCTTCGTGGGGTCCTCTCCGCGGAGTTCACCGACGCCCAGTGCGGCTTCAAGGCGATCCGGCGCGACGTGGCCGAGAAGCTGCTCCCGCTGGTCGAGGACGACAGCTGGTTCTTCGACACCGAGCTGCTCGTGCTCGCCTCCGAGGCCGGGCTGCGCGTGCACGAGGTGCCGGTGGACTGGGTCGACGACCCCGACTCCCGTGTCGACATCGTGAAGACGGTCAAGGAGGACCTGGCCGGGATCAGGAGACTGCTGTTCGGGCTGGTCAGCGGCAGGATCGACCTCAATGGCGTACGTCCTCCGGGCCCCGTCAGAAGCCCGAGCCTGGCGACTCAGGTGATCCGGTTCGGCGCCGTCGGGGTGATGAGCACGCTGGCGTACCTGCTGCTCTACATCCTGCTGCGCACCGCCGTCGGAGCGCAGGCGGCCAACCTGATCGCGCTCCTGGTGACCGCGGTCGCCAACACCGCGGCCAACCGCCGGCTGACCTTCGGGATCACCGCGCGGCGGGGTGCGGTCAAGCACCACGTCGCCGGCCTGCTGGCCTTCGGGCTGGGGCTGGCGCTGACGTCGGGCTCCCTCGCGCTCCTCCACCTGGCCATCCCGATGCCGGCCAGACCGACCGAGCTGGTGGTGCTCGTCGTCGCCAACGCCACCGCCACGCTGTTGCGATTCGTGATCCTGAGAGCGGTGATGGCCACGCCGCGCTCTGCCGTTGCGGCCTAGGAACTGCGGCCTAGGAGAAGGCCTGGGTGCCGATCACCCGGAGCAGGTCGAGCTTCTCGGCCGCGTCGGTGCCTTCGGCGGGGAAGTAGGCGACCAGCTGGATCTCCTGCCCCTCGCTGAAGAGCACCTCGCAGCGCACCTCGACGGTACCGACCTCGGGATGGAGGAAGGTCTTCCGGTCGGCACGGCGTACGCCCACCTCGTGGCGCTCCCAGAGCCCGCGGAACTCCGAGCTCGCGGCGAGCAGATCGTCGACGAGACCGGTGATGTCGGGTTGGCCGGCGCGACGGGCGTGGGTCGCGCGCAGATCGCTGACGTGGACGGCCGAGATCCGGTCCCAGTCCTCCTCGGGCATCTGCCGGAAATCCGGGTCGGTGAACCAGCGCCACACCATGTTCTCCGTCTTCCTCCCGCCGCGCAGGTGTCCCAGCAGCAGGTCGGCCATCGGGTTGGTGAAGAGCACTTCGCCGAGGTCGTTGCAGATCATCACGGGCAGGTCGGTGAGCCGGTTGGCGAGAGCGACGAGCCCGGGGCGTACGTGGCCTCGACGGGGTGGTGGGGTCATCCCGGCCAGGTAGAAGAGGTGGTCGCGCTCGTCGAGGTCGCACTGCAGCGCGCGGGCGACCGCGTTGACCACCGACTCCGAGGGCGCCGACCCGCGGGCCTGCTCCAGCCGGGTGTAGTGGTCGGTGGACACGCCGGCGAGCATCGCGACCTCCTCGCGACGGAGCCCGGGCGTACGCCGGCGGGTGCCCTCGGGCAGGCCGACGTCGGCCGGGCGGATCAGCGCCCGACGTCGGCGGAGGAAGTCGGCGAGTGCCTTGCGGTCGGTCACACCGACCAGTATCGATCCGGAGACGAGCCTCAGCCAGGGAGAGGCCGTCCCTGGATGAGTCGGCCCTGCCGTACCTCCCGGGAAGCCTGCACGGTGGAGGCATGACGAACTCACAGACAGCCCAGACACAGTTCCAGAAGCGCCGGCTCGGCAGCACCGGACCTGAGGTCACCTCCCCCGCGCTCGGCGGGATGAGCCTCTCCGGCGCCTACGGCGCGGTCGGCGACGAGGAGGGTGTACGCGTCATCCACGCCTACCTCGACGCCGGCGGCACCCTGATCGACACCGGCGACTTCTACGGCGCCGGCCACAACGAGATGCTGATCGCGAAGGCGCTGCGCGAGCGCAGCCGCGAGGACGCGGTGCTCTCGGTGAAGTTCGGCGCACTGCTCACCCCGGTCGGGATGCCGGCGGGCTTCGACGGCCGCCCCGAGGCGGTGAAGTCGTTCCTGACCTACTCGCTGCAGCGGCTCGGGACCGACCACATCGACATCTACCGCCCCGCCCGCCTGGACCCGCAGGTGCCGATCGAGGAGACCGTGGGTGCGGTCCAGGAGCTGGTCGCTGCCGGCTATGTACGCCACATCGGGCTGAGCGAGGTCAGCGCCGACACGATCCGTCGTGCCGCCGCGGTGGCCCCCATCAGCGACCTGCAGATCGAGTACTCCCTGCTCACCCGGGGGATCGAGACCAACGGCATCCTCGACACCTGCCGCGAGCTGGGGATCGGCATCACCGCGTACAGCGTCCTCGGCCGCGGCCTGATCGGCGGCAGCGGCGCCCTCGGCGGCTCGCTCGCGCACATGCCGCGCTTCCAGGGCGACAACCTCGATCACAACCGCGCCCTGCTCGCCACCCTGGAGGAGATCGCCGCGTCCAAGGGCGTCACCCTCGCCCAGCTCGCGATCGCCTGGGTCGCCGCCCGCGGCGAGCACATCGTCCCCGTCATCGGCTCCCGGAAGGTGAGCCAGGTCGAGTCGATGGCCGGGGCCAACGCGGTCCGTCTCGACGACGCCGACCTAGCCCGCATCGACGCCGCCGTCCCCGTCGGCGCCGCCCGCGGCGACCGCTACCCGACCCATTTCATGACCCAGCTCGACAGCGAACGCTGACCCCGCCGACGCGTCAGTTTTCGACGCCGAGACGTCGAAACTTGACGGCGAGACGTCAGTTTCTGCCCGAAAACTGACGCCTCGCTGTCAGAAGTCGACGCCTCGGCGTCAAGAATCGACTCTTCGCGGGGCGGGTCAGGTGTTGGGATCCGTCGCGCGCCAGCGCAGCGGATCCTCCTCGGACTCCTCGGCGACGTGCGCAGCGAGGCCGGCCGTACGGCCCACCTGGAAGAGCACTTCCGCGGCGTCGTCGGGCAGACCGCAGATGAGGACGAGTGCGGCGAGCGCGCCGTCGATGTTCGGTCGGCGCTCGGTCCGTGCCGCGATCTCGCTCAGGCGCGCCAGGGTCGGCGCAGCACCCTCGACCAGGGCGAGGCGCGCGAGGATCGCGTCGGCTCGCGGGTCGCCCTCGGGATGTCGCCAGTGCCCGAAGCCGGTCAGTCCCTGCTCCGCGTCATCCGGGCCGCCGCTCCTCAGCACCGCAAGCGCGGACGGACCGATGCCGCCGTGCAGCCGACCGGAGAGCGCGGCATAGCCGGCGACGAGGCAGTCGTACGCCGAGGCCCGCGCCGACGCTGCGACGCGGGCGGCCACCACCGAGGCCGCCAGGCCGTGGTCGACGAGCGAGACCAGCGCGGTGTTGAGCGCGCCCACCTCCCGCGGGCTGCCGGGGCGCCCGGCGACGGCGGCGAAGATCGCGTCGGGGAGCGGCCGGTCCGGCTCCGCCTGACCGCCGAGTGCGACGGGCGCGGCGGAGAGCAGCCCCTTGGCGATGCCGGCCGCAGCGGCGGGCTCGACCCGCTCGCCACGGGACCCCGCCCACTGTGCGAGCCCGGGGAGCCGGCGGTTGAGCGGCAGCGCGGACAGGTGTGCCGGCACCTCGACGGCGACCGCGGGAGCGGTGTTAAGGACGAGGTCGACCACTTCGTCGAACGGCTCGTCGGCCAGGTCGGCCAGCGGCACGCCGCGCAGGAACAGCTCCCCTTCGCGTACCTCGCTCACGCTCGAGCGGACCGCACGCATCGGCAGCACGCCGAGCGGGGAGCCGGGGTGGTGACGGGTGCCGGCCAGCGCGTCGATCTCGGCGCGGTCGAACAGGCTCTCGCCGCCGTTGCGGCGCCGGGTGAGCAGGCGTCGGCTGACATAGGTGTAGAGAGTCGTGCGCTTCACCCCGAGGCGCTGGGCCGCCTCCCGGGTCGTGATCCACTCCGTCACGTCGTCACTCTCGCCCATGGACCGGCTTCGGCGCCACGTCGACTCGATCGACATCGCGCGGTGCTGCCCCGCGGAGGCACGGTGAGCTCCCGACCCGTTCCCGGAGGAGACGCCATGCTGCCGCTGAACGACCTGACCGACATCCGGGAGAACTACCGCTACCACGCCGCCGAGATGTCCACCTCACCCTGCTACCACGCCTGGGCGAACGGAGTCGCCGACGACCCGGAGGTGCTCCGGGTGCTGAGCGACCTGCCCATTCTGAAGCAGCAGGCCAACCTGGTCTTCGCCGCGGCCCGCCGGCACGGCCTGGAGCCCGGGCCGTACGAGGACCTGCGGGCACTGTTGCTCGGACCCGCGTGGCCGGCCGTACGAGACACGATCCTCGCCCGTCGGACGCAGACCAACGAGGTCGCCCGGCTGACGGCGCTGACCCCGGCGCTCGGCATGCTCGGGGACGGGCCGCTCGCTCTGGTGGAGCTCGGCGCCAGCGCGGGTCTGTGCCTCTACCCGGACCGCTACGACTATGTCTGGGGCGGCGCGGGCCGTCTCGGCGGATCAGGAGGCCCGACGCTCCGGGTCCCGTCGGTCGGGCCGCTCCCGGTCCCTGCACGACACCCGCGCATCACCGCTCGGGTCGGGGTCGACCTCAACCCGCTCGACGTCACCGACCAGGAGGACATGAGCTGGCTGCTCACCCTGATCTGGCCGGGTCATGACGAGCGACGCGACCGTCTCGCCGCCGCGATCGAGGTGACCAGGGCCCAGCCGCCCCACCTCATCGCCGGGGACATGCTCGACCGGCTGGACGATGCGCTCGACGTCGCCGCCGCCTCGGGCGGTGTGCCCGTGGTCCATCACAGCGCCGCCGTGGCCTACCTGGACGAACGCGACCGCGTCGAGCTCGAGAAACGCCTGCGTACGCTGGTCGCAGCCGGCCGCTGCCACTGGATCAGCCTGGAAGGTCCGCGAGTGATCCCGTCGCTCGCCGCGACGGCGGCAACCTCTCCCTCTGCCGACCACCACTTCTGTCTCGCTGTCGACGGACAGGCGGTCGCGTGGTTGCAGGGCCACGGCGCGGCGCTCGGCTGGGGCCGACTGTGAGGGCGTGAGGAAGACCACAGGTATTGGACCGATACAACCGGACAACCCTGGTGTCCACGGGCTGATCTGCCCTACCGTTACCGGCCGGTAACCAGCACGGTGGGGTTCCGGACCCGGCCGGTCATGAATCGGTCACGCGCTGATCGGCTGACCGGGGTCCCACCATGCTGGAGACTGAAGACACTGCGCAGCTAGACCCAAGGAGTCGAGGATGCTCATCGGAGTGACCCGAGAGACGAAGCCCGGGGAGACCCGGGTGGCGGCCACCCCCGCGACCGTCAAACAACTGACCGGTCTGGGCTATGACGTCGTCATCGAGGGTGGAGCCGGCGAGGCGTCCAGCTTCCAGGACGAGGCGTACGCCGAGGCCGGCGCCCGGATCGGCACGGCCGCCGACGCGTGGGGTGCCGACCTGGTCTTCCGGGTCAACGCCCCGTCCGTCGGCGAGGTCGAGCTGCTGAAGAGCGGCGCCACCCTGGTGGCCCCGCTGGCACCGGCCCAGAGCGGCGAGCTCCTCGACGCCCTGGCCGGCCGCAAGGTCGACGCCTTCGCGATGGACGCGGTGCCGCGCATCTCGCGGGCGCAGTCCATGGACATCCTCTCCAGCCAGGCCAACATCGCCGGCTACCGCGCCGTGGTCGAGGCCGCTCACCGCTTCGGCCGCTTCTTCACCGGCCAGGTGACCGCGGCGGGCAAGGTGCCGCCGGCGAAGGTGCTGGTGGCCGGTGCCGGTGTGGCCGGTCTGGCCGCGATCGGTGCGGCGAGCTCGCTGGGCGCGATCGTGCGTGCCACCGACCCGCGTCCGGAGGTCGCCGACCAGGTCAAGTCGCTCGGCGGTGAATACCTGAAGGTGGAGGTCGAGGTCGAGAAGTCGACCGACGGCTACGCGAAGGCGACCTCGGAGGCGTACGACCAGCGTGCCGCGGAGATCTACTCCGAGCAGGCCGAAGACGTCGACATCATCGTCACCACTGCGCTGATCCCGGGCCGCCCGGCGCCGAAGCTGATCACCGCCGCCGACGTGGCCTCCATGAAGCCCGGCTCGGTCATCGTCGACATGGCGGCCGCGATGGGCGGCAACGTGGAAGGCACCGTCAAGGACGAGGTCGTCACCACGCCCAACGGCGTCACGATCATCGGCTACACCGACCTGCCCGCGCGTCTTCCCGCGCAGTCCAGCCAGCTCTACGGCACCAACCTGGTCAACCTGATGAAGCTGGTGACACCCGAGAAGGACGGCGTACTCGCCCTCGATCTCGAGGACCAGGTCCAGCGCGGCCTGACCGTCGTGCACGACGGCGGCGTCCTCTGGCCGCCCCCTCCGGTCCAGGTCTCCGCGGCTCCGGTCGCAGCCGCTCCTGCGGAGGTCGCCACCAAGGAGGAGAAGAAGCCGCTCTCCGCCAGCGCGAAGCTCGCGCTCGTCGGCACCGGTGCGCTCGCGCTCTTCCTGCTCAACGCGGTCGCTCCGGCCGAGATCACCCGGCACTTCACGGTGCTGACGCTGTCGGTGGTGATCGGGTTCTACGTGATCGGCCATGTGCACCACGCGCTGCACACCCCGCTGATGTCGGTGACCAACGCGATCTCCGGGATCGTCGTCGTGGGCGCCCTGCTGCAGCTCACGGTCGCCGACAACGTGGTGCTCGTGCTCGCGGGCATCGCCACGCTGCTGGCGAGCATCAACATCTTCGGTGGCTTCGCCGTGACCCGCCGCATGCTCTCGATGTTCCGGAAGGCCTGAGGTAAACACGTCATGGATATCTTCTCGATCGCCGGCGCCGCCTACCTCGTCGCCGCCCTCCTCTTCATCCTGTCGCTGGCAGGGCTGTCCAAGCACGAGACCGCCTCGCAGGGCTGGCTCTACGGCGTGGCCGGCATGACGCTGGCACTGGTCGCCACCGTCATCCAGGTCGTCGACGGTGGCACCACCACCGCGGTGATCGTCCTGGTCGCCGCCGTCGCCGTCGGCGCGGTCATCGGCCTGTGGCGTGCCAAGGTCGTCGAGATGACCGGCATGCCCGAGCTGATCGCGCTGCTGCACTCCTTCGTCGGTCTGGCCGCCGTCCTGATCGGCTGGAACGGCCACCTCGAGGCCGCCGCCGGTCACATCGACGGAGGTGCCATCCACTCCGCCGAGGTCTTCATCGGCGTCTTCATCGGCGCGGTCACCTTCACCGGCTCGATCGTCGCCTTCCTCAAGCTCTCCGCGCGCATCTCCTCGGCGCCGCTGATGCTGCCCGGCAAGAACGTGATCAACATCGGCGCCCTGGTCGTCTTCGTGATCCTCACGGTCGTCTACGTCATCAACCCGACGCTCCCGCTGCTGATCGCGGTCACCGTCGTCGCGCTGGCGCTCGGCTGGCACCTGGTCGCCTCCATCGGTGGCGGCGACATGCCGGTCGTGGTCTCGATGCTCAACAGCTACTCCGGGTGGGCCGCGGCCGCCTCGGGCTTCCTCCTGGGCAATGACCTGCTGATCGTCACCGGCGCCCTGGTCGGGTCCTCGGGTGCGTACCTCTCCTACATCATGTGCAAGGCGATGAACCGCTCGTTCATCTCGGTCATCGCCGGCGGGTTCGGTATCGAGGCCGGGCCGTCCGGTGACGTCGACTACGGCGAGCACCGCGAGATCAACGCCGAGGACACCGCCGAGCTCCTCGCCGGCGCCTCCTCCGTCGTGATCACCCCGGGTTACGGCATGGCCGTCGCCCAGGCGCAGTACCCGGTCGCCGAGCTCACCCGCATCCTGCGTGACAAGGGCGTGGACGTACGTTTCGGCATCCACCCCGTCGCCGGCCGTCTTCCGGGCCACATGAACGTGCTGCTGGCCGAGGCCAAGGTGCCCTACGACATCGTCCTGGAGATGGACGAGGTCAACGACGACCTGGCCGAGACCGACGTCGTCCTGGTCATCGGTGCCAACGACACCGTGAACCCGGCCGCCGCCGAGGACCCCAGCAGCCCGATCGCGGGCATGCCCGTCCTGCGGGTCTGGGAGGCCAAGAACGTGGTCGTCTTCAAGCGGTCGATGGCCGCGGGCTACGCCGGTGTGCAGAACCCGCTCTTCTTCCGGGACAACTCGCAGATGCTCTTCGGTGACGCCAAGGCGAAGGTCGACGAGATCGTCAGCGCCCTCGCCCGGGTGCCTGCCTGATCTGGTCAAACGCTTCCTGACCAGCGGAAACGTGATGCAAGTCTCGCGCTGGTGAATTCTGCTCGGCTCGGATGCGACACCCAGAATGAGTGTCGTGTCCGAGCCGTTCGCAGATTCCCTCGAGTCGATCCGCGTCCCCCACACCCTGCTGGAGGACGCGCTCGGCTACGTGACCAGCATCGTGGTGACCTCGCTGGGTCTCTACCTGATCCAGTCGGTCGGCGCGGTGACCGGTGGCACCGCCGGCTGAGCCTGCTGGTGAGCTACTGGACCGGGCTGCCGTTCGAGGTGCTGTTCGTCCTGGTCAACCTGCCTTTCTTCGGGCTCGCGCTCTCCAAGAAGGGCGTCGGGTTCACCCTGCGGTCGCTGGGCTGCGTCATCGCGGTCTCGGCGATGACCCGGGTCCATGCCGACCTGCTTCCGCTCGACGGCCTCGACACCGTCTACGGGGTCGTGGCCGGCAACCTGCTCGTCGGCCTCGGACTCCTGGTGATCTTCCGCCACGGCGCCTCGCTGGGCGGCTTCAACGTCCTCGCCCTGCTCCTGCAGGAGCGGCTCAACCTCCGGGCCGGGTACGTCCAGATGGGCCTCGACGTCAGCGTCGTCCTGCTCGCGCTCTTCGTCGTCGCGCCCGTGACGGTGCTCCTCTCCGCCCTCGGTGCGGTCGTCCTCAACATCATCCTGGCCTTCAACCACCGGCCCGGCCGCTACCTCGCCTGAGGCGCTCTGAGACGTTTGTCTGCCAAGTTGGTAGACATCGCAGAATAGGGGCATGACTGCCGCGAAGCGCGCGCCCCAGGCCGGCGCCGAGGACCTGACCGAGCACCTGCGCGACCGCTGGTCGGTGAGCGTCTTCGACCCGGACCACGAGGTCTCCGACGCCGAGATCAGGCTGCTCCTCGAGGCGGCCCGGTGGGCGCCGAGCGCGGGCAACAGCCAGCCCTGGTCGTTCCTGGTCCTGCCCCGCGGCTCGGCCGGCCACCAGACGTTCGTCAGCCACCTCTCGCGCGGCAACTCCGGCTGGGTGCCGCGGGCCTCGGCCGTCTTCGTCGCGATCTCCCAGGTCGGCGTGGGCCCGGACGGCAACGGTCCCAAGTGGTCCGACTACTCCCACTACGACCTCGGCCAGGCGGCCGCGCACCTGACCGTGCAGGCCGCGTCCCTGGGGCTGTCCTCCCATCAGTTCGCCGGGTTCGACCACGACGCCGTGGCGGCGGCCTTCGGCGTACCGGACTGGTGGAAGGTGATGACCGGCATCGCGGTCGGCCTCCACGGCGACCCCGCGCAGGTCGACCCGCGCGACGCCGAGCGCGAGGAGCGCGAGCGCGTCCGGCGGCCGCTCGAGGAGATCGCCTTCGCTGACAAATGGGGCACGCCCTGGGTCTGATGCCGCGGGCGGGCGTCCCAGAAGGCCATAAAAAGGACGTACCCATCGGGGCATCGGTCTAAGGTTCCTGGGTGGAGAACGGTCAGAGAGCAGGTCGACTCCGGCGCGTCGTGGCAGGTGTGTTCGTGCTGGGGGTGCTGGGCGCCGGCCTGGTGACGACCGCGCCGGCAGCCGTCGCGGCGCCCAACGACGGTGTCGGCGAGTCCTCGCGCACCCGCTACGTGCTCGACGAGAAGGCCAGGACCGTCAAGGTGAAGGCCGAGGTCACGGTCACCAACCAGCAGCCGAGCACGGCCACGACCTATTACTTCCTGACCGGTCACGCGATCCCGATCCCGGCCGGGGCGACGAAGGTCAAGGCGAGCAGCAACGGCGCGAACCTGCCGGTGAGCACCGAGAAGATCAAGGGCACCGGTCTCGCGGTGGTGACTGTGTCCTTCCCCAACCTCTACTACGGCAAGTCGCGCACGATCACCTGGACCTACGAGTTGAAGGGCGCCCCGATCCGGGCCAAGAAGAATCACACCCGGATCGGCGAGGGATACGCGGTCTTCCCCGTGATCGGCCTCGGTGACGACGGACAGGTGACCGTCGACGTCGTGCTGCCGAAGTCGATGACGTTCACCGCCTCCTCGGGCGACTTCAGCAAGCGCACCAAGGGCAGGACGACGACCTGGCACTCTGAGGGCGACTTCGTCGACGCCGGCGTCTCCGCGCGCGACCCGAAGGCCTTCGACGAGAAGAAGATCGAGGTCGGCGACACGAAGCTGTCGCTGCAGAGCTTTCCCAAGGACAAGGAGTGGATCGACTTCGCCGAGAAGCGGGTCACCGAGGGCATGCCGGTGCTGGAGGAGCTGACCGGCAACGAGTGGCCCGGTGGGCTGGAGACGATTCGTGAGGACGGCTCGGCGGAGGCGGTCGGCTACGCGTGGTTCGACTCCGACGCCGACGAGATCGTCGTCTCCGAGGACCTGGACACGGCGATCCTCTACCACGAGATGACCCACGCCTGGATCAACCCCGACATCGTCGAGGGCCGCTGGCTGAGCGAGGGCCTGACCGAGGTCGTCGCCCAGCACGCGACGAAGAAGGTCGGCGCCAAGGGGCAGAAGTACGGCAAGGTGAAGCGTCGCAGCAAGGCCGCGTTCCCCCTCCTGACCTGGGATGCCGCCGGTTGGAGCCAGGAGAAGGACGCGTACGGCTACCCGGCCGCCTACACAGCCGTCTCGGCCATGCTGGCGGACCTCTCCGACGAGGAGCTGACCCATGTGGTCGACGACGTCTACGACGGCCGCAGCGGTTACGACCCCGCCGATGACGAGATCACCAGCGGCCCGGTCGACTGGCGCCTCTTCCTCGACATCGTGCAGAGGTACGACACCGATGCCTCCCCGGAGAAGCCGCTGAAGAACTGGGTGCTCACCCGCGCCGAGGCCAAGCAGCTCGAGCCCAGGGCCGAGGCCCGCAAGACGTACGCCGAGATCGACCGCGTCAACGGCGAGTGGCTGCCGCCGCTGGGACTCCGCGACGTCATGGCCGCGTGGACCTTCGAGGACGTGGACGGTGTCGTCAGCCTGATCGGTGAGGCGAACGCCGATGCCGCTGCGGTCCAGGCGGCGGCCGAGAAGGCCGACCTGCCGGTGCCGGCGGCGGCGAAGGAGGCGTACGAGGGCGCCAACGAGGACGACCGATATCGCGAGCTCGCCACCACGCTGCCCCGCACCGCCGAGGTGATCACCGAGGTCGGTGAGGCGACGGCCGATGTCGACGGGATGCAGAACCCGCTGACCGAGCTCGGTGAGCTGGTGCTGTTCCTCGATGTGGGTGCGGCCAGTGCTCGAGCCGACCTGAACAACGGCTATCTCGAGGACGCCTCGGCCACCGCTGCCGGGGTGCGCGCGCGGGCCGACTGGGCACTGGTCGTCGGACTGGTCGCGCTGCTCGTGCTCGCTTGCGCGGCGTACGCGGCCTACCGGGTGTTCTGGAACCCGTCGGCGCGACGCCGGCGGGCCGAGCGCAGGGCCTTCCTCGTGCAGGCGAAGAAGACGAGGAAGGCGGGGGCTCCGTGGGATTCTCGACCTGCCTGGCCACCGATGCCGTCCGCGCCGCCGATGCCGCCGGCGCAGCCGCCCGGACCGCCGTCAGGACCGCCGTCAGTCGGTGGCGAGCTCTTCGGCGTACAACGCGGCCCCGACGGCTCCCGCGGTGTTGAGCAGTTTCGCCGGGATGATCTCGGTGTCCAGGTCGAGCAGCGGCAGGAACTCCGCCGCCTCCTTCGAGACCCCTCCGCCGACCAGGAATAGGTCGGGCGAGAAGAGCATCTCCAGGTGCTGGTAGTACTTCCGCAGCCGCTTGGCCCAGTGCTTCCAGGAGAGCTCCTCGCGCTTGCGGGCGACGTTGGACGCGCGCGTCTCGGCGTCGTGGCCGTCGAGCTCGAGGTGGCCGAGCTCGGAGTTGGGCACGAGCACACCGTCGTAGAGGAGCGCCGAGCCGATGCCGGTGCCGAGCGTGGTCATGATGACCAGCCCGCGGCGGCCCTTGGCGGCGCCGTAGCGGACTTCGGCCAGCCCGGCGGCGTCGGCGTCGTTGACCACGTGCACGTCCCGGCCGGTGGCCGCGGTGAAGATCGCGTCGGCGTCGGCGCCGATCCAGGACTTGTCGATGTTGGCCGCGGAGTGGACCACGCCGTGACGTACGACGCCGGGGACGGTCACGCCCACCTTCCCGTCGTAGTCCGGGAACTGGGCGAGGAGGTCCACGAAGATCTCGGCGATCGCCTCCGGGGTCGAGTGTTCAGGGGTCGGGATGCGTACGCGTTCCTCGGCGAACTCGCCGGTGGCGAGGTCGATCGGGGCACCCTTGATGCCCGTGCCGCCGAAGTCGATGCCGAAGGGCAGGCTCGTCGTCATACGCCCATCCTATTTACAACCGCCGACGTGACGTACGACACTTGACAGATCATCTTGATTTGTCAAAGGGGCCAAACGATGGAGATCGCGAACAGCACCGTGCCCGACGGCTCGACCGAACGATGGCGCGACAAGAAGCGATATCTGTGGCTGCTGGGCCTGGTGGTGCCACTCCTCGGGTTCATCGCGATCGGCGGCTGGCATCTCACCGACATCGGCGCGTTCCTCTGGACCGGGCCGATCATCATCC
Organism: Nocardioides sp. NPDC047086; assembly: GCF_040643685.1. Lineage (NCBI taxonomy): Bacteria > Bacillati > Actinomycetota > Actinomycetes > Propionibacteriales > Nocardioidaceae > Nocardioides > Nocardioides sp. NPDC047086. The sequence goes on from NZ_JBEYUV010000001.1 coordinate 236,084, forward strand.
TCATCGTCGTGCCGGCGATCGACCTGTTCGCGGGGCTCGACCAGTCCAACCCGCCCGACGACATGATCGAGGCGCTGGAGAAGGACAGGTACTACCGCTGGATCGTCTACTCCTACCTGCCGCTGCAGTACGCCGTCTTCCTCGGCGGCATGGCCATCGCCGCCCACGGCGCCCTCGACGGCCACACGCTGAGCATGGTCGACCGGGTCGGGCTGGCGATCTCGGTCGGCTGCATCGGCGGCATCGGCATCAACACCGCCCACGAGCTCGGCCACAAGCGCGAGGACGTCGAGCGCTGGCTCTCCAAGGTCGCGCTCGCGCAGAGCTTCTACGGCCACTTCTACATCGAGCACAACCGTGGCCACCACGTCCGCGTCGCGACGCCCGAGGACCCGGCCTCAGCCAAGGTCGGCGAGTCCTTCTACACCTTCTGGCCACGCACGGTCTGGGGGTCGCTGAAGAGCGCGTGGAGGCTGGAGAAGAAGAGGTACCCCCGCCGCGACCAGCACCCGTTCCGGATCGGCAACGACGTGCTCAACGCCTGGCTGATGTCGGCCGTGCTCTGGGGCGGGCTGATCTTGTGGCTCGGACCTGTGGTGATCCCGTTCCTGCTGATCCAGGCCGTCGTCGGGTTCTCGCTGCTCGAGGTGATCAACTACATGGAGCACTACGGGATGCTGCGGCAACCCGTCGGCCGGCGCTACGAGCGCGTCGACCCCAGCCACTCGTGGAACTCCAACAACATCGCCACCAACGTGCTGCTCTACCACCTGCAGCGCCACAGCGACCACCACGCGAACCCGGTACGCCGCTACCAGACCCTGCGTGACTACCAGGAGTCTCCGGTGCTGCCGACCGGCTATGCCGGGATGATCCTGCTCGCGATCGTGCCGCCGGTCTGGCGCCGGGTGATGGACCCCAGGGTGCTGGCGCACTTCGACGGCGACATGTCGCGGGCCAACATCCTGCCGCGCAAGCGTGACCGGATCCTGGCGAAGTACCCGCCGCCGGTCGCAGATCGTGCCGAGACCGGTGACGACACCGTCGCGCAGGTCATCGGCCAGGAGGTGCTGGCCGCCCGCTGTCCCGGGTGCGGCTACAACTACCGGGTGGAGGAGGGCAACGAGGCCGAAGGGTTCGCCGCCGGCACATCGTGGGGGGACGTGCCGGACGACTGGTGCTGCCCGGACTGTGGCGTGCGCGAGAAGGTCGACTTCGTGCCTCTCGCCTCGGACTCCGTCTCGTAGCCGTCCTCGGACGGCAACAGCGCCCGGCCTCGTACGAGACCGGGGGCTGTCTGCTGCCGGGCGCCGCTCAGCCCTTCGCGAGCTCGGGTTCCCGCGGCTCCTCGGTGTAGCGGTCGGTGAGGTAGTGCCGCTCCAGGCTCTCGCCCTCGACGTCGACGTTGGGGAGGATCCGGTCGAGCCACTTCGGCAGCCACCAGGCCTTCTCCTTCATCAGGTACATCAGGGTCGGGATGAGGAGCATCCGGACCACGAAGGCGTCGAAGAGGACCGCCGCCGAGAGCGCGAAGCCCATCGACTTGATGATCGGGTCGTCCATCAGGATGAAGCCGGAGAACACCGCGGTCATGATCAGCGCCGCGGCGGTGACGACGCGTGCCGAGTTGCGGAACCCGTCGACCACGGCCTCGCGGTAGGAGGCGCCGTGGACGTGGGCCTCGCGGATCCGGGTCACCAGGAAGACCTGGTAGTCCATCGCCAGCCCGAAGACCAACCCGATCAGGAAGATCGGGATGAAGCTGACGATCGGCTGGCCCTCGAAGATGCCGAAGGCGCCCTCCTGGAAGATCGCGACCGTGGCCCCGAGCGTGGCCAGGACCGAGAGCAGGAAGCCGAGCGTCGCGGTCAGCGGCACCAGGATCGAGCGGAAGACGAGCATCAGCAGGATGAACGCCAGGCCGATCACGATCGCGAGGTAGGGCAGCAGCGCGTCGTTGAGCTTCTCGGAGATGTCGGACATGATCGCCGAGGTGCCGGTGACCGCGAGGTCGGTGCCGGTCGCCTCCTCGATCGCGCTCTCGCCCGCACGCAGCTCGGCGAGCAGATCTTCGGTCGCCTCGTCCTCCGGGGCGGTCTCCGGTTCGATCAGGATGACCGCGCCGTTGTCGTTGCCCGAGGGCGGGACCACCTTGGCCACGCCGTCCAGCGAGGCGGCCCAGTCGGCGACCTCGGCGTACGCCTTCTGCTTCGCGGCCGTGTCGCCGGACATGTCGCGGGCGTCGACCACGAGCATCATCGGGTCGAGGCGGCCCGGGCCGAAGCCCTCTTCCACCAGCTCGACCGCCTGGCGGCGCGAGCTGTCCGCCGGAGCGGTGCCGTCGCCCGGCATGCCCAGGTGCAGGTCCTTGAACGGGATGGCCAGCGAACCGAGGCCGACGACGGCGATCAGCACCCACACGATCGGCGCCTTGCCGATGAACCGGGCCCAACGTACGCCGTTGTTGAGGATGTGGCCGTCGGCCTCACGCTTCGGGTTGTAGCGGCGTACGGTCAGGCCGAAGGCCTTCGACTTGAACAGGCCGAGGATCGCGGGCAGCAGGGTGAGCGCGACCAGGACCGCGACCACGACGGTGACGGCGGCGCCGAGACCCATCGCGGTCAGGAACGGGATGCCGACGACGCTGAGCGCGGCGAGGGCGATGACGACGGTCAGGCCGGCGAAGACGACCGCGGAGCCGGCGGTGCCGACCGCGATGCCGATCGCTTCCTCGCGGTCGTCGGTGTGGTCGAGCTCGCTGCGGTAGCGCGACAGGATGAAGAGGGCGTAGTCGATCCCGACCGCCAGGCCGATCATCGTGGCGAGCATCGGGGTGGTCGAGGAGACATCGGTGAAGGCGGTCAGGGCGGTGATGCCCATCGTGCCGATGCCGACGCCGACGCCCGCGGTGATGATCGGGAGGCCGGCGGCCACGAACGAGCCGAACGTGATCAGCAGGATGAACAGGGCGATGATGATGCCGAACAGCTCCGAGCTGGCGCTGCCGATCTCCATGACCTGCATGCCCTGGCCGCGCACCTCGATCTGCAGGCCGGAGGCCTCGGCGCCAGCCTTGTTCGCAGTCTCGACGACATCGGTGACCTCCTTCTGCATCTCGGGAGTCACGTCGGTCGCCTCGAGGTCCTCGAACTCGGTGGAGATGAGGCCGATCCGGCCGTCCTCGGACAGCGTCGGCTGGGCCTGGAGCTGACCGAGCAGCATCTGCAGCGCCTGCTGCGTCGTCACCTCCTGGCCGCTCTCGGCCGACATCGCCTTCGCGGTCGCCGGGGCAGCGGCCTCGGCCATCTCCGGGGTCCAGAGGTAGGAGATCTGGTCGGGTACGTCGTCGAGCGCGGCGAGCTTCGTGACGAGGTCGTTCACCGCTGCCTGGTTCTCGGGAGTGGTGAGGGTCTCGCCCTCGGGAGCGGCGACGACCACCTCGATCGAGGCGGCGTCCAGCACCGAACCGCCTTCGGTGCCCATGATCTCGGGCAGCTCCTCGGCGGCCTCGACCGACTCGAGGCCGGGCATGGTGAAGGTGGTGGACATGGGCTTGGACATCGTGGTCGCCACCGCGCCGATGCCGATGATCACGACCAGCCAGGCGGCGATGAACACCGGCCATCGCCGGTAGGCGGTCTTTCCGAGTCGATAGAGCAGCTTGGCCATCAGGGGTTCTCCCTAGGTAGGTCAGAAGAGATCGACGAGGTCGTCGAAGATCCGGGTGAAGTGGTCGGCGACGGTGCCGTCCGACGGGTTCTCGAGATAGCGGTCGAGCGCGGCGTCGAAGACGACGATCACGAGCTTGAGGAGGACTCCGGCGATCTCCGGAGACATGCTGTTGCCCTCGCGCGCGGAGAGCACCTCGGCGAAGTGGTGGGTGGCCTTCTCGAAACGCCCGTGTGCCGCCTCGTGCACCTGGGGGTTGCGGACGAAGACGTGCCGAACGAGCCGGAGCTCCTCGCCGTCGATGTGGTCGGCCTCGAGCAGCGTGCGGATCAGGGCGCACAGGTCGGCGCGCAGCTCGCCCGTCGGCCCGCCCTCCACGAACGTCGCGACCAGCGCCGGGTCCGGATCGTGATCGGGGCCGAGGACGGCGTCCATCTTGCCTGGGACGTGGTTGAACAACGTACGCCGCGAGACGCCGACGCGGTCGGCGAGATGGTCCATGGTCCACCCGTCGTACCCGAACTCGTCGGTGAGCTCGAGCGCGGCGCGGTGGATCGCCTTGGGTGTCCCCTCGAGTCGCTTCACAACGTTGCACTTTCACTCATAGAGTGCATTCTTGCACCCTGGGGGTATTGAGTGCAAAACAATGTGGGCTGGTTCACGTGGCCGCGCCGGACGGCCACTAGACTTGGCGCCCATGGAGGACGGCAGACCTGAGACGACCACTCGTCAGCGGATCCTCGACGCTGCCGTCGAGATGACCACCGAGACGGGATGGGCGAGCGTGACGATGTTGCGCATCGCTGAGCGGTGCGGGGTCAGCCGGCAGACGGTCTACAACGACATCGGTGCCAAGCCGGCGCTGGCGAAGTCGCTGATCCTGCGTGAGCTCGAGCAGTTCCTCGCGGTCGTGAGCGCGGCCTTCGATCAGGAGGACGACTTCCTTCCGGCGATCCGCCAAGCGACGTACGCCGTCCTCGACCGCGCCCAGGACAACAAGCTGCTGCACGCGGTGGTCTCGGCGACCCACGGCGCCGACACCGAGCTGCTGCCCTTCCTGACCAGCCACAGCGAGGGGCTGCTCGGCTACGCGACCGAGATCATCCACGAGCACATCGAGAGGTTCGACCACGGGCTGAGCGACCACCAGGCGGATGTCGCCATCGAGACGGTCGTGCGGGTCGTGCTCAGCCACGTCATGCAGCCCACCAAGTCGCCCGACGAGACCGCCGACGACATCGCCTGGCTGCTGTCGCGCGTCCTTGCTTGAGTTACCCGTGAGTTGGGTGCTCACCGGCCCTCGCCTAACCTTCCTGCGGGGAGGTAAAGGATGCGAAAGGTCTCGTTGAGAGCGACCGCGGCGATCGGCGCGGTCCTCGTGGTGACCCTGGCAGCCTGTGCGGGCGAGCCGTCGAAGCCCGGCTCGGGCTCGCCGAGCAGCAGCCCCAGCGCCAGCGGGCCCGTGAAGGACGAGAGCCCCGTCGCCGACCCTTCCCACGCCGTCGACATCCCCGGCAAGCGCGAGGGCACGCTCCACTCCACCGACCTGCTGATCCTCTCCGAGGACACCCTCTCCTCCGGCGACGTCAAGAAGATCCGCGCGCTCGACGGCGTCTCCGGCGTCGAGCAGATCTCGATGGCCCAGGTCAGCGTCGAGGGACGGCTGGTGAAGGTGGTCGCCGTCGACCCCTCGACCTACCGCAACTTCGCCCCCTTCCAGAGCGCCGACTCCGACGAGGTCTGGCAGCGCGTCGCCGGCGGTGAGGTGGCGATCGACCCCGAGCGCCAGGACGAGCTCCCGGCCGACAAGGACGGATTCGTGAGGCTCGGCTCCAAGAAGGACGCCGCCTCCGTCCACGTCGGCGCCTACGCTCCCCAGCCGCCGGGTCTCGCCGCGGCCGTCGTCAACCACAAGTGGGGCGAGGAGATGGGCATGGAGAAGGGCAACGCGCTCATCGTCTCCACCGCCGCCATCGCCCCCAACCGGGTCGTCAACCCGATCCAGAAGGTCGTCGGCTCGGACGCCTCGGTCCAGCGCCTCGACGTCGTCGCCCGCGCGGGTCTCGACCCCAACGCTCCCCAGAAGGCGTACGTCGTCGGCACCGTCGCCGAGGCCGTCGGCAACTACACCTACCGGGCCAACGGCGACGGCACCATCACCCCCGCCGCGAGCTGGGTCAGCTCCCACATCGTGACCGCCCAGGTGCCGATCCTCGGCTCGGTGACCTGCAACAAGGTGATGATCCCGCAGCTGCGCGCCGCGCTGCAGGAGGTCGTCGACCGCGGTCTGGCCAGGACGATCGACCCGAAGCAGTACGCCGGCTGCTACTACCCCCGCTTCATCGCCAACACCGCCCAGCTCTCCAACCACGCCTTCGGCACCGCCGTCGACCTCAACACCGCCGGCAACCAGCGCGGCACCGTGGGTGAGATGGACCGCACCGTCGTCTCCATCTTCGAGCGCTGGGGCTTCACCTGGGGCGGCAACTGGAAGTGGACCGACCCCATGCACTTCGAGATGAACCGCATCGTCAAACCGGGCTGACCCGCTGTCGTGCTGGCCGCTGTCACGCATGTGCGTGGAAGTGGCAGGGCTCAGCGGCCAGGGCGGCGCAAAACCCCGCATTTGCACGGTTCGTGCGGTGGTGCGGCAGTTATCCACAGGTGGGCGGAATGCGGGCGACAGAGTTGCGGCACGTGCCGGACCGTTGCGTGCATGACAGTTGATCGGGACTCCGAGACAGGGTTCGACTCAGCGCGGCCGTTCCATCGCTCGGCGGCGGTCGCGGTGGGCGGTGCCAAGCATCTGCGCACTCCCGCCTACAGGCGCCTGCTCCACGGCATCTATGTCGCGGCATCGGTCGAGGTGACGCCTGCGCTCGTCGCCGAGGCCGCGCTGTTGCCGTTCGGCGAGAAGGCATGGGCGAGCCATGCCACGGCGGCCCGGGTCCTGGACCTGCCGATTCCGGCGCTGCCCGGTGAGCACGTCACGGTCGTCGAACGCCGCCGCCGGCGCAGTCGCAGGGATGTGACCTGCCATCTTGCGGCGAGGGGCTGGGTCAACGAGGTGCGTGGTGTCCGGGTCTCCTCGCCGCAACAGGTCTTCGTCGAGCTCGCCACGCAGCTGAACCTGGTCGATCTGGTGATCGTCGGTGACCACATGGTGCGCAAGGGGCTCGTCGACCTCGAGACGCTGAGGAAGTTCTGTGCCGACGCCTCCGGCCCGGGTGCTGCGCGGGCGCGGACGGCCGCCGGCTACGTACGCAACGGGGTGGACTCTCCGATGGAGACCCGCCTTCGGTTGCTGATCGTCCTCGCCGGCCTCCCTGAGCCCGAGGTCAACCTGCTGGTCGGCGACGAGGTCGAGCGCCGAAAGTACGACCTCTCCTACCGTCGTTCGAAGACGATCCTCGAGTACGACGGCCGCCAGCACGTCGAGCGCATCGAACAGTGGGAGGCCGATCTCGAGCGGCGGGAGGGGATCGACGACGATCAGTGGCGCATCCTGGTCTTCGTCGCGAAAGACATCTACAAGTCGCCCGGGGCGACCCTCCAACGGATCCACCGAGTCCTGCGCCTGCGCGGTGAGCCCGGCGTACCGGCGACGCTCTCCGACGCCTGGCGCGCCCACTTCCCGGGCTGGTCCTGACCCAGCCGAGGCGAGATCCGCGCACGTGCGGGGATCTCGCGTCCGAACGTGGCCAATGTGGTGCAACTTCCCCATATCTGTGGGGTTGTTGCTGACCTGCTTGGGACCTCACATCTAGGCTGGGCGCGTGACGATCCTTGATGACGCCCGTCCGGGCATGGACGACAGCATTCGGCCGCAGGACGACCTGTTCGGGTTCGTCAACGGCACCTGGCTCCGGGAGGTCGAGATTCCCTCCGACCGGTCCAGCTGGGGGCCGTTCGTGATGCTGGCCGACCAGGCCGAGAAGGACGTACGCGCGATCATCGAGGAGCTGGCGGCCTCCGGTGGCGAGCCGGGCAGCGACGCCCAGAAGATCGGCGACCTCTTCGCGAGCTTCATGGATGAGGAGGGGGTGGCCGCACGCGGCGTACGTCCTCTTGACGGTCTGAGGGCTGCCGTGGACGGGCTCCGCGACGCGGACGATCTGGCGGCGTTCTTGGGCGAGGTCGAGCGGATCGGCGGGCACGGGCTGTTCGGTTCCTACGTCGACAACGACGACAAGCAGTCCGACCGCTACATCTTCAACCTGCTCCAGGGCGGCCTCGGGCTGCCCGACAAGGACTACTACTTCGACGAGAAGTTCGCCGAGGTGCTGGGGAAGTACACCGACTACCTCGAGCGGCTCTACACGCTCGCCGAGCACCCCGACCCGCGTGCGGCCGCCGAGACGATCATCCGGATCGACACCCGCCTGGCCGAGGGCCACTGGGCGCGCGAGGAGACCCGCGACAAGCAGAAGACCTACAACCTGCTGACCCTCGCCGAGCTGCGCGAGCTGGCCCCCAACTTCAACTGGGACGCGTACGTCCGCAATCTCTCCGGTTCGAAGCTGACCACCGAGGAGGTGCTCGGTGAGGTGGTCGTGCGGCAGCCGTCGTTCTTCGCCCACCTCTCGACGGTGCTCGGCGAGGTCGACATCGACGACTGGAAGCTGTGGCTCTACTTCCACGTGCTGCGCTGGGCCGCGCCCTACCTGACCGACGACTTCGTCGAGACCAACTTCGACTTCTACGGGCGCACCCTCAACGGCACCCCTGAGCTGCGCGAGCGCTGGAAGCGCGGGGTCGCGCTGGTCGAGGGTGCGATCGGTGAGGCGGTCGGCAAGGAGTACGCCGCGCGCCACTTCCCGCCCGAGGCGAAGGCGCAGATGGACGAGCTGGTCCGCAACCTCCTGGAGGCCTACCGCAAGTCGATCTCCGAGCTCGACTGGATGGGCGAGGAGACCAAGGAGAAGGCCTACGAGAAGCTCGACAAGTTCACGCCGAAGATCGGCTACCCGAACAAGTGGCGTGACTACTCCGGACTGACCATCGCCAAGGACGACCTGATCGGCAACGTCTCGGCGGCCTCGATCTTCGAGACCGACCGGCAGCTCGGCAAGCTCGGCGGCCCGGTGGACCGCGACGAGTGGTTCATGCTGCCGCAGACGGTCAACGCCTACTACAACCCCGGCACCAACGAGATCTGCTTCCCGGCCGGCATCCTGCAGCGCCCGTTCTTCGACAAGGACGCCCACCCGGCGGAGAACTACGGCGGCATCGGCGCGGTGATCGGCCACGAGGTCGGCCACGGCTTCGACGACCAGGGTGCCCAGTTCGACGGCGACGGCAACATGCAGGACTGGTGGTCGCCGGAGGACAAGGCGGCCTTCGAGGTGAAGACCAAGGCGCTCATCGAGCAGTACTCAGCGCTGTCGCCGCGGGATCTCCCGGGTGAGTTCGTCAACGGTGCGCTGACCGTCGGCGAGAACATCGGCGACCTCGGCGGCCTGACGATCGCGCACACCGCCTACATGCTCGCCACCGACGGTGCCGCCGGGGTCGGCGACCGGCAGCGGCTCTTCCTCAATTGGGCCTACGTGTGGCGTACGGTGCGCCGCAAGGAGCAGGCGCAGCAGTACCTGACCATCGACCCGCACAGCCCGCCGGAGTTCCGTGCCAACATCGCGCGGAACCTGGAGGAGTTCCACGAGGTCTTCGGCACCGCCCCGGGCGACGGGCTGTGGCTCGATCCGGAGGAGCGCGTACGGATCTGGTGACCTGTGCAGGTGGGGGTATTGGTTAATATTCGATAACAACGTAAAGGAGTTACGCGGGGAGGCGGCTTCATAAATCCGCATTGCAGGAAGTTGTTTCTTCTCGGTATCGATTCTGGTGCAAGGATTCCATCCATCCTGGTCCCCACAATCGAGGAGAACCCCCACGATGCGTATTGCTCGAGTAGCGGGAGCGGCAACCGCTGCCGCTGTTGCAGGAACTGCCTTCATCGCCTCCTTCGGAAGTCCGGCCGGCGCCACCCCTGCCGGCTCTGCCTCCACCATCACGCCTGAGACCCTGGCCGCCCAGAAGGTCATCGACGACGAGTCGATCGCGGACAAGGCCATCAGCGCACTGACGAGCAAGCCGTCGACCTCGAAGGTCGGTTCGGGCCAGGAGCTCGAGCCCGTGGTCACCCTGAAGGACGCCAACGGTGCCACCCACGTTCGGATGAACCGGACGTACGAGGGCCTCGAGGTCGTCGGCGGCGACCTGGTCGCCCACCAGAGCAAGGCCGGCACCCTGACCTCTGTCTCCCAGGGGCTGACCAAGGTGCTCGACCTCTCGGTGAAGCCGGCCGTCACCGGGCCTGCGGCCACCAAGACCGCGCTGACCCTGGACGCCGTCACCAAGACGATCACCGACCTCCAGGCCGACAAGAAGTACGCGCCCGAGCTCGTCGTCGACGCGGTCGAGGGCACCCCGACGCTGGCGTGGCGGGTGACCACCAAGGGCAAGCAGGCCGACGGTACCCCCTCTCGCCTCGCGACCTACGTCGACGCGGCCACCGGCAAGGTGCTGCGTCGGGTGGAGGGCATCCACACCATCGACGGCGAGGGCAACACCCTCTACTCCGGGACCGTCCCGCTGCAGGTGAAGCAGAACGGCTCGAAGTACGAGCTGCGTGACGAGACCCGTGGCGGCACCTACACGACCGACATGAACAACGCCGAGGACAGCCTGCTGTGCCAGCTCCTCGGGTTCGGATGCGCTGCCGGGACCGTGGTCACGAGTCCGACCACGACCTTCGGCACCGGCTCCAACGCCGACCGGGCGACCGCGGCGGCCGATGCGCAGTACGGCACCAACGTCACCTGGGACTACTTCAAGAACGTCCACGCCCGTGACGGCATCTTCGGCGACGGCTCGGGCTCCTACAACCGGGTCCACTACGGCAACGGCTACGTCAACGCCTTCTGGGACGGCGAGAAGATGACGTACGGCGACGGTGACGGTGTCGGCTACGGACCGCTGGTCTCGCTGGACGTCGCGGGCCACGAGATGACCCACGGTGTCACCGAGCACACCTCGGGCCTGGAGTACTCCGGTGAGTCCGGTGGCCTCAACGAGTCCACTTCGGACATCTTTGGCACGGCGGTCGAGTTCTACGCCGACAACGCCGAGGACCAGGGCGACTACCTGATCGGTGAGTCCTTCATCCTCGACGGCGGCGACCCGCTGCGCCGGATGGACAACCCGTCCTTCGACGGCAACTCGGTCAACTGCTGGTCCTCCTCGACCGGTGACCTCGACGTCCACTACTCCAGCGGTGTCGGCAACCACTTCTTCTACCTGCTCTCCGAGGGCTCGGGTTCGAAGACGATCGGTGGGGTCGAGCACTCGAGCACGACCTGTGACGGCTCGACCATCGCCGGGATCGGTCGCGACAAGGCGGAGCAGATCTGGTTCCGCGCCAACTCGACCTACTTCACCTCGACCACCGACTACGCCGGTGCACGCGACGCGACGGTGAAGGCGGCCTCGGACCTCTACGGTGCCTCCAGCCCCGAGGTCGCGGCCGTCGAGGCGACGTGGACCGCGGTCTCCGTGAGCTGACCTGATCGCGCTCTCTCCAGAAGCGGTTCCGACGGCGTCCTCCCTTCAAGAGAGGGCGTCGTCGTCCGCTTTTGGTAACTAAAGTACGAATTCGGGCGTGTGGTTATGTCGGTGCGGCGATTGGACGCATACTGGAGATGCCGGGCCGGTTCTGCGGGTCCCCGTGGGGGAGGACCAACAGCGCCGGCTCGGCGTTGTCATGTGCGCCCTGGGTGAATAACGGTTCGCGTGGACGGGGCGTCGTTGTCTACCCTGGAGGCATGTACTCCGGTATCGCCTACATGCGCCTGCGCCCCGTCGCCTGACGGCGGCGCTCCGAGGCATACTCCCGCCGCTGTCCGGCCATCTGCCGGGTAGCTGCCATCGCGCTCCCGGCTCTCGTATGCGAGCTGGAAGTTCACTGTCGTGTCTGTACAGACCCACCATGCCCACCTGCGCGCCGAGGACATCTCGGTCACCCGGGGCGGGCGCCCCGTCCTGCGTGACGTCTCCCTGACCGTCTCCGCCGCCAACCGGTCCCGGTTGGTCATCGTCGGCGAGAACGGCCGGGGCAAGACCACGCTGCTCCACGTCCTCGCCGGACTGCTCGTCCCCGACGCCGGCCGTGTCCAGCGGCACGGCAGCCTCGGTCTGGCGCAGCAAGCCCTGAACGTACGTCCTGGGGACACCGTCGGCACCCTCACCTCCGCCGCGCTGGCAGAGTCCCACGCCGCGCTCCGGGCTCTCGACGAGGCTGCCGCGGCGCTGTCCGAGGACCCGGCGGACACGTCCGGGACGTACGCCGCCGCGCTCGAGCGCGCGACCATGCTGGATGCCTGGGACGCCGACCGCCGGGTGCAGATCGCTCTCGAGGCGCTCGGCGCCTGCACCGATCACGGGCGGGAGCTGGCGACGCTGTCGGTCGGCCAGCGCTACCGGGTGCGGCTCGCCTGTCTGCTCGGCGCACACCATGACCTCCTCGTGCTCGATGAGCCGACCAACCACCTCGACGCGTCGGGGCTGGCGTTCCTGACCGAGCGGGTCCGGGCACATGCCGGGGGCGTCGTACTCGTCTCTCACGACCGCGCGCTGCTGCGTGCGGTCGGTGAGGAGTTCCTCGACCTGGACCCGAGCGAGGACGGCCGGCCCAGGACGTACGCCGGTGGCTACCAGGGCTGGCAGGACGGCCGGCGCCGCGACCGCGAGCGCTGGGAGCAGGACTACACGGCCCAGCAGGAGGAGCACCGGCGGCTGCAGGACTCGGTCTCGGCGGCGCGGGACCGGCTGAGCACCGGCTGGCGGCCGCCGAAGGGCACCGGGAAGCATCAGCGACAGACCCGGGCGCCCGGCCTGGTGCGGTCGTTCAACCGTGACCTCGCGGCGCTCGAGGCGCACCGCGTCTCCGTGCCGGAGCCGCCGATGTCGCTGGGTTTCCCCGCGCTCTCGGCGGGTGCGGGCACGCTGCTGAGGTGTGCGGAGGTCGCTGTTCCGGGCCGCCTGGCCGGGCCGGTCTCGCTCGAGATCGATGCCGGTGACCGGCTGCTGGTCACCGGGCCGAACGGTGCCGGGAAGTCGACGTTGCTGCAGGTGCTGGGCGGGTTGCTCGCGCCTTCCGCCGGGTCGGTGTGGACCTCGTCGGGGACTCGGGTGGCGCTGGTGGGACAGGAGGAGCCGGAGTGGGCTCTGGGTCTGACCGCGGCCGAGATCTATGCGCAGCACTGCGGCCGCCTGGCCGCCGCCGGGGTGGTGCCGGAGCGGGCGATCCCGTCCTTGCGGTCGACCGGGCTCGTGGACGCTGAGGCGCGGCGTACGCCTGCTTCGCGGTTGTCCCAGGGACAGCAGCGGCGGCTCGAGCTGGCGTTGCGGCTCGCCTCGCTCCCGCAGCTGGTGATCCTGGACGAGCCGACCAACCATCTCTCGGCCGGGTTGGTCGACGAGCTCACGATGGCGCTGCGGTCGACGCCGGCCGCCGTGGTCGTGGCCACGCATGACCGGCAGATGCTGGCTGATCTCGCCGACTGGCCTCGATTGGCGCTGGGCAGTTCTGTGGGTGGTCCCTGATAGACCTGTGGTCATGACTGATCCGGCGACCGACGTACGTGCCCGTGCCGAGGCGCATCTGCGTGCCCTCGTGGGACGCGATGACGCGACGCTGCGCGAGGACCAGTGGTCGGCGATCTCGGCGCTCGCCGTCGAGCGTCGCCGGGCGCTGGTCGTGCAGAAGACCGGCTGGGGGAAGTCGGCGGTCTACTTCGTGGCGACGCTGCTGCTCCGTGAGGCCGGCCTCGGGCCGACCGTGATCGTCTCGCCGCTGCTCGCGCTGATGCGCAACCAGATCGCGGCGGCGCAGCGGGCCGGGATCCGGGCGGTGACGATCAACTCGACCAACCCCGAGGACTGGGTCTCGATCGAGGCGGCCATCCACGCCGGCGAGGTGGATGTCCTGCTGGTCTCTCCCGAGCGGCTCAACAACCCGAAGTTCCGCGACGCGGTGCTGCCCCGGCTGGCTGCCGAGTGTGGCCTTCTGGTCGTCGACGAGGCCCACTGCATCTCCGACTGGGGGCATGACTTCCGGCCCGACTACCGCCGGATCCGTACGCTGCTGGCCGATCTTCCCGACGGGATCCCGGTGCTCGCGACGACCGCCACCGCCAACTCCCGGGTGACCGCGGACGTCGCCGAGCAGATGGGTTCGGGGGTTCTCGTGCTCCGGGGATCGCTGGACCGGGAGTCGCTGCGGCTCGGGGTGGTGACGCTGAAGACCCCCGAGCAGCGGCTCGCCTGGCTCTCCGACCACCTCTCCGAGCAGCCCGGATCGGGCATCGTCTACTGCCTGACGGTGGCCGCGACCGAGGAGATCGCCGACTATCTGCGTTCCCGGGGCCATGATGTGGCCGCCTACTCGGGGCGTACGGAGGCGGCCGAGCGGGCCGATCTGGAGGAGTCGCTGGCCGCCGGGAAGGTCAAGGCCCTGGTGGCGACCTCGGCGCTCGGGATGGGCTTCGACGCGACGCTCGGGTTCGTGGTCAACATGGGCGCGCCCTCCTCGCCGGTCTCCTACTACCAGCAGGTCGGCCGCGCCGGCCGCGGCACCTCGGACGCCTCCGTGGTGCTGCTCCCCGGCATCGAGGACCGCGACATCTGGGCCTACTTCGCATCGCTCGCCTTCCCGCGTGAGGAGCAGGTGCGCCAGACCCTCGGTGTCCTGTCGGAGGCGGGGCGGGCGTTGTCGACACAGGCGCTGGAGACCTACGTCGACCTGTCGCGATCCCGGCTCGAGCAGATGCTCAAGGTGCTCGACGTCGACGGCGCCGCCCGCCGGGTCGGCGGCGGCTGGGAGGCGACCGGAGTCCCGTGGGACTACGACGCGGAGCGGTATGCGCGGGTCGCCGAGGCCCGGCGCCGGGAGCAGGACGCCATGCTCGCCTACATCTCGACCGACCAGTGCCGGATGCGGTTCCTGCGCGAGCAGCTCGACGATCCTGGCGCCGTCGACTGCGGCCGGTGCGACAACTGCGGCGGCTTCGCGGTGACGTCGTCGGTCTCCGAGGGTGCGGTCGAGGAGGCCTCGGCGCGGCTGTCGCGTCCGGGTGTGGTCGTGGAGCCGAAGAAGATGTGGCCCACCGGCCTCGACCGGCTCGGCATCTCGCTCAAGGGCAAGATCAAGGACGGTCCGCTCGAGGGGCGCGCGGTCGCGCGGCTGACCGACCTCGGCTACGGCCAGGCCCTGCGCGACCTCTTCCGCGAACCCGCGCAGGACGGCCCGGTCCCGGTGCCGCTGGTGAAGGCGGTCGTCGAGGTCCTGGGCGACTGGCGGCCCCGGGTCGGTGGCATCGTCTACGTCGAGTCCGCAACCCGCCCCACCCTCACCCGCGACTTCGCGGAAGGCCTCTCCCGCTATCTCCGCGTCCCGGTCCTCGGCTCGTGGGCCATCGTCGACCCCGAGGTCGGCCCCGGCCAGGGCGCCTCCAACTCCGCCCAGCGCGTCGCTGCCATCGGCCGCCGCTTCTCGCTCCACGCCGAGGTCCCACCAGGCACCGACGTACTCCTCATCGACGACCGCATCGCGACCGGCTGGACCGTCACCCTCGCCGCCCGCGCCCTCCTCGATGCCGGCGCCGCCACCGTCCACCCCCTGGTCCTCGCCACCACCACCTGACCTCGCCTCGGCTGGTCGAGCCGGATTCGTGAGGAACGAACGAATCCGTGTCGAGACCAACACAGTCCCATCGAGCGCGGATGACTGTGTTGGTCTCGACACGCTCGCTGGCGCTCGCGGCTCGACCAGCGGAACTAGATCGCCGGCCGGACGATGCCGTGGTCGTACGCGAAGACGATGGCGGCGGCGCGGTCGCGGAGGTCGAGCTTGGCGAAGATGCGGCCGATGTGGGACTTGACGGTGAGCTCGGAGATGACGAGCCGCTCGGCGATCTCGGAGTTGGTCCAGCCGGAGGCGACGCCGCGGAGGACCTCGAGCTCGCGGTCGGTGAGCTCGGAGACCTCGACGGCGCCCGCCGCCGACGGCGCGACCGCGGAGCGGTAGGTGGCGAGCACCCGGCCGGTGATCGCGGGGTCGAGCCAGGCGTCGCCCAGGGCGACAGAGCGTACGGCCATGACCAGCTCCTCGGCGGGCGAGTCCTTGAGGATGAAGCCGGCGGCCCCGGCACGGAGGGCACCGGAGACGAGCTCGTCCTCGTCGAACGTGGTCAGCACCAGCACCGGCGGCGCCGAGGGCAGCGCCCGCACCAGGCTGGTGGCGGTGATCCCGTCGACCTCCCGCATCCGAAGATCCATGACCACGACATCGGCCGGGTGGGCGTGGAGAGCCGCGACCACCTCCGAGCCGTCCCCGCACTCGGCGACGATCTCCAGCCCGTCGCGCCGTCGCAGGATGCGGCGCAGGCCGCTGCGTACGAGCTCCTGGTCGTCGACCACGATCACCCGGATCGGCGCTGATCCGTTGGAGGGGCCGTTGAACGACGTCATGCGAGGGCCTTGCGTACGAGACAGTGCGGCGGGATCACCAGGTCAACCTTCCACATCGACTCCTCGGCCCCCGCCGACAGCCGGCCGCGGAGCTGCTCGGCGCGGGCCGTCATGCCAGCCAGCCCGGACCCCTCGCCGATCCCTCGCCGGGTGCCGACGATCGGGTTCTGCACGGAGAGACG
The DNA here is from genome assembly GCF_040643685.1 of Nocardioides sp. NPDC047086. Taxonomy (NCBI): domain Bacteria; kingdom Bacillati; phylum Actinomycetota; class Actinomycetes; order Propionibacteriales; family Nocardioidaceae; genus Nocardioides; species Nocardioides sp. NPDC047086. Next base: position 252,463 of record NZ_JBEYUV010000001.1, read on the forward strand.
TACGCCGTCGGCGACCGCCAACGAGACCGAGACCGGTGCGCCGGGAGCGTGCCGGATGGCGTTGGCGAGGGACTCCTGCAGGATCCGGTAGATGCCCAGCCCGACGCCCGCGTCGATGCGGGTGAGATCGCCGGAGGAGGAGAACGTGATCGCCTGACCCGCGCTGCGCCCCTCCTCCACGAGCCGGGCGACGTCCGTGGCGCCGGGGAGCGGCGCCGTCCCGGCGCCGGAGCTCGACAGCGCCCCGATCGTACGCCGGATCTCGGCCATCGCCCGGCGTCCGACGGCCTCCGCCTCGGTGAGCGCGGACACCGCCTCGTCCGGTTCGTCGCCCTCGGCGACGGAGCGCCGCGCCGCGGTCAGGTGGAGCAGGGTGATCGAGAGCGAGTGGCCCACCAGGTCGTGGATCTCGCGGGCGATCCGGGTGCGCTCGGCCTCGGTGGCGCGGGAGTGCTCCTGCGACCGGGCCTGCCGTTCGGCGCGCAGGGCCCGCATCTGGGCGAGTATCAGCAGCCCGAGGATCCAGCCGACGAAGAGCAGCAGGTAGTGGACCCCGATGCCGCTGGGCGTGTCCGTGGCGAAGAGCCCCATCGTCACCGCCGAGGCGATCGCGTAGAGGGTGCCGGTCCGGAAGCCTTCGCGGATGACCATCTCGAGGGTGAGCGGGACCAGCACCGCCGGTGCGAAGTCGTGCTCCGGCCAGAAGGCGGAGGCGGGCTGCGACATCAGCCAGGCCGACCCGGCCAGGGTGGGCACGAGGTCGACGGCCCACATGTGGTTCTTGAGCCACTCGCCGGTGTTCGGGATGAAGAAGATGCTGAGCGACGGGACGACGATGACCAGGCCCGCGACGATCATGTCGGCGGCGGCCTCGCGCTGGAGCACCGACACCGTGACCATCGCGAGGAGCCCGAAGGCCGACAGCAGCGGGGCCCACCAGGGGATGTCGAGGTTCTTGCTGCGGCAGCGTCGTTCCAGGAAGTCACGCACATCGCGAGCCGAGTCCTGGACACTCATGCCGCTCAGTCTAGAAACGCGTGAGTCGTACCGCATCCGACCACGGCAGGCGGCCGCTCTCCTACCACGGTAGGAACGCAGGTGCCTGCCGGCGGCCGATGCGCAGGGGTGACACGGATCCGTAGCGTCGAACCATCCCGACGACGACGGAGACGGTGAGGACCATGACGTGGAACCAGACCCATGAACGCTACCGGCTGCTGAACGAGGCGGAGGCGGAGCTGCGATCCGGCTTCGCGCGCCGGCTGCCGTGGTCACCGGCCTATGCCGAGGCCTTCGGCACCCCGGAGCGTCTGGCTCAGGCCCTCCGGCACCGGTGGCGGATCCGGTTCCAGGCGCAGCTCGACCCGACGCTGTCGCCGGAGGAGTACGAGGCGACCTTCGCCGACCTGCTGGCCGACCTGGCCCCGCTGATGGGCCGGATCGGCACCCACGAGTTCCGTGAGGAGCTGGCCGATGCCTCGGCGTGAGCTGTCCCCGATCGAGCGGTCGAGGTCGTACGCCCGCTGGGTTCTCTCCCAGGGGATCAACCGAGCGGTGCTGAGCCTCACGTCGATGCGCGGCGACCCGCTCGCCGAGCTGATGTGGTCGCGGGACGTGCCGGACTACGGCCGTCTGCGAGCGCGCGGCCCGGTCCACACCAACCCGTTCATGGCCGGCACGGTGTCGTACGCCGCTGCCGACGAGATCCTGCGCAGCAGCGACTTCGGCGTCGGTGACGGTCAAGGCGAGCTGCCCGTGCCGCTGCGGTGGCTGCTCGGCAAGGTGAGTGCGCCCGACGCCCTGGGACCGGTCGGCCCGCCGTCGATGCTCGCCGTCGACCCGCCGCTGCACACCCGCTACCGCAAGCACGTCTCGAAGGCGTTCACCGCCCGCCGGATCAGCTCGATGGCCGAGATGGTCACCGCTGTCGCCGGCGACCTGCTCGACGAGATCGATCCGCGCGAGGGGCGGGTCGACATCATCGAGAGGTACGCCGCGAAGCTTCCGATCGCCGTTATCGCTGAGCTGTTGGGGGTGCCTGACGCCGATCGGGCAAACATCCGTCGCTGGGGTGACCAGGCCGCCGCGATCCTCGATCCGGGGTTGTCGTGGCAGGACTACTCGCGGGTCGAGATCGCGATGCGATCCCTGCACCACTGGTTCGAGGACCACGTACGCCGCCTCCGCACCGACCCCGGCGACGACCTCCTGAGCGCCCTGGTGGTCGCCGGCGACCTCGACGACATCGAGCTTCACGCCCTCGGGCTGCTCTTGTTGGCAGCGGGCTTCGAGACCACGGTCAACCTGCTCGGCAACGCGGTGGCCGCTCTGGATGCTCACCCGTCCCAGCGCGCTCTCCTCCTGGCGGATCCGTCGCTGATCGACGGCGTCGTCGAGGAGACCCTGCGCTGGGACCCGCCCGTCATGGCCACCGTCCGCGAGGCCTACGCCGCGACGAGCGTGGCGGGCGTACACGTCGCCAGAGGCACCGCCGTCGCCGTCGTCCTCGGCGGCGCCAACCGCGACCCGTCGGTGTTCGAGGACCCCGACACGTACGACATCACCCGGCCCAACGCCGACCAGCACCTCTCCTTCTCCGCTGGCGCCCACTTCTGCCTAGGCGCCAGCCTCGCCCGCCTCGAAGCCCGCGTAGGCCTCCGTCTCCTGTTCGAGCGCTTCCCCGATCTGCATGTCGAAGGCGAAGCCGTACGCCGCCCCACCCGCATCCTCCGCGGCTACGCATCCCTCCCCGTCGCCCTGTGAGCCGTGGTGTACTACTCCCACTGAGGCACCCGCCGGGGGTGCGTACGGAAGCCTCGGGAGGGCGGACCATGGGTGACAATGGTCAGGTCAGCGTCGACGCCATGCGGCTTGACGCGGCGCGGCAGAACCTGAACGACCAACGCGAACGCGTGTTGGAGGCGCGGAAGCAACTCGCAGATCCCGTTGGTGGCATGTTCGGTGGTTCCGCGCGAGGCGAGTGGCTAGGGGCTGTGGTCCGGAAGGGGCACCAGAACATCGACAGTTCCCTCGGGGACACCGCCAAGGGTCTCCATGAGACCAGCGAAGCGATTCATGACGCCATGGTCGCGATCGAAGGGGCTGACGTCGACGCTGCGGTCAATGCGCAGAAGTTCGCCAATGCCGTTGCGCTGATGAGCAACCCATTGGTCATCTTCAACAAGAACCAAGGCCCCGGTAAGTACCTCGCGATCTGACTCTTCCCGGCGGCGTCAGAGCAATTGGAACGTCGGCAGCACCTTGGCGATCATTGCGTCCGCTTCCGTCCTGTCGAGGCTGGTCTTGGACAAGTCCCAGTTGATCTCGATGAGTTTTTCGCCGTCCTTGGTGCCGTAGCTGTCGTTCCAGGTGCGACCGGTTTCGTACTGGAAGTGATAGAACACTGACCCGTCCACGGTGACGTCGGGGAGGCGCTTGAGGTTCTCGGCGCCGTCCTCGACGAGTATGTCTTTCTCGTACTCGGCGGCCTTCTCGAGATCACCCGGTCCGAGGGCGCCCGATAGGAAGGTCCCGAACCCAGCGGACGACCCGAGTGCATCCTTCGGGGCGACCAGGGAGACGGTCCACTTCCCCGCCTGCTCGGTCGTCCAATCCGGCGGGATCTGGACCTGAGCTTCCTCGATCGCTGCAACCTTCCAATCTGCGGGGACCGAGGACTCACTGGGTGAAGTCGACGGTGTGGGCGTCGGCTCGGCAGTTTCAGGAGAGTTACCGCCGCCTGATGATGAGCAACCGGCCCCAGCGAGAGCGACGGACAGGATCAATGCGGCCATGGCGCTCGCCCGGGACATCGTCATGGGGCAGACTCTAGAACAAACCACCGCGGAGGCCGGGTGTGGTGCCCAGCCAGTTGTACGACATGCATTTGGGATCGAGCGGTCCCTCAACCAAGCCCTCGGGAGGGACAGTGGCAGTCAAGGGTCAGTGGATGCTTCGGCTAGGCGACTACGTGCGGGGCGGAGACATCGCTGCTATCGAAGCGATGCTCAGAAGCTGGGAGGGGGCCCGAGACAACTTCAACGGCGCCGGCAAGACGATGCTTGACAATGCTGGACGTGTCGAAGACGGCTTCTCGGAGACCTCGTTGTCTGGTCAGGCCGCTCGGCGCGACATGGAAACATCAGGCAAAGAGACCAATAAGAAGCGCGATGTGCTCAAGGACGCGATCGACGCGGTGTGGATCGTCCACGCCAAGTTGTACGAGGCGATGGAGGCGCACAAGAGGCTCGAGGCGACGTTGCCCGCCTCCCACAACCCAGTGCCGCCGGAGTCGTCCTTCAACACGAAACCTGGCGGCGGCACGTCGGCCTCAGAAGCGACGGCGAACCAGCAGAAGTACGCCGACGCCAAGCAGGACTACGCCAAGGATGAGGCGGCGATCGCCGATGCCGAGCGTGAGGCTGCGCAGAGGGTTCAGGCCGTCGATGTCTCGGTCGAGGAAGCCGAGCCGAAGGTACGCGCGTTGTACGACGATGGCAGCGACTCCAACGCGCTGCCCCCTGGCACCTCGTCAAAGCCGGGCTCGGCGAGCCAGGTCGCTGCCGCACAGGCACGCACGGGGAAGTACAACTCAGGCACTCTCTACCCCGACGGCTGGGGCCACGAGCTGATCGCTCAGGAGAAGGCGAACATCGAGGCGCACAAGGCCGAGAACAAGCCCGAGTGGAACGGCACCCAGTGGATCAACGCCGACGGCACCCCGGCGCCCTCGACGTCGTACGCGATGGTCGAGACCGCTGACGGTCTCGCGCCCCTGGCGGGCGGCACGGGCGGAATGTCCGCCCTCGCGATCGCTGGCGGCGGAGCTCTCCTCGGCGCCGGCGTCGCCAAAGCGATCGCCAGCAAGCTCTCCGCTGGTGCGTCTGCGAAGGCAGCAACTGCCGGCGCTGCGTCGAGGTCGGCCGCTGCCCGTTCTGCAGCCGCCAGGGCCGGTACTGCCGGTGCCCGCGCCGGAGCAGGCGCAGGTGCCGGGGGACGTGGAGCAGGTGCGCGTGGCACGGGAGCAGGCGCGCGCGGCACAGGTGCCGGAGGACGTGGCTCCGGCCGAGGCGGCGCTGGTGGCCGCGGTGGAGCCGGTGGAGCGGGTGGCCGCGGCGCCAAGAAGCGGGACCAGAACGGCAGCCAGAACCAAGAGTGGGAAGCCGACTACACCGACGACTGGACCGAGACCGCAAGCGACGTCCTGGACCCCAACGCATCCCGCGGCTGGGTCCCGAACGCTCCCGACGACAACGACGGTAAGCGACGCTGACTCGTTCAGGTTGATGAGACTGCTCCCGTATGCGGGACCGCCGACGTCGCTGGACGGGGTTGGCCGTCAGGACAGTTCTCGATCGGAGTGGACCCGGTACGTTCAGCGCGCGAAGAGCTTGCCCAGCAAGCCCTTGTGTCTCCATCCGTGCGAATGGAGCCATGCGAAGAGCGGGTCCTTGATGCGGCTCGTCTCAAATGTGTACACAACGGGCTGGAAGCCGAGCTCGGGGTCTTTCCCGCCGGTGGAACTCGATCCGAAGCCACCGAACGAGAAGCCTGCCTCCTTCTTGATCGACTTGCCGGACGACCAAGACTTCTCGCCGCCGATCGCGAAGCCATCCTCGGTGAAGCCGACGCGAGCTTCTACCTCGGTGCTGAAGTCTTGGTAGTCATAGGTGCCGCTGCGCTCATCCAGAGTCACAGTCAGGCGGTACGACTTGTCGATGTGTTCGATCTCAGTCGCGTAGAGGGTCGTGGCTTTGACGATGTCCCACCAGCCAATGATCTGCGTCCCTTGGGCGTAGTAGCTGAAGGGCTCCGTTGGCAGGTTGAGGTTCACGATCTGTGGGAGCATCTCGGGAAGCGGCGTCGGCATGTCTCATTCCTACCTCGGAACCTCCATGTGCGCCACCAGCGCGTCCTGTGCGCTGCGTCCTAGCTGGCCCGCGGTGGGGGATGGGCGCGTCCAGGGCATGCTGAGCGGGGTTACAGTGCGAACGCAGCACAGCGAGCCTCGCGGAACCCCGGAATCGCGGTTGCACGAGTCGTCGCATCCCCAGTGTCGCCGGAAATCGACGTCGTTTGCATTAGAGTGCAGACATCGAACGTCGTCAACACCCAAGGACCACCCATGCTCGGACGGAAAGTGGCATCCTCTACGATCGCGATCGCAGCGCTCTTTGGGCTCGCTGCCTGTGGAAGTATCGCTGAGGACGACCTCGAAAAGAATGTGACCGACCAGCTGGAGAAGATGGCTGGGCAGCGTCCTGACAAGGTCGATTGCCCTGGCGATCTGAAGGCCGAGGTTGGCAGTGAGATCCGGTGCACCCTTACTGCGGGCGGGGACACTCTTGGACTCACTGTCACGGTGACGTCGGTCGAGGGTACCGATGCCAAGTACGAAATTCAGGTCGACGAAAAGTAGAACCGTTCTCAGCGGGCAGCGAGAATATCTTCTGCTCCGGGAACTATGACCACTCGCTCGATGAAGTCGCGAAACTCGGATCCCACAGTTGCCCACTGACTGTATTTGCACGTCACCGTGAAGATGAGAACGATGCGCTTTCGAGGGTCGTCCCCATCTATCACGGCTTCAATTACCTGTGCTTGGTAGAGGTCAAATCGCGTCCCCTCAATGTTCGCTTCCACTTCGAGGAGTTGGACGAGAGCAGGGGCGCGCGGCGATCCAGTTTGAGTTCGCTTCACTACATACACAGACGCCCCTTGGTCAAGCAGAGATACGCGCGTCTCGTCAGCGATGTCCTCGAGGCTTGCGGGATCGGTCCGGAACGATCCCCTGACGCTAAGGATGGGAACGTAGTTCTCCGCCTGGAAACTGAACCTTACGGCTGCAAACGCTGCATCGTCTGCACCGAGCGAGTCCGGATCGACTTGGCGCCATTCTCTGTTGGGCATTTCGATCTCGACCGGTATGGGAAGTGCCGCCGTCATAGAAGTCCGCCAATCACCTTCGCCACCGATTCCCCTGTCTTCCTCGCTTCGCCCGGGTCAAACGTCATATGGTCGATGACCTTCCTGGCGCCGTCTGTGTCTCTGGCGGTTGTGATCCACTCGTCCGGGGTCATTGAGAAATTGTCCGCGATCTGATCCGGGTGCGCGATCATATCCTTTCCAGTGTCGTACATTTCGGGAAAGTCTAGGACCACCTCCGGGGTCACCTTTGCGCCAAGGCCCACGGCGAGTCCTGCGGCTGCTTTGATGTTCACGCGACCGTCCTCCCAACCTACGTCTAGGTCGGCCGCGTACCCAGCGCCAGCCCAACCCTCAACGTCGGCTCCCGCCCCCAATCCGCCTGCACCGACTTTACCGCCACCGCCGATCTTGCCGCCCGCAAAGGCTTCGCTTCCGACATGGCCCCCCTTGTTGTTGAGCGTTAGCGAGTTCTCTGTCTCGGCCCCAGCGCTGCCATAGGCAGAAAGGTCGCCTTTCATATATCCATGCTCTGCGCTGAACTCGCGTTTTCCGTTGATCAGATTGATGTGGGCGTTGGCTTCGAGGGTCAATCCTTCTTTGGTAAGCTTGGCGGCGATCTCGCCGTCTGCGCTATATAATGTGTATGTTCCGTCACCGCTGATCTTCAACTCGCCTACATCTTCGGTCCACTTTTCTTCGAGTTTGTAGACATAGACTTCACCGTTGGCGCCAATGAGCTGAATACTGTCGTTGTCGACCTTGAATCCTTCGAGGGTGCCTTCAGCACCGAAGATATCTCCTGGTGCACCGGCTTCTCTAAAAGCGGAACGTAACTTGTCCATGACGGCTATAAGGGCTTTGGGGTCGCCGTCCTTTAGTTTTGATATCGCGTCCGGAAGGGACGTGCCTAGGAAACTTTCCTGCTCGTCGAAGGCTGCTTGTGATATCGCCGCGAAGCCGGCTGAATCAAGAGTGCTTCGCGCGTCATCAAGGATCTGCTGCGCCTCGTCGCGCAGGGGTTGGCCGGGATCCTTGAATGGTCCAGGCCGAGTCAGCGCGATCGGCGGGACCACCTGGCCGGAATGAATTGCAGAATTGTGGGCGGTGACCTGTCGATTGTAAGCGTCGACATCATTCTGGTGGTTGGCTTCGGCAAGCTTGGTTGCTGCCTCGGCCGCATCCCACTTGGCGACCGCGTCTGCAGCAGAGTTCTGCGCCGATCTTAACGATGTTTCGTAGGAATCTAGGGCTAATGCTGAACGCTTCAAGCGTTCGATATAGAGGTCCCACTTACGGATCAGTCCGACCCGCGTAAGCGAGTAGGCCATTTGGGTGATTCCCGTCCAATCGGGGATCTCTACGTGTTCGAACTCGGCTGCGAGCTTCGCTGCAGTGCGCGCCGTTTCTTCGAGGGCCATGATCTGCTCTCCGACCGCGGTGACGGATCCTCGGATCAACTCCGTCGGATCTTTGGTCGAGCCGAGCGAAGCCCCGGAAGGCAAACTCATGACGCGCTTCCATCAGTCCTGACTGGGCGGGCTCCAGAGGCACTCCCGCCATCGGTCCATTCGGCTGGCATCGGCTCGGCCTTCGGAGCCGGAGAGTTGCCGTCGAAGTGACCGAGAAGGTCATTGGACTCGCTGGAGCTTCTTCCGCCCCAGACCGCAGGGAGTGGCACTCGCTGCCCGCCATCAGAGCCCCTGATGCCTCGCTCGATGTCGGATGCATGGTCGCCGGCCGCCTGGTCGGCCTCCTGGATAGCGGCCGTCGCGGCACCGAGAGATCTTGCGAGCTTCTTTGTGTCGGCCGCTAGCGCCTGACGGGCGTCCGTCAGATCGTCAAGCAGATTGGAAAGCCAGTCCGTGATCTCGATGTGGCCGATTTGGCCGGAGGCGGGTTGAGAGCACGCCTTCGGTTTGTTCAGGTCGTCCGCTACCTCTGTGTACCGCTTCGATGCACGGCGGACGTCTGCGGGATCCACCCGAAGATCCATGGCAACTCCTTCAGCCCGAGAATGTTGCGAGGGATGAGCCTCGCTACAACACTTCAACATTTAATCCCAAGTTCTGCGGTTTGGGTACGTCAATGGCCACTGGCTTCGCGCACCGGCGGAGAAAGTGACGCAACGAGGAAGCACGCGCCGACCCAGGGACGCGGCCGTTCAGCAGGCGTCGTAGACGTACGCCGGGTCGTCCTGTCCTACGAGGTCGCGGTCGCGGAGGATGGTGAGCGGGGAGCGGGCGGGGTCGGCGCAGACGTCGGTGAAGGAGAGGTCGGCCTCGGCTAGCGAGTCGGGGTATTCGATCTGGAGAACGTGCGCGCCGTAGACGTCGGTGTAGGCGGCGCACTCCGTGTAGGCGCCACACTCCTCGACGACGGCGAAGTCGAAACCGAGGTCGTCGTGGGCGGGGCGGGCGGCTTCGGCGGCGTTCTTCTGGGCGATCGCGAGGCCGAGGTCGTGGGCGGTGGAGACGTAGGTCGAGGCCAGGGCGAATGCGCCTTCTTGGGAGATCGAGTCGAAGCGGGTCCAGGTGTCGAGGTTGTCGATCTCGACGGCGTCGAAGCCGTCGTCCGCGCATCCCTCGATGATCGGGCCGATGACCTCGAGGATCGCCGCACGTGCCGAGGCGGTGGAGGGGTCGAGGATGAGCTCGTCGGGCCAGTCGGGGTCGCGTACGGGATCGCCGGAGGCGTCGCGCAGTAGTGCCGACGGGTGATCGGACCAGTCGGCGCCGGGCTGGGTCTGGAAGCCGTTGACGTAGCAGACGTTGTACGCGCCCTCGAGGGGCGCGGCGGTGGCGTCGCGGGCGACCACGTCGACCGGGGTGCCGTCGGACAGCTCATCCGCGGTGTCGCCGAGCTGGTAGTCGAATGTGCCCTCGGTCGGCGGGAGGGCGAACGCGTCATCGGCGTCCGAGGATGCGGGGGATCCGCAGCCTGCGAGGGCGAACAGGCAGACGAGCGTGACGAGGGCCGGGCTGCCTGCGGCAGCCCGGCCCTGCGTACGCGTGCGTGAGCGGATCAGTGGAGGACCGTCGGAGCGGCGGCTCCGTGCTCGGCCTTGCTCTTGGGCAGGAACCACGCGGGGATGAGCGTGACGAGCACCAGGATCGAGGCGATCACGAAGGTGGTCGAGAAGGCCTCGGCCATCTCGGCCGGAATGGCCTGGAAGAGCTCCGGCAGCTTGGCCGGGTCGAGACCCAGCGAAGCGGCGGCCTCCCCGACCTTCTGCTGGTTCGCCGGGTCGGTCATGAACTTCTCCAGACCGTCCGAGGGGACACCGAGCTTGTCGGCGAGGTCGCCGGCCGCGGAGATCGACTCCTTGCCGGACAGCGCGTTGGTGAGCAGCACCGAGAAGAGCGCGGTGCCGGCGGAGGCCGCGACCTGCTGGACGATGTTCACCAGGGTCGTACCTCGGGCGATGGTGTGCTCGCGCAACGTCGCCTGTGCGGCGGCGAAGGTCGGCATCATCGTGGCGCCCATACCGAGGCCCATGATGAACAGCGACAGGAGCAGATACCAGTACGGCGTGGCCTCGTCGAGCCGCGAGAACATGAACATGCCCACCGCGATCGTGGTGAGACCGCTGAGCACGATCTTGCCCGGGCCGGTGCGGTCCGCGAGCATGCCGGCGATCGGCATCGTGACCATCGCGCCCAGGCCCTGCGGAGCCAGCAGCAGGCCGGCGTGGAGGGCGTCCTCCCCGCGTACCTGCTGGTAGTAGAGCGGGAAGAGCAGCGAGGCCCCGAAGAACGCCATCGCGAAGATCGACAGGGTGATCACCGCGACGGTGAGCTCCTTGTTGCCGAAGAGGCGTACGTCGATCAGCGGGTGGTCGTTGCGGGCCGACAGCGCCCACGGGATGAACGCGGCGATCAGCACCAGGCCCGCGACCATGAAGGAGAGCACCTTGGTGTCCAGGACCGTGCCGGCCTCGGGGATCGAGGAGACCCCGTAGAGGAACAGCGCCAGACCCGGGGACAGCAGCACCATGCCGAGGAAGTCGAAGGACTGCGACGGCTCGACGTGGTCTTTGGGCAGCGCCCGCCAGGCGTAGACCAGGGCGATGACGCCGATCGGGATGTTGATCAGGAAGATCCAGTGCCACGAGGCCGAGTCGATCAGCGCGCCACCGATGATGGGGCCGAGGATGGGGCCGAGAAGCATGGGTACGCCGAGGATCGCCATCACCCGGCCGACCCGCTCGGGGCCGGCGGCGCGGGTCAGGATCGTCATGCCGAGCGGCATCAGCATGCCGCCACCGAGGCCCTGAAGGACGCGGAAGCCGACCAGCATCGGCAGCGTGGTGGCCAGGGCGCACAGTGCCGAGCCGAGCGCGAAGAGCACGATCGCGGTCATGTAGAGGCGTTTGGTGCCGAACCGGTCGGCGGCCCAACCGGTCAGCGGGATCACCGTCGCCAGGGCGAGGGTGTAGCCGGTCATCGTCCAGGCGACCTCGGCAGAGGTGGCGTCGAACTCGCGCTGGAAGGTCTCCAGTGCGACGGAGACGACGGTGATGTCGAGGATCGACATGATCGATCCGAGCACTACGACGCCCGCGACGATGAGCACGCTCTTGTCGAGGTGATCGTCGGGCGCCTTCTCAGGCTTGGCAGAAGTGTCTGTCACGGGTTGACAGCCTACGTCTGAGTTGATAGGTCCCCTAGCCATTATTTGCTTTTGAATGGTGACCTGGCTCACCCGCGGTCTTTCCTCGCCGAGCGGCCGCGGCGAGCAGGAAGATCTTGATCGCCCGGTAGATCGGGCGGACCAGCCGCCCGGGCAGGGTGCCATGGCGTTCCTCCTCCCAGACCCGTGCCCGCGCGTGGGACTGCAACAGCCGATCGAGCAGCGACGGTGAGCCTGCGGGCGGTGCTCCGGCGAGCACATCGATGCGGCACAGATGCTTGATGTTGGCGTAGCCGTACTGCACCGGGCTGACCAGTGGCAGCGGGGCGCCGTGGTCGCCGTCGAGCGGCCGGCCATCGAGCCGATCGGCGAGCAGGACGTCGTCGGCCAGGAGATCGTCCATCTCGGCCACGAAGTGCTCGCCGTCGAGGCCGCGCAGGAGGACGTGCGTCACGGTCGTGCCCGGTACGAGGGCGGGTGCGACGTACCGCTGATAGACGTCGGCGAAGGCGGCGCCCTCCCAGCGAAGGCCCGTCACGGACCAGCCGGCGACGCAGTGGAAGTCGGCATGGAGCTCGCGACGATCAACGCCGACGAGCTCGTCCACCGCGATCTCGATCGGCGCCGTGAGCGCTCCGCCGAAGACCACGGTCGGATGCGCGGGCGCGGCTGGTGGGGGCTGGCCGGCACGTCGCCCGAAGCGTGGGAAGAAGTGGATGCGTCGCTGGCCGGGCGGGAGGGCGGTGCGCTGGTGGGTGGTGTCGGTCATGTCAGTCACCGTGGCAGCGCCCGGCACGGTGCGCGTCAACCTTTGGGGGGCGAACCCCTCATCCTCGAGGATGAGAAACCGTCGGTGGTGGCGGCTACGGTCGTGTCCATGTCCTTCGTACCCGTCACCGGCCGTGCGGTCTTCCGGCCCGCGCAGCCGCCGCGGGACTCGGCCGTGGAGTTCGTGGACTCGAGGCGGTCGGTGTCGTTGCCGATGCGGGCCGCGCTGCCGGTGCTGAAGAAGGCGTACGCAGCAACCGACCTGCATCCCTCGGTCGCTCTGGTCGCGTCGGCCGCCCATCTCGGGCTCCGGTTCGTGGCCGCGGGGCAGCTGGAGCCGGCCGATGGTTCGTGGGCGGTCCGCTATACGGCGGAGGACGAGGAGCGGGTGCGGCTGCTGGCCTCCTCGCGCGCCTATGAGGATCTCGACGACGAGGCGGCAGAGCTCCTGGTGCGAGAGATCGTGGCGGCAGTCGCGGACGCGGTGCCGACCTCGGCGCCGAAGGCCTCCGGGTCGGGCGCGTTCCGGGAGTCGCTGCAGACCCGGCTGTCGCGCTATCGGACCGACGAGGGCCCGGTGACGGCCTCGTTGCCGTCGCTGGTGCGGCTCTCGTTCCGGGTCGAGGCACCGGAGGAGGACCTTCTCGTCGGGTCGCTGACGTTGGTTCCGCAGGTGCACGACGAGGCCGACCCGCTGCACGTCGCCGATGCCGCGAGGTTGTGGGACGAGGCCGATGACCCTTCGACAGGCTCAGGACACCGTCACGGGTTCGGTCCCCGGGCGCGTACGCATGCGCAGGTCGCTCTCCGCGGCGCCGCGGAGGCGTGGCCGGTGCTCGACCGGCTGCTCGACCTGCCGGTGCCGTCGGGGTTGACGCTGACGAGCGACGAGGTCGTGGGGCTGCTCGAGGACGGTGTCGAGTGGCTCAAGGAGCGTGGGGTCGACGTGCTCTGGCCGCGGTCGTTGTCGCGGGACCTGACGACGTCGGTGGCGGTGGATCGTGCGCCGTCGACCTCCTCCCGTGCGCGCGAGGACCTGATGCGCGAGTCGCCGCTCGGGGAGAAGGGGCTCTTCGCGTTCCAGTGGCAGCTGGCGCTCGGCGGCGACCCGCTCGATGCCGCCGAGATGGACGCCCTGGCGGTGGCCGCGGGTCCGGTGCTGCGGCTGCGAGGGGCCTGGGCGGTCGTGCATCCCTCGGTGCTCCGCCGTGCACGCAAGCGGTTGCTCAAGCGGATCAGCGGCGGGGAGGCGCTGGCCGTCGCCCTGACCGGTCAGGTGCCGAAGGAGGTCGCCGAGGCGGCGCCGGGCGAGAAGGTGATCATCGGTGCCTCGATCGCACGGCTTCGGGACGAGGTGATCGCGGCGACCTCGGGTCCGGCGGTCGACGTGCCGCCCGAGCTGCAGGCCACCCTGCGTGGCTATCAGGTCGAGGGGCTCACGTGGCTGGCCGGGATCACCTCGCTCGGCCTGGGTGGATGTCTGGCCGACGACATGGGTCTCGGGAAGACGCTGATGACGATCGCGCTCCATCTCCATCGCCAGAAGGAGCACGCTGGACCGACCCTGGTGGTGTGTCCGGCGAGCCTGCTCGGCAACTGGGAGGCCGAGCTCGCGCGGTTCGCGCCCGAGGTGGAGGTGCGCCGCCATCACGGTGCTGAGCGCGATCTCGACGGCGCGAGCGGAGTGGTGCTGACGACGTACGGGACGATGCGACGCGACACCGAGCTGCTCTCGGCGGTGGCGTGGGGGCTCGTCGTCGCCGACGAGGCGCAGCACGTGAAGAACGCCGCCTCCGCCACCGCGAAGGCGCTCCGCGAGATCCCGTCGCACGCCCGGGTGGCGCTGACCGGCACCCCGGTGGAGAACAACCTGACCGAGCTCTGGGCGCTGCTCGACTGGTGTGTGCCGGGGCTGCTCGGCAGCCGCCTCGCCTTCCGGAGGGCGTGGGCGAGCCAGATCGAGGCCGGCGCGGACGTCGGGAAGGCGAAGGAGTTCGCCTCGCTGGTCGGCCCGTTCCTGCTGCGCCGGCGTAAGTCGGACCCCGGAGTCGCTCCCGAGCTCCCGCCCAAGACCGAGACCGACCACCTGCTGTCGCTGACGCGGGAGCAGGCCGTGTTGTATGAGGCGTTCGTCCGAAACGCCATGGAGAGGATCGAGCGGCTCGACGCCGACGACCCGCAGCGTCGCGGGCTGGTCCTGAGCCTGCTCACCGGGCTCAAGCAGATCTGCAACCACCCGGCCCAATTCTTGAAACAAGAGGGCGGCCGGATCACTGGCCGGTCGCAGAAGATCGACATCCTCGACGAGCTGGTCTCGACCGTGCTCGCCGAGTCGGGGGCGGTGCTGGTCTTCACGCAGTACGTCGCGATGGCCCGTCTCCTCGAGGCCCACTGGGCCTCCGCCGGTGTCGCCCACCAGTTCCTGCACGGCGGCACCCCCGTCCCGGAGCGCTCACGCATGGTCGAGCGCTTCCAGGACGGCGAGGTGCCGGTCTTCCTGCTCTCGCTCAAGGCGGGCGGCGTCGGGCTCAACCTGACCCGCGCCGACCACGTGATCCACGTCGACCGGTGGTGGAACCCAGCGGTCGAGGACCAGGCGACCGACCGGGCCCACCGCATCGGTCAGACGCGTACGGTCCAGGTGCACCGGCTGATCACCCAAGCCACCGTCGAGGAGCGCGTCGCCGAGCTGCTGCAGCGCAAACGGGTCCTCGCGGACGCGGTGCTCGGAGGCGGCGAGGCCGCCTTGACCGAGCTGTCCAACGCCGAGCTCCGTGAGCTGGTCAAGCTCGGCCCCCAGAATCGCCGGAAGCGCCGCCGGATCGCATCATGAGCGAGCGCCAGCGAGCGACAACAAGCCTCAGGCCTCCCCCTCCGTACTCTGGCGCTCGCGCTACGGAGGGGGCGGCATGAGGTCGGCGCTGACCTTCGCCCGCGAGCCGCATCGGCGCGGGATGGTGCGGGTCGAGTCGTGGTGGGGCCGGGCGTTCCTGCGGGCGATCGAGGAGCTGGCGTACGACGACAACCAGCTCTCCGGAGCCCGCTCGCTCGCCCGCTCGGGGCGGATCGGAGGCCTGGTCGTCGAGCCCGGCCGGTTCGCGGCCGCGGTCGACGACGAGCTCGGGCTGTGGACGGTGACCGGCACGGTCCCGGTGCTGGACGGAGACTCCGTCGCCGCGCTCTCGGAGGTCCTCGGCGCCTCGCCCGAGCGCGCCGAGGCGCTCCTGGTCGGCGAGCTGCCACTGGATGTGGCCGAGCACGCCGAGGAGGCCGGGGTCGAGCTGGTGCCCTACGGCGACGAGCTCGCGGTGACCTGCACGTGCGGTCACTGGCACGCGGTGTGCGGCCACTCCCTCGCGGTGCTCCACCAGCTCTGCTGGACGGTCGATCGCGACGCATCGGTCCTGCTCCATCTGCGTGGAGCGGAGCGCGACGAGCTGCTGGGCCGGCTGCGCAGCGAGCTGCCTCGGAACCGCGACACGGCCCCGGCAGCCGAGATCGCCGCGCCCGGCGAGTCGACGCGCGACCAGGTCGACGACGTCGAGATCGCGCTCGACGCGGTGCTTCGGGCACGTCACCTGCTCGAGGAGTGAGATGCCTCAGGTGACCACACGATAACCTCGTGCAATGACCCTTCGGCAGGCTCGGGACATCGCCTCTGCCCCGGCGAAGACCAGGCGCGAGCAGATCCTCGACTCCGCGGCCGAGCTCTTCGCGGCCCGCGGCTTCCACGGTGTCTCCGTCTCCGAGCTCGGCGCTGCCTGCGGCATCTCCGGCCCGGCGCTCTACAAGCACTTCCCGAGCAAGGACGCGATGCTCGCCGAGATGCTCGTCTCGATCTCCCAGGAGCTGCTCCGCGAAGGACGGGTCCGCGTCAAGGGCGCATCGAGCACCGACGAGGCGATCGAGGCGCTGATCGACTGGCACGTCGACTTCGCGCTGCGCGACCGGGCCCTCATCGTCGTCCAGGAGCGCGACTGGCAGTCGCTCCCGCACGAAGCCCGCGAGCAGGTGCGCACCCTGCAGCGGAAGTACGTCGACCTGTGGGCCGACCAGCTCCGTGACCGCAATCCGGCGCTGACCCCCGACACCGCCAGGGCCATGGCCCACGGCGTCTTCGGGCTGATCAACTCCACCCCGCACAACCGGGTACTCCCGGAGGAACCCACGCGCGAGGTGCTCACCAAGATGGCCCGAGCAGCGCTCGCCGAGTAGCCGCCGACGCGACGACTTCGGTGTGGGGCTTGTCACGCGAGGTTAATGAACGTTAACCTCAACCCCATGGCGGTAAACCTGCGGGAGCTCACCGACGAGCTGCGTGAGCGGCTCGAACGCGTACGTCAAGGGGGGAGCGAACGCTCCCGGCAACGGCACACCGATCGCGGGAAGCTGCTTCCGCGCGACCGGGTGGACGGACTCCTCGACCCCGGGTCACCGTTCCTGGAGGTGAGTCCGCTGGCGGCGTACGGGATGTACGACGACGGGGACGAGTGGGCGGTGCCGTCCGCGGGGGTGATCGCCGGGATCGGGCTGGTGAGCGGCCGCAAATGCATGGTCGTCGCCAACGACGCGACCGTGAAGGGCGGCACCTACTACCCGCTGACCGTCAAGAAGCACCTGCGGGCGCAGACGATCGCGGCGGAGAACAACCTTCCGTGCATCTACCTCGTCGACTCCGGCGGTGCGTTCCTGCCGAAGCAGGACGAGGTCTTCCCCGACCGCGAGCACTTCGGACGGATCTTCTTCAACCAGGCCAACATGTCCGCGAAGGGCATCCCGCAGATCGCCTCGGTGATGGGCTCGTGCACCGCCGGCGGAGCGTACGTGCCGGCGATGAGCGACGAGACCGTGATCGTGCGCGACCAGGGCACGATCTTCCTCGGCGGTCCGCCGCTGGTGAAGGCGGCCACCGGTGAGGAGGTCACCGCCGAGGAGCTCGGCGGCGGGCTCGTCCACGCGACGAAGTCGGGCGTCGTCGACCACCTGGCCGACGACGACAAGCACGCCCTCGAGATCGTCCGCGGCATCGTCTCGACGCTCCCCGAGCAGGAGACGCGGACGACGACGTACGACGAGCCGGTCGAGTCCCCGGACACGCTCGCCGACGTGGTCCCCGCCGACACGAAGACCCCCTATGACGTACGCGAGGTGATCCGCCGCATCGTCGACGGGTCCCGGCTGCAGGAGTTCAAGCAGCTCTACGGCGAGACGCTGGTCTGCGGGTTCGCCCACGTCGAGGGTCAGCCGGTCGGGATCGTCGCCAACAACGGCATCCTCTTCTCCGAGTCGGCGCTCAAGGGCGCCCACTTCGTCGAGCTGTGCAACCAGCGCGGCATCCCGCTGGTCTTCCTGCAGAACATCACCGGGTTCATGGTCGGCAAGGAGTACGAGAACAGGGGCATCGCCCGTGACGGCGCCAAGCTCGTCACCGCCGTCGCCTGCTCCGTGGTCCCGAAGTTCACCGTCGTCATCGGTGGCTCCTACGGCGCCGGCAACTACGGCATGTGCGGGCGTGCCTACGACCCGCGGTTCCTGTGGATGTGGCCCAACGCGCGGATCTCGGTCATGGGTGGCGAGCAGGCCGCATCGGTGCTCGCGACGGTCGCCGGCAAGCCGGACGACGAGGAGTTCAAGGCGCCGATCCGGGACCAGTACGAGACCCAGGGCTCGCCCTACTACGCGACCGCGCGTCTGTGGGACGACGGCATCATCGACCCCGCCGACACCCGACGGGTGCTGGCGATGGGGCTCGCGGTGGCGGCGAACGCGCCCACGCCCGAGCCCAACTACGGAATCTTCAGGATGTGATGGCCGTGTTCGAGAGTGTTCTGGTCGCCAACCGCGGCGAGATCGCGCGCCGTGTCTTCCGCACCTGTCGTGAGCTGGGGATCCGGACGGTCGCGATCTACACCGCGCTCGACGTGGACGCACCCCACGTCCGCGACGCCGACGAGGCCGTCGAGGTCGCCTCCTATCTCGACGCCGACGCGGTGGTCACGGCCGCCGCCGAGGCAGGTGCCGAGGCCGTCCACCCGGGCTACGGGTTCCTCTCCGAGCGGGCCGAGTTCGCGCGGGCCGTGGCGAAGGCCGGGCTGACCTGGGTCGGCCCGACGCCCGAGGTGATCGAGCAGATGGGCCGCAAGGACGCGGCCCGGGAGATCGCGGTCGCTGCCGGCGTACCCGTGGTTCCGCGGGGCGAGGACAGCCCCTACCCGCTGCTGGTCAAGGCCGCGGCGGGCGGCGGTGGCAAGGGCATGCGCATCGTCCGCTCGCCGGAGGAGCTGGACGAGGCGCGCGCGGCCGCCGCCCGTGAGGCGCTGAGCGCGTTCGGCGACGAGACCCTTCTGATCGAGAAGTACGTCGAGCGTGGCCGCCACATCGAGGTGCAGGTCTTCGGCGACACCCACGGCAACGTCATCCACCTCTTCGAGCGCGACTGCTCGACCCAGCGCCGCCACCAGAAGGTGATCGAGGAGGCCCCGGCCCCGACGCTCACCGACGAGCAGCGGAACCTGGTCCTGACCAGCGCCGTCGCGCTCGCGAAGCAGGTCGGCTACACCGGGGCCGGGACCGTCGAGTTCCTGCTCGACGTCGCCACCGGCGACGCCTACTTCCTGGAGATGAACACGCGCCTCCAGGTCGAGCACCCCGTGACCGAGGAGGCTGTTCGCGTCAAGGACGGCGGCCTCGACCTCGTCGCGCTCCAGCTCCGGGTCGCGGCCGGTGATCCGCTCGGGATCACCCAGGACGACGTACGCGTCGACGGCCATGCCATCGAGGTCCGGGTCTACGCGGAGGATGCCTTCGAGGGCTTCCTTCCCCAGGCCGGCCGGACGAGCATCGTGCGCTGGCCCGAGCGCGCTCGCGTCGAGCACGCCCTGGAGAGCGAGCAGGTGGTCAGCACCGCCTACGACCCGATGCTCGCCAAGATCATCGTCCACGGCGCCGACCGCGAGGAGGCCCGGGCCGCGATGATCAAGGCGCTCGACGCGACCGCCGTCCTCGGGCTGACCACCAACACCGGCTTCCTGCGGGTGCTGGCCGCCTCCGACGCCTTCCGCGACGCGGAGATCGACACCGCCTGGCTCGACCGCAACGAGGTGCCCGCTCCCGACCCCGACGTCCCGCGGACCCTCGTCGCGTGGGTCAGCGCGATGCTCTCCGCCGTCTCGGACACCACGACGCCGTTCCGTGCCGACGGCTGGCGGCTCGCCGGTTCACCGGCTCCGACCATCGTCGACCTCGACCGCAGCGTCACCGTCGACCGCCCCTCCGGCCGTGTCACGAGTGATGTCGCCAGTCACCTCGTCCGGCAGATCAGCGCGGCCGACCACGTGCTCGTGGCCATCGTCGACGGCGTACGTCACTGGGCGGCCATCAACGTCCAGCCCGGTCTCGCCGAGATCGTCCACCAGGGTCACCGCTTCGACTTCTCCCCGCCCGACCGCGTCGCCGGCGCGGCCGCCCACCACAGCGACGGCGCCGTCGAGGCCAAGATGCCCGGCACGGTCATCGACGTACGCGTCCAGGTCGGCGACCAGGTCGAGGAGGGTCAGGTCCTCGGCGTCATGGAGGCGATGAAGATGGAGGTCTCCCTCAAGGCGCCGTTCGCCGGCACCGTCACCGTGGTCGGTGTCGGCGCCGGCTCCCAGGTGCCGCTCGGGGCGGAGCTGTTCGTGGTGTCGCCCGATGCGGACTGATCCGTCAGTACCAGCTCTGGTTCTCACTGCTGTCGCACTCGGCCAGGCTCCCGACGTACGGATCCCGGATGCACCAGTCGTAGGCCTCGTTCTGGAACCTGATCGTGCCGTCGGCCCAGCGCTTGACCCACCAGCTCTGCTGCTCGCTGTCGTTGCACGGGAGGCTGCGCAGGAAGATGACACCGGTGCCGGTGCCGAGCTGGGCGTGCAGGCACTCCCCGGTCTTGCCGTTCTGGAGGCGACGGGTGCCGTCGTTCCAGACCTTCACGGTCCACTGCTGCGTGGAGACCCCGGCGCAGGCCGCGGTGCGCGGCTCGGTCGTCGTGTCCTCGAGGCACAGCCCGGTGGCCTGGTTGCGGAAGGTCTGGGTCGCGGCCGAGGCGGGCGTTACGAAGCCCGCGACGAGTCCGGCGGTGGTGATGATCGTCGTGATGACAGCGGCCAGCAGAAGGGCCGCGGAGCGATGCGGGCCGCGCGGCCGCACCATGGTGAGAGTCGGGTTCGACATGTGAGGACCTGCCTGTCGTTCAGGCTCGGACCCGGCTGTCCGAGCGTCGGTTCGACGCTGTCAGAGCGCGCTCTCAGATCTCTGTCTCGTATCTGTCAGACCCCACGAGGACTAGGTTGGCAAGCATGAGTGATCTCCCCGCAGTCGTACGCCACGACGACCTGCCCAGCAGGATCACGATCTACGAGGTCGGTGCGCGTGACGGCCTGCAGAACGAGAAGACGGCGATCGAGACCGGTGTCAAGGCCGACCTGATCACCCGGCTGCTCGACGCCGGGCTGAGCCCGGTGGAGGCGACGAGCTTCGTGCACCCGAAGTGGGTGCCGCAGCTGGCCGATGCGAAGCAGCTCATGGAAGAGCTCGTCGACCGCCTCGGCGACAGGGCCAGAGAGCTCCCCGTGCTCGTGCCCAACGAGAAGGGTCTCGACCGCGCGCTGGAGCTGGGGCTGCGCCACATCGCGATCTTCGGCAGTGCGACCGAGACGTTCGCCAACAAGAACCTCAACCAGACCTTCGACGGTCAGTGGGCGATGTTCGAGCCGACGATGGCGCGGGCGAAGGCGGCCGGGATGACGGTCCGCGGCTACCTCAGCATGTGCTTCGGTGACCCCTGGGAGGGTCAGGTCGAGATCGCGAAAGTGGTCCAGGCGGGCAAGCGGCTCCTCGAGCTCGGCGCCGACGAGCTCAGCCTCGGGGACACGATCGGTGTCGCGACGGCCGGGCATGTGAAGGCGCTGATCGGAGCGTTCGACGAAGCAGGCGTCACGACCGACCGGCTCGCGCTGCACTTCCACGACACGTACGGGCAGGCCCTGGCCAACACCCTCGCCGGCCTCCAGAGCGGCGTGACCACCTACGACGCCAGCGCCGGCGGCCTGGGCGGGTGTCCCTATGCCAAGAGCGCGACCGGAAACCTGGCCACCGAGGACCTGCTCTGGATGCTCGACGGCCTGGGGATCGAGCACGGCGTCGATCTCGACAAGGTCGCCGACACCAGCAGCTGGCTGGCGGGGCATCTCGGCAGGCCGAGTCCCTCCGCCGTCGTACGTGCCCTGCGGTCGTAGCTGGCCGCACGTCCTAGACTGCACACAAGAGTGACGGCCGGGTGACAAAAGACGGACCGCCGCGACAATCTCTACTAACTTGGTGCAGAATAGCGGGATCATGGCGCGCAAAGTCTTTCTCCACGTCGGCGCTCCGAAGACGGGCACGACGTACCTCCAGGACAGGTTGTTCCACAACCGGGTGTCCCTGGACAAGCATGGCGTCTTCTACCCGGTCGGCAGCCAGCCCGACTTCTTCCGGCCGGCGCTCGACCTGATCGACCGTCCGTGGGGCGGGATGAGGAAGACCGTCCACGGCGAGTGGGACACGCTCGTCAAGCGGGTGCGCCGCGACGAGTCCGAGACGATCCTGATCAGCCACCACCTCTTCGCCGGTGCCAGGCCCGACCGGGTCGAGAAGGCGATGACCGACCTCGGTGAGGGCGGACGAACCGAGGTGCACATCGTCTACACGGCCCGCGACATCGCGCGCGTGCTGGCGGCGGAGTGGCAGGACCAGGTGCAGCGCGAGCGCAAGGTCACCTTCGCGCGCTACCTCGAGCGGATGCAGACCGCGAAGCAGTCGCGCTCGGCCGCCTGGTTCTGGCGTACGCACGGCCTGCCCGACGTGCTCAGCCGGTGGGGTCGCAACCTGCCGCCGGAGCGCGTGCACCTGGTCACCGTGCCGCACGACGGGGCGCCGAGCGAGGTGCTCTGGCGCCGGTTCTGCGAGGTGGTCGGGATCGAGGAGTCCTGGGCCCCGGTCGACAGCGACCGCCACAACCAGTCGCTCGGCCGCGCGGAGGCGACGCTGCTGCGCCGGCTCAACGCGCGGCTCGAGTCGCAGGAGCTGCCCCGCGAGGACTACCGCCATCTGGTCACCGAGGTGATCGCCAAGCGCACCCTCGCCCACCGCGACGGCCGCGAGCGGGTCACCCTGCCGCCGACCGTCTTCGACTGGGCCGACCAGGTCGCCGAATCCTGGATCGAGTGGGCCGAGCTGGCCAAGGTCGACATCGCCGGTGACCTCGACGACCTCCGCCCGCAGCGTCCCGACGCCGACGTCGAGTGGATCGACCCGGATGCGCCGCGCACCAAGGACGTCGCCGACGCGGCGATCGACGCCCTGGTCGCGGTCGTCGTCGAAGCCGCCCGCACCGACCCGCCCCAGGGCCCGGTAGCCTCCCGCGCCGCCAGGGTGATGCGGCGGGTCAAGGGGCGACGCTCCTGATGCCTGCAGCACCCACCAGGGGTTGGGGTTGGGCCGCGCACCTGCGCGAGGGCGGGACGACTCCTTGGACATCATGGTCCGAGCCCGCCGCGCCCTTCACGACCGCACACCTGCCGGGTGCCGAGCTGCTCGAGCTGCTGAGGCGGCTCAACGAGACCGGCCCGTCGGAACCGCACCGGGTCGACGCGCTGCTGCGCACCAGCCCACCCGGCCGTGGCCGCCGCGACCTGCCGCTGGTCGGGGACACCGAGACGAGGACGTACGGTCCACTGCCGGTCGATCCGGCGACGCTGTCGCCGCGGGAGCTGCTGAGGGCGGCGAGCGTGCGGCTGGCCGAGGACCTGCTCGCCACCGTGGAGACCGAGCCGGCCCCGCGCCGGCGGAGGTGGTCGCGCCGGCCCAGGAAGACGGAGCCCGACCAGCAGCGATATCCCTATCGCCTGGTCGGTTCGCCGTGGCTCACGCTGCCCATCCGCGAGGAGCTCGAGCGGCAGGGAAGGCTGCCCGGCGGCGACGACTACACGGTCTACGTCCTCGGCGGCCCGCTTGACGAGGTCGCCGCCGGCGCGTGGAAGTTCCGCACCTTCACCAACCGCGTCAACCCGTGGCACATCTGGATGCGCGACGCGCAGTGGCGCGGCTGGTTCGGCCCCCGGGCCGACCTGCCCCGGATCGCCCGCTGGTGGGCCGACGGGGTCGGCAAGGACCGCGTCGAGATCGTCACCGACCCCGCCCTGCTGCCGGGATTGCTGGGCGTCGACAGCCTGCCCGGCCCCTGGCCGGTCTCGGCCGAGGCCAACGAGGTCGCTCGCGTGATCGGGCAGGTGCTCAGCGTACGAACCGATCTCGAGACCCAGCGGAAGCTGCTGCTCGACCAGCTGCGACCGCGGTTGGAGAAGCTCGAACCACTCGTTCCGGACGCCCGCGACGTCGGTGTTCCCGTGGAAAGTTTGGATTGGGTCGAAACACAGGCGCGGGCCCAACGTGATGCATTGGTGGAAGCCGGATACGCTCTCCACGGAGACCCTGACCGGCTGCTCCCCTCGGGGGCGGCGACGCAGGGTCCCGACGAGCGCCGGGCGCTGGCGCTCGCGTTGTCATTGCTGGCGGGGCGTTCCTAGAGGAGTAGAACGTTGGAGACTGGGCGGCGCGTGCTGCTTCATGTCGGCACCCCGAAGACGGGCACGTCCTATCTTCAAGACGTCCTCTTCCACAACCGGGAGTCCCTCGCCGGGCAGGGAGTCCACTACTTCGCCGACCGCTTCGACGCCCACTTCCTGGCCGCGCTCGACCTGATGGACCTGCCCTGGGGCGGCATCGAGGAGGAGGCGACCGGCGCCTGGGACGCACTCACGGAGAAGGTGCGCGCGGTCGAGAACGGCACCGTGATCATCTCCCACGAGATCCTGGCGAGCGCGTCGTGGCAGCAGGCCAAGCACGCGCTGGACTCGCTGGGCGACTCCGAGATCCACATCATGCTCTCCGCGCGCGACCTGGCCCGGCAGATCCCGGCCGAGTGGCAGGAGAACGTCAAGCACCGCTCGGTGGTGACCTACGCCGACTTCCTTGACGAGATCCGCGACCCCGCCCGCGAGGGACGGATCGGGTCCTGGTTCTGGGGCGTCCAGGAGCTGCCCGACATCCTCGACCGGTGGACCCAGGGCATCGCACCCGAGCGCGTCCACCTGATCACCGTCCCGCCGCCGGGCTCGCCCTCGACGCTGCTGTGGGAGCGGTTCTCCACCGCCTTCGGCCTCGACGACCTGACCATCGACTTCGAGGGGATCGACCGCGGCAACCCGTCCCTCGGCGTACCCGAGGCAGCGCTGCTCCGAGAGATCAACCTGGCCGTCGTGCCGGTGCTCGAGCCGGCCGACTACCGGCCTTTCGTACGCGAGTTCCTGGCCCACCGCACGTTGGCCAAGCGCCGCGACTCCGCGCGCCTGGCGCTCTCCCCTTCGATCCTGCCGTGGGTCGAGTCGCTCTCCGAGAGCTGGGTCAAGGCGCTGTCGGGACGAGGCTACGACGTAGTCGGTGGCCTGGAGGAGCTGCTGGTCCCCGAGGACCTGGCGGACAAGCCGTTCATCGACCCCGACACCATCTCCTCGCGCGAGATCCTCGACGCCGGCGTCGCCAGCATCGACGCGCTGCTCCAGGAGGCCATCCGGCTCCGCAAGTCCGAGGCCCGGCTGGAGGACGAGGTCGGTGAGCTGCGCGCCGAGCTGGAGCACACCCGGTCGCTGGTCCCGAAGCAGCGTGCCCGCGAGGGTCTCGAGCGTCGTTGGTGGGGCCGCGCGGTCCTGAAGGTCTACCGGCTCATTCGGCGCTAGCCGCTAGAGGATCGCGTCGAGCCGTCCCGCGGCGCGGGCTCGGTCGAAGACGTGCACGCGGTCCCAGGAGCCGTCGGCGTCACCGAAGGTCGCCGCGGTCAGGAGTCGCGGCTGGTCGTCGGTCCAGCGGTGCCAGTGACGTTCGAAGGAGTCCGTGCGGACCATCCGCCCGCGCTCGTGCTGGCCGCCGATCGCGGCGACGCGCGGCACGTCGATCATGACCAGTGACGTACGCCAGCCACGGGCGTGGGCGATCCGTCCGAGCAGCTCGCGCCGGCCGGGCCTGGTGGCCGGGTCGTGAACGAGGAGGGTGTGGGCACCGGGGGTCGGGCCGAGCAGCACGAGGACCAGGGTCGCGATCGCGTGCCACAGGTGCACCAGCGGCCGATAGAGGCGGTAGGGCACCTCGGGCAGCCGGGCCGCGAGCCAGCGCCCCGGCGTCTCCGGGTCAAGGGTGCGTACGTCCCGACGGCGATCGGCGACGTCGCGGATCAGGGTGCTCTTGCCGGCGCCGGGCACACCACCCAGGAGCAGCAGGTGAGGCCGGTCCTCGACCTCGGCAGGGCGGGCCGGGCTGATCGAGGCACACGTCGCGTCGACGGTCATCTGCTGCTCCTCCCAAGCGGACACCAACAGTGTGGGGCTCCGTGCTCAGAGGAACGTTGGACGAACCTGTGAAGTTCCTGTGAGCCGGCCTCAGCCGTTGTCGGCGTGACGCGGCAGCAGCTCGCGCGAGGCGTAGCGACCGATCTGGTAGGTCACCCACCCGTCGGCCCCTGCGCCCACGACACCACCGACCAGTGGCACTCGCTTGGCGGCCATGGAGATCATGCCCCTCCCGGTGACCCGGCTGAGCAGCTCCTGGGCCACCTCCGAGGCGACGATGGCATCGATCGTGCGGTCGTAGGTCGGAGCGGTCGCGACGGCCATCGGCGGCGCCGGGATCTTCTTCTCCTTGATCTGCTTGCCGACCTTCTCCTCGCTCAGGAGGGTGAGCAGGATGGCGTTACGCACCCGGGGGTCGGTCAGGTCGTAGCCACGAAGATGCGCGATCGCGGCCACCATGCGGCACTGGATGATGGCCATCCCGGTGATGTTGGCCGGAAGCGTGATCGCCTGCGTGACCAGGCCGCCGATGTTGGTCGCGAACCCACCCACACCGGCCAGCCGCACGTGGTTGTCGATGACGTGCTTCACCGCGAGCTCGACGTCGTTGTCGTGGTCCTTGAGGTGTTTCTCGGCGGCTGCGGCTGCTGATGGAAGCGGGCCGATCCCCGCGATCGCGTGGTGCAGCGCCTGCCGGACCACCGTGGTGGTCACGCCGGGCGCGGACTGGATGACCTTGGGTGCGAGCCGGCCAGCCGCACTGGTGAGCACTGACTTGGGACCGATCATGGGGCAAATCTTAAATGTGTGGTGGTTGGGGCGGTACGAGGACGATAACGTTTCGTCGTGGCGAATCTTGGGGGTCCGATCGAACCGGAGCCGTCGCCGTGGGCCTTCGCCGACCTTCGGGACCCAGGTGCAGGCCATGGCGGGGCAGAGCTGGACGATCTGGTGGGAATGGGTGCGGACGTCGCACCCGGGACACTCCTGGCCGCGTACCGGCACGGGATCTTCCCGATGCCCGGGGAGTCCCCGCGCGATCCGATGATGTGGTTCTCGCCGGTCAGGCGCGGCGTACTTCCGCTGGACGGGCTCGTCGTCTCGCGGTCCTTGCGCAGGTCGGTACGGGACTTCGAGATCAGGATCGACACCAGATTCGACGAGGTGGTGGCCTCGTGCGCCGACCCGCGCCGGCCGCACGGCTGGATCGACAAGCGGATCCGCCGGGCCTACGGCAACCTGCACGAGCTGGGCTGGGCTCACTCGGTCGAGGCTTGGCAGGACGACCGCCTGGTCGGTGGGCTCTACGGAGTCGCCATCGGCGGTCTCTTCGCCGGGGAGTCGATGTTCCACCGTGTCCGTGACGCGTCCAAGGTCGCCCTGGTCGGGCTGGTCTCGGCGCTGCGCGACGCGGGGTCGACCGACCAGCGGATCCTGGACGTGCAGTGGCGCACCGACCATCTGGCCTCGCTCGGCGTCGTCGAGGTGGGTCGGAACGACTACCTCGACCGCCTGGAGAAGGCGCTCAGGCTGCCGCTCCCGGAGGCGTTCGGCGGTCCGGGGGCCTAGCGGATCTAGAGGACGTACGCCTCGGCGCCGGTCTCGCTGACCATCGGCCGCCCGGCGGCGGCCCAGTCGAGCATCCCGCCGGCGAGGTTGACGACCTCGAAGCCCTGCTGGGCGAGGTAGTTGACCGCCTGGGCGCTGCGTCCGCCGACCTTGCAGACCACGAGGGTTTGGCCCTCGGGAAGGTCACCGAGGCGTGCCGGGAGCTCTTGGAGCGGGATGTGGGTCGCTCCCTCGATGTGGCCCGCCGCCCACTCGTCGTCCTCACGGACGTCCAGGACTGCCACGGGCAGGGGATCGGGCACTCCGGCGATCTCGACGGTGGGGATGGTCACCCGTCAAGCCTACTTGAGGAGCCTGGACATGCGGCGATCGGCGAGCGGCTTTCCGCCGGTCTGGCACGTGGGGCAGTACTGCAGGCTCGAGTCGGCGAAGCTGACCTCGAGGATCGTGTCTCCGCAGACCGGACACTTCTTGCCGGCCTTGCCATGCACGGCGAGGTTGGACTTCTTCTCGCCCTTCAGCTCGCTCATGGCCAGGCCGGAGTCGCGCGCGACAGCCTCCTGGAGGGTCGTTCGCAGCGCGTTGTAGAGGCTCTCCGACTCCTCCTCGGTCATCTCGGCGGGCTTGAACGGCGACATCTTCGCCGCCCACAGGATCTCGTCGGAGTAGGCGTTGCCGATGCCCGCGATGATCGACTGCATGCGCAGCACGCCCTTGATCTGCTTGCGGCCCTGACCTGCGAGGATCTCGCGGAACCGGGTCAGGGTGAAGTCGTCGGCGAGGGGGTCGGGACCCAGTGAGGCGACACCCGGGACGTCCTGGGGATCGTGGACGACGTAGAGCGCCAGCCGCTTCTTGGTGCCGCCCTCGGTGATGTCGAGCCCGGTGTCATCGTCGAGCACGACCCGGATCGCCAGCCCCGACTTCGAGCCCGGGCGAGGGGGTGTCGCCGGGATCTCGTCACGCCACCTGATCCACCCGCCGCGGGCCAGGTGCAGCACCAGATGGACGCCGCTCGCCTCGATGTCGATGAACTTGCCGTGACGGGTCACGTTGTCGACGAGCGTGCCCTCGACGGCGGTCAGCGGCGGGTCGTACGTCTTCAGGGCGCTGAACTGCGCGACATGCACCTTCGTGATCGCGCGGCCGTCGAGGCGCCCGCGCAGGTCCTCGGCGAGCGCTTCCACCTCGGGGAGTTCCGGCATGTCCGCGAGTCTAGGTCGTCAGGCTTGCACGAGGGGAGCGAATCCCGCTAATATCGAACACATGTTCGACGCTTGTGATAGATGTGAGAGTCTGCGCCTTTCTAAGGTCAATCCTAGAAAGTCGAATAGAGACCTACGTTCATGAATGATGTGGATCGCTAGCGAAATCTAAGACGCGTCCTAGAGATGTGGATATCGTCTGATCATGGACCCCATCCGCAATCCGTACGCTCCTGGCGCCGGTCAGCGGCCCCCCGAGCTCGCAGGGCGTAACGAGCAGCTCGGGCAGTTCGACGTGGTGCTGGAGCGGGTGGCACGCGGTCGCCCGGAGCGGTCGCTGGTGCTCACCGGGCTCCGTGGCGTGGGCAAGACGGTCCTGCTCAACACGCTGCGGTCGGCGGCGGTCCGCAAGGGCTGGGGCACCGGGAAGATGGAGGCGCGCCCCGACCAGTCGCTGCGCCGACCGCTGTCGAGCGCTCTGCACCAGGCGGTGCGCGAGCTCGGTCATCCGAGCTCCGACGACGTCGACCACGTGCTCGGCGTGATCCGCTCCTTCGCCCAGCGGGAGGCCGGCCCCAACGCCAAGCTGCGCGAGCAGTGGTCACCCGGCATCGAGGCTCCGGCGGTGCGGGGCCGGGCCGACTCCGGTGACATAGAGATCGACCTGGTCGAGCTGCTCACCGACGTCGGCGGGCTCGCCGCCGACGTCGGCAAGGGCGTCGGGGTCTTCATCGACGAGATGCAAGACCTCGGCCCCGACGACGTCTCGGCGATGTGCGCGGCCTGCCACGAGATCAGCCAGTCGGGGCTGCCGGTGATCGTCGTCGGCGCCGGCCTGCCGCACCTGCCGGCCGTGCTCTCGGCGAGCAAGTCCTACTCCGAGCGGCTCTTCTCCTACCAGCGCATCGACCGCCTGCAGCGTGACGCCGCCGACCGCGCCCTCGCCGCCCCTGCAGGCGAGGAGGAGGCCGAGTTCGAGACCGCCGCCCTGGCGGAGATGTACGCCGCCACCGGCGGTTATCCCTACTTCATCCAGGCCTACGGCAAGACGGTGTGGGACCAGGCGCCGCGCTCCCCGATCACCGTGGAGGACGTCAGGGTGGCCGCCCCCGAGGCCGAGCGTGAGCTGGCGGTCGGCTTCTTCGGCTCACGCTACGAGCGCGCCACCCCCGCCGAGCGGGACTATCTGCGCGCGATGGCCGACGCTGCTGTCGAGCTCGGCGCCGACGACATCGGCACCGTCGCCACCGCCGACGTCGCCGCCTTCCTCAACAAGAAGCCGCAGTCGCTCTCCCCGGCGCGTGACGCGCTGATGAAGAAGGGCCTGATCTACTCCGGCGAACGCGGCCGGATCGCCTTCACCGTCCCCCACTTCGGCCGTTACCTGCGCCAGCAGGGCTGATATCGGCGACGTCTGGAGCCTGAGCGGCTGCAGGCCTCGTGGAGCCGGACCTCACGCCTCCGAAATCGTGGGGGGTGCCGTGGAGGCGCGTGGGATCAGCGAGGGCATCAGTGTCGTGGTGTTGCCGGGTCGCACCTCGCCGGGTGCGGCGAGCAGACGAGCGAGGGCGGCGACGGCGCGCGCGGCGATCTGGTCGAACGGCACGTGGACGGTCGTGAGGGGCACCGGCAGGCGTGCGGCCAGGGGGATGTCGTTGTAGCCCACGACCGAGAGCTGGTCCGGAACACTCAGCCCGGCGGCCCGTGCGGCCGCCAGCACACCGACGGCGGTGTTGTCGTTCACGGCGAACACGGCGGTGGGGCGCGGTGAGGAGGCGAGGATGCGGCGACCGACCTCCTCCCCGGACTCCATCCCGAACGTCGAAGGGTGGATGAGGTGGTCGGTGTCATCGATGCCGGCCTCGGCCATCGCCCGCCTGAACCCGGCGACACGTCCGACGGCGCTCGTGGCGTAGGACGGCCCGGCGACCAGCGCGATCTCTCGGTGACCGAGATCCAGGAGGTGGCGGGTGGCGAGGTAGCCGCCGAGCTCGTCGTCGCCGACGACGGCGGGCGTCACGCCGTCGTGTCGCAGAGCGAGGACCAGGGGGACGCCCCGCTCGCGCAGGTCGGGGATCACCGCATCGTCCGATCGTGCGGTGGTGAGGACGAGGCCGTCGACGTGCTGGTCCAGCAGGCTCTCCACCGCTGACCGTTCGGAGTTCGGGTCGTCGGCGGTGGTGGCCACGATCGCGAACATCTGTCGCTCGGCCGCGGCGGCCGCGATGTTCTCGAAGAGGATGGCCATCACGGTGTCGCTCAGCCGTGGTACGAGGACGCCGATGGTGCCGCTCTGCTGGCGACGCAGCGCGGAGGCGCGGGAGTCCTTGCGATAACCCAGGCGAGCAGCTACCTCACGCACGCGTTCCGCGGTTTCGTTGCGAGAGGGTGGCAATCGCTCGTCCAGCACCCGGGAGACGGTCGACGTGCTGACGCCGGCCTCGCGGGCAACGTCGCGGATTGTCGTGCGTGCGGATCGTGCAGCGCCTGGCGTGTCCGTGCCTGCTGTGTCCGTCATGTCTCACCTCCTCGCCGTCGGCGCGAGCATAACCGCTCCGACGGGTCGGGGTTGCGGAGCGCGACGGCCCGGTCGGCAGGTGCTGTCGACCGGGCCGTACGTCCGCCTCGAGGTCACAAGTTCGAGAGCATTGTGATGATCGTGTCGACGAGCTGGTAGCACATGGCGATGATGGTGATGAGCCCGACCGAGGCCAGCACGTTCTGCCACCAGTGGTTGCGTAGGCCGCCCATCAAGCGGCGGTTGTTGGCGAGGATCACCAGCAGGATGCCCAGGAGCGGGGCGATCAGGACGGTCATCGCCTGGGCGGCGATGATCAGCTGCACTGGCGATGTTCCGGCGGCGAGGATGGTGACGCTCGCGCCGAAGGTGAGGACGCCGACGATGCCGATCCGTACTCGGCTGGAGGAGATCTGGTTCCCGAGCCCCAGGCCGTCGGCGAGAAGCGTTCCGCCCGCGGTGGCGTTCGCGATCATCGCGGAGAGGGCGGCGCCGAAGAAGCCGAGGGCGAAGATCGTACGCCCGACCTCGCCGGCCACGGGCTCCAGGACGGCGGAGAACTGCTGGATCGTGGCGCCGGCGGGTCCACCCTCGCCGGCGAGCGTTGCCGCCGCCGCCGCGATCACGAGCGCGGTCATCAAACCGGGGGCGATGATCCCGGGAATGGTGTCTGCGATCGTCGTGTCGCGGTAGTCGGCTCTCTGGAGGCCGCGCTCGCGGCTGGCGTAGCCGGCGTAGAAGGCGGCGTTGAGCGAGAAGTTCGTGCCGACCAGGGCAACGATGAGGAGGCCGACACCGTGCGGGACAGTGGGTACGACGGCACCTTCGGCGACACCGATCCAGTCCGGCTTCGTGACGATGGCTGTGACGATGAACGCGGCTGCCATCAGGGCGACGATGGCGAGCACCAGCTTCTCGATCACCTTGTAGGCGCTGCGCATGAAGAGGATGGCGACGACGAGGACGCTGCACGCGATGGTCCAGATCACCGGGTTGCCGCCGAGGACCAGGGAGAGGCCGAGGCCGGTGCCTACCGCGTTCCCGACCGAGAAGCACAGCGTGATGCCGAAGACTCCGAGTCCGGCGGCGACGCCGGTGGGCTTTCCGAGTGTCTCCTTGATGGTCGCCACGACCGAACCGCGTGACGAGATGCCGATGCGGATGCTCATGTCTGCGAAGACCAGCATCAGCACGGTGGAGAGCACGATGACCCAGATCAGGTCGTAGGTGTAGAGGCTTCCTGCCTGGACGGCGGAGACGAGATTGCCCGGCCCGAATTGCCACGCACCGACGATGAAGGCCGGCCCCATCAGTTTCAGCATCTGAAGGACTCCGCGCTTGCGGGGTGGGGAGGCTGGGTGGTGCGAGGCGTCTACGGCCTTGGCCGGTACGGCGGTTGGTACGGCTTTGGGGTGGGACATGGGAGGTCCTCTCATCTCGGCACTCCCAGGGCTGGCGGTGGGATGTGCGGAAGAACGCTCACGACGCATCTGGCGTCGGGTGGGGCGGCAGCCGACCGTGACAGTCGACATGATGCCGTCGAGGGCTGCTCCGCGAGAAGCCCCTGTGGGAGACGAGCGGCTGCGGAGCGTTGGGTGCCGGCCCATGCGGGTTGCCGCAGGGCCGGCACGGTGCAGCAGGTTTCGGTGCCTGACCTCGGTCTCAGATGATGCCGGCGTGCTTGAGCGCGAGCGAGATCTCGCCTTGGGCCTCGGGCGCCAGCGGCAGCAGCGGCGGCCGCACGGCGGCATGCTCGAGCTTGCCACGCTCGACCAGGGCCAGCTTGAGCGCGACCGTTCCCTCCATGTGGGAGCCGCGGTGATAGACGTTCTTGGTGACGGGCAGCAGGGCGTCGTGGATGCGGCGAGCCTCGGAGTAGTCCTTCGCCTTGCCTGCTGCGATGAACTCGACCAGCAGCTCCGGCGCGATGCCCCCGTAGCCGACCAGCAGACCATCGACATCGAAGATGGTGTGCAGCAGGTACTCGTCATGGCAGCTCAGGATCTGCAGGTCTGGGAGCTCCTGGCGAAGAACGGGGATCTCGGTGTCCCAGCGGCGCATGTTGCGCACCCCGTTCTTGGTTGCGAAGACGCCGCGCTGGGCACCGATCTCGAGCTGGGTGGCGAGGTCGTAGCTGGCCTTGGTGGCGTCGGGGTACTGGAACAGGATCAGCGGGAGGCCGGACTCCTCGTGCACGATGCGGTAGCGCTCCTGAGGCGCACCCTTCTGGTAGCCGAAGCGCAGCCATCCGTGCGAGGGGTAGAGGAGCCCGGCACGAGCGCCCGCCTCCATCGCTCGCTTGGCCTCGAGGCCGGCGACCTTGTCGCCCTCGCCGGTGATCCCGGCGATCACGGGGACGTCCCCGGCGTTCTCGACGGCGACCTCGATGACCCGCACCTGCTCCTCGGGGGTGAGGTAGGTGCCCTCGCCGGCGTGGCCGAGGTAGACGAGGCCGGTGATGCCGGGGGTCGAGGCATACCAGCGGGTGAGCGAGGCGAGTGCGTCGTAGTCGACCTCGAGGTCGCGAGTGAAGGGTGTGACGGGCGCGGGGGTGAGGCCGCGGAGGTCGAGGTTCATGAGGTGGCTCCTCGTGTTCGATGGGTGGGAACGTTGGCGGGAACGTTCCCATCCATCATGTGTGACCGACCTCATACGCGTCAAGAGCACGGCTGAAAGTTTGCTTTGGTAGCCGCGCGTCGCCTGCCGGATCGCCGACCGGAACTGCTGACAGAAGGGCCAGCACCCCACAGCGCACCCGGCCATGGAAGCCGCGGTCACACGCCCACGAGCCGGTCGTGTTCGGGTACGCCTTGGAGAGCGCCAGCGCGGTCACGACCCTGTGGAGGTCGTCGCCGCCCACGCGTGGGCGCTCAAGCACTGGTACTTCGAGCAGACCAGGACCCTCGACTCCTACATCCGCGACCAGCTCGCCCTCGCCCTGCGGGCGATCCTGGCGGACGATCTCGGTGAGACGTACGCCGATCTTCTCTCCGTCGGTCGCTGAGCCTGCCGGGGTCTGCATGGCCGCCGATCTACGGTGGACGACGTACGCGCCGAGAAGGAGACCGCATGTCGACCATCGCCGAACAGATCGTTTCCACCTTGTCCGCCAGCGGCGTCCGCCGCGTCTACGGGATCCCGGGTGACTCCCTCAACGGGTTCACCGACGCGCTCCGCAAGAACGGGGACATCGACTGGATCCACGTACGTCACGAGGAGGCTGCCGCGTTCGCGGCGGCCGCCGACGCGGCCACCACGGGTGAGCTCGCGGTGGTCGCCGGGAGCTGC
The DNA here is from genome assembly GCF_040643685.1 of Nocardioides sp. NPDC047086. NCBI lineage: Bacteria > Bacillati > Actinomycetota > Actinomycetes > Propionibacteriales > Nocardioidaceae > Nocardioides > Nocardioides sp. NPDC047086. Next base: position 286,785 of record NZ_JBEYUV010000001.1, read on the forward strand.
GGGCCGGGCAACCTGCACCTGATCAACGGCCTCTTCGACGCCAACCGCTCACGGGTGCCGGTGCTCGCGATCGCCGCTCACATCCCGACCGCCGAGATCGGCACCGGATACTTCCAGGAGACACATCCGCAGGAGCTGTTCCGGGAGTGCTCGGTCTACACCGAGTACGTCGCCCAGCCGAGCCAGATGCCGCACGTGCTCGAGATCGCGATGCGTACGGCGGTCGAGAAGCAGGGGGTGGCGGTGCTGGTGATCCCCGGCGACGTCGCGCTGGCCGAGTCCGTGGTCGAGCGGACCGTCGAGATCCGTCCGACGCGCTCCCGCGTCATCCCCGAGGAGGACGCCATCAGGCGGGCGGCCAAGCTGCTGAACGCCGGTGAGCGGGTCACCATCCTCGCCGGCGCCGGCTGTGCCGGCGCGCACGACGAGGTGGTGGCCCTGGCCGAGAAGCTCGGTGCCCCGGTGGTGCACGCGCTTCGCGGGAAGGAGTTCCTGGAGTACGACAACCCCTACGACGTGGGGATGACCGGACTGCTGGGCTTCGCCTCCGGCTACCGCGCGATGGAGCGCGCCGACACGCTGCTGATGCTCGGCACCGACTTCCCCTATCGGCAGTTCTTCCCGAAGCACGCCAAGACCATCCAGGTCGACGTACGCGGCGAGCAGCTCGGTCGTCGCCACCCGATCGAGCTAGGGTTGGTGGGGACGGTCAAGGACACGGCCTCGGCGTTGCTGCCGCTGCTCGACCGCAGTGGTGACCGGCGGCACCTGGACGACTCCCTGGACCACTATCGCCGCACCCGGACCAAGCTCGACGAGCTGGCGACCCCGTCGAGGTCGAAGGCACCGATCCATCCGCAGTACCTCGCTCGGCTGGTCGACCAGACCGCTGCCGACGACGCCGTCTTCATCCCCGACGTCGGGTCGCCGGTCGTCTGGGCGGCGCGCTATCTGACCATGAACGGTCGCCGCCGGCTGATCGGCTCCTTCGCCCACGGTTCGATGGCCAACGCGCTGTCGCAGGCGGTCGGCGCCCAGGTCGCGCACCCGGGCCGGCAGATCGTCGCGCTCGCCGGCGACGGCGGGCTCACCATGCTGCTCGGCGAGCTGGTCACGCTCATCCAGAACCGGCTCCCGGTCAAGCTCGTCGTGTTCAACAACTCCTCGTTGAACTTCGTCGAGCTCGAGATGAAGGCTGCCGGGTTCGTCACCTACGGCACCGACCTGGTGAACCCGAACTTCGCCGACGTCGCCAACGCGATGGGCATCTACGCGCGTCGTGTCGAGCAGTCGGAAGATCTCCCGGACGCGGTCGCCGACGTTCTCGGCCACGACGGCCCCGCGCTCCTCGATGTCGTCACCGAGCGCCAGGAGCTCTCCATCCCGCCCAACATCACCGCTGAGCAGCTCAAGGGCTTCACCCTGTACGCCCTGCGGTCGGTCATGTCGGGTCGAGGTGACGAGCTGATCGACCTCAGCCGAGCCAACCTCCGCCAGCTGTTCTAGCGCCTAGCGATCGCGTCCCGCGGTCTCGAGCAGACGCAGCCAGATCTCGCTGATGGTCGGGTAGGCGGGCACCGCGTGCCAGAGGCGGTCCAGGGGGACCTCGCCGACGATCGCGATGGTGGCGGCGTGCAGGAGCTCGGAGATGTCCGGGCCGACCGCGGTGAAGCCGACCAGGGTCTTGCGCTGCTCGTCGATGATCATCCGCGCCTGACCGTGGTAGCCGTCGGCGTGCAGCGACGCTCCGGCGACCGAGCCGAGGTCGTAGTCGACGACGCCGACCTCGATCCCGGCTGCTTCGGCCGATTCGGCGGAGTGTCCGACGGCGACGACCTCGGGGTCGGTGAAGATCACCTGGGTGACGGCCCGCTCGTCGGCGGTGGCGGCGTGCCGCCCCCACGAGCTCAGGTCGGGCTCCTCGCCGCGCGCCTTGGCCGCGATCAGGTCGCCCAGAGCGCGGGCCTGGTACTTCCCGTGGTGGGTCAGCAGCGCCCGGTGGTTCACGTCACCGGCGGCATAGAGCCAGCCGGTCTCCAGCTGTCCGCCGTCGTCGATCACGGCGAGGGCGTCGTCGACCTTCAGCCAGCTGCCGGGCTCGAGACCGACGTGCTCCAGGCCGAGGTCCTTGGTGCTCGGCACCCGGCCGGTGGCGACGAGGACCTCGTCGGCGGTCACCTCGGTGCCGTCGGAGAGCGTCAGATGCACCTCGCCGGCATCGTCGCGCCGGACCTCGTCCGCGCCGAGGTCCAGATGGAGCGTGACCCCGTACGTCCGGAGCGCATCGGCCACCTGCTCGCCCGCGAACTCCTCGACGCTCGGCAGCAGCCGGGTGCGCGAGATGAGGGTCACCTGCGACCCGAGGGCGCTGTAGGCGGTCGCCATCTCGGCGCCGACGACCCCGCCGCCGATGATGGCCAGGCGATCGGGAACGGACTTCGCGCCGGCGGCCTCGCGGTTGGTCCAGGGCCCTGCCTCCTCCAGGCCCGGGATCGGCGGGATGAGGGCGGAGCTGCCCGTCGCGACGACCACGGCGTGACGGGCCTCCAGGTCGGTGGTCGTGCCGTCGGAGGCGGTGACCGTGACCGTGCGGGTGCCGGTGATGCGCCCGTGCCCGCGGACGAGCTTCACCCCGGCCCCGGTCAGCCACTCGACCTGGCCGGTGTCCTTCCAGTGGGAGGTGAACTCGTCACGCCGGGCGAAGACGGCGGCGGGGTCGAGCGTGCCCGTGACCGCTTGGCCGGCGGCCGGAAGCGCGCGGGCGGCACGCAGCGCCGCCGCGTCCCGCAGGAGGGCCTTGGTCGGCATGCAGGCCCAGTAGGAGCACTCGCCGCCGACGAGCTCGCGCTCGACGATCGCAGCGGTCAGGCCGCCCTGCACGACGCGGTCTGCGACGTTCTCGCCGGTCGGACCGGCGCCGATGATGATGACGTCGACGGTGAGGTCTTGGCTGGTGCTCGTCATGTCAGTTGACCTTACCCGCGCGCTGGCGCAGCCGGAGGGCAGAGATCAGGAAGAAGATGCCGCCCAGGGTCGCGTAGCCGGCGAGGCCGGTGAGTGACGCCTTCGGTCCGGCGGCCATCAGGATGAAGCCGGTGCCGGCGAAGGTCGAGATCCCGCCGCTCAGGATCATCGCCCACTGGCCACCGAGTCGGTAGCGGCGCACCGCGACGAACAGCTGGACCAGGCCGGCGGTGATCGCCCAGACGCCCCACACCCGCAGGATCCCCGGGATCCCGGAGGTGGCGGCGACGGCGACGCCGACAGCGGTGAGCAGGCTGAGTGCCATGTTGACGTACAGCAGGACGCGCGGGCCGTTGGCGCCAGAGGTGCGGTGGTCGGCCACGGCGGCCACCACGTCGAACAGCGGGTAGATCACCAGCAGCGCGATGCTCGCGGCGTTGAGCGTGGTTGCGGTGAGGGCGACGAGTGCGGCCCAGGCGACCGCGAACCCGAAGCGGGCGAGGTAGAGCTTCGGCAGTGCCTGGGGCGGGGCGCTCAGCGTGCCGGACTGACCGGTCTCGACGGAGGTGGACATCGGATTCCTTTCTCGGATCAAACTGGGAGACAGAACGATCGTTCTACCTGAATCTAGAGTCTGCACCAGTCGGCCGGCGAATGCAAGACCGATCGTTCTGTCTGCTACCGTCTAGACAACGAAGACGAGAGGAATGGCGGATGTCCGAGGCCCGGGATCGACTGCTCAGCACGGCGAGTCGGCTCTTCTACACCGAGGGTCTGCACTCGGTCGGAGTCGATCGCGTGATCGCCGAGGCGCAGGTCACGCGGGCAACGCTCTATCGCCATTTCCGGAGCAAGGACGACCTCGTCGTGGCGTACCTGACGCAGGCCGACGAGGCGATCCGGGCGCGCGTGGATGCCGCCCGGGCGGAGGTCGAGGAGCCCGACGACCTCATCCGGACCATCGGCAAGTCGATCGCCGCGGACATCCAGAGCGAGGGGTTTCGAGGCTGCGCGTTCCTCAACGCCGCGGCCGAGTATCCGGACCCGGCGCACGTGGTCCATCAGGCGGTGCTGGAGCACCGGCAGTGGTTCCTGGCCACGATGACCGAGCTCTTCGACCGGACGGGGAAGCCGGACTCGGACTTCGCCGGTCGCCACTTCGTCATGCTGCGAGACGGCGCCATGGCGGCCGGCTGCCTGACCGATCCCGGACCCGTCTGTGAGACGTTCCTGCGCGGGCTCGAGGGTCTCCTCACCTACCGAAGCGGCCTGGACTCGCGCCGCTAGCCTCGCGCGAAAAGACCCGGCTCGGCACCGCGATCCGCGATGCCGAGCCGGATCAGGTGTCAGCTCACGCCGTTGTCGGCGAGGAACTCCTTGGCGACGGTGGCCGGGTCGGCCTTGTCGACCTGGACCTTCGCGAGGGCCTCGGTCAGGTTGGCGGTGGTCAGCGCCTCGGAGACTGCGTTCAGCGCGGTCTCGGCGTCGTCGGTGAGCGCCTCGGAGCGGATCAGCGGGACGATGTTCTGGGAGAGGAAGAGGTTCTCCGGGTCCTCCAGGACGACCCAGCTGTTGGTGGGGATCGCCGAGTCGGTGGAGAAGACGTTGGCGACGTCGATGTCGCCCTTCTTCAGCGCGCCGGCCGTCAGCGGGCCGCCGGCGTCGAGCGGCTTGAACTCCTTGAACGTGACCCCGTAGACCTCGTCGAGCCCGACGAGGCCCTGGTGGCGTTCCTTGAACTCCGGGGCGCCACCGAGCGTGAGGTCCTTCGCGACCGGAGCCAGGTCCTCGATGCTCTTCAGGGAGTATTTCTCGGCCGTCTCCTTGGAGACGGTGAGGGTGTCCTTGTCCTCGGCCTCGGACTGCGGCAGCGTCTCGCTGCCCTCCGGCAGGACGTCCTGGAGCGCTTCGTAGACGTCCTCGGGGGCGGAGACGTCCTCCGGGACACCGTCCGGGTTCAGGTAGGCCAGCAGGGCGCCGTTGTACTCCGGCAGCAGGTCGATGTCACCGCTCTTGAAGGCCTCCATGTAGACCTCGCGGGACCCGATGTTGGGCTTGGTCTCGACCTTGACGCCCTCGGCCTCGAGAGCCTGGGCGTACATCTCCATGAGCAGCTCGCTCTCGGGGAAGTTGGCGGAGCCGACGACGATGGTGCCGCTGCCCGAGTCGGAGTCCGATCCGGAGTCGAGCGGGTCACCGCCGCAGGCGGTCAGGGTGCCTGCCACGGCGAGCGTCGCGAACAGATACGCAGTGGTGCGGGTTCGGCGGGACATTGAGATACCTCTCGGGTTGCTGGATAGGTCAGCCGGCGCCAGCGGGTTGGCCGGTTGGTTCGGGGCGGATGGTGGTCGGACGGTTGCCGGCATCGCGGCCGCCGACGCGGGGTGACACGAGGAGCCGCTGCGCCCCCGCGAGTGCCAGGTCGATCGCGACCGCGAGCACGGCGAGCACGATCGCGCCGGCGACCACCTGGTCGTACTGGAGGGTCGCCAGCCCGTCGAAGAGATAGCGGCCGAGGCCGCCCAGACCGGCGTACGCAGCGATGGTCGCGGTCGAGACCACCTGGAGCGAGGCGTTGCGCAGGCCGCCGATGATGATCGGCAGCGCGATCGGGACCTCGACGCGCCCGGCGATCTGGGCCTCGGTCATGCCGACCCCTCGTGCCGCGTCGACGGTCTCGTCGGCGACGGACTGGATGCCGGCGTACGTCGTGGCGAGGATGGGTGGGATCGCGAGCACGACCAGGGCGATTGTGACCGGGACCAGACCGATCCCGACCAGGCCGAGCGCGAGCATGAGCACGCCGAGTGTCGGCAGCGCGCGGCCGGCGTTGCCGAGGTTGATGGCGATCAGCGCACCGCGGCCGGTGTGGCCGATCAGCAGACCGATCGGGAACGCGATCACGGCCGCGATCGCCAGGGAGAGAAAGGTGTAGCCGAGGTGTTCGAGGATGCGCTGAGGGAAACCGTCGGGGCTGGTCAGCGACCAGTTGGCGGCGTCGAGCAGGTAGTCGAGGTTCATCGCGCACCAGCTCGCGCCCACGGGGTGAGCCCGCGCTGGAGGGCGACGATGAGAACGTCGGCGACGACCGCGAGGGCGACCGAGAGGACCAGCCCGATGATGATCGGCGGCAGGTAGAAGCCGAGCTGGAACCCTCGGGTGAAGAGCTGCCCGAGGCCGCCGATGCCGATCAGCGCCGCGATGCTGACCATGCTCACGTTGGCCACCGTCGCCACCCGTAGGCCAGTCAGGATCACCGGCATGGCCAGCGGCAGCTGGACCGTGAACCAGCGGCGTACGGGCCGATAGCCCATCGCGGTGGCAGCCTGCAGGACGGTGGTGTCGACCGCGTCGAGCCCGTCGGCGGTGGTGCGGACGAGCAGCGCGAGCGAGTAGAGCGTGAGCGCGATGACCACGTTGATCGGGTCGAGGACGCTGGTGCCGAGGATGCCCGGGAGCAGCAGGAGCAGGGCCAGCGACGGGATGGTGTAGATCACGCTGCCCGCGGTGAGCGCGATGTGGCGCGCCGGGACGTAGCGGTGGACCAGGGCCCCGAGCGGCAGGGCGAGGACGAAGGCGATCGCCACCGGCAGCAGAGCGAGCCAGATGTGCTGGACGAGCGCGGTGAGCACGCCGTCGATGTTGGTCTCGAGATAGCTCCAGAGCTCGCTCACGCCCCCTCCTCCTGCGAGGTGTCCAGTGCCGTCAGCCGCTCCCGCTGCTGCGAACGTACGCTGCCGGCCAGGTCCTCGAGCAGGACCAGCCCGTCGGCGCGACCCTCGGCGTCGACCCGGACCGCGGCACCGGCGGGCGAGAGGATGACCAGGTCGGTGACCGTACGCAGGTTGGCGCCGTCGCTGAAGGTGCCCTCGGTCGGGAGGAGCCCGTCCGAACCGCGCCAGCCCAGCGGTCGACCGTCCTGGTCGACCTCGAGGGTGAGCCCGTCGACGTCGCGGTCGATGGGTTGGAGCGCGACCGAGCTCCCGTCGGCGAACCCCAGGCCCCGGAAGCCACGGTCGCGACCGACGAGGGAGGAGACGAAGTCGTCGGCCGGGGCGGCGAGGAGGTCAGCGGGCGGGGCGAACTGGGCCAGGCGGGCACCTTGGGCGAAGACGGCGACCTTGTCGCCGAGGCGGATCGCCTCGTCGATGTCGTGGGTGACCAGGACGATCGTCTTGCCGAGCTCGCCCTGGAGCCTGAGCAGCTCCTGCTGGAGGTCGTCGCGCACGACCGGGTCGACCGCCGAGAAGGGCTCGTCCATGAGCAGCACCGGCGGGTCGGCCGCGAGCGCACGGGCGACGCCGACACGCTGCTGCTGGCCGCCGGAGAGCTGGGCCGGGTAGCGCCCGCCGAGGTTGGCGGCGAGCCCGACGCGCTCGAGCAGCTCGAGGGCGCTCGTGCGGGCGTCCCGGCGGGAGACGCCCTGCAGGACCGGGACGGTCGCAACGTTGTCGAGCACCGTGCGGTGCGGGAAGAGCCCGGCGCCCTGGATCACGTAGCCGATCTCGCGCCGCAGCTGTGCCTCCGGGCGACTGGTGACGTCGTCACCGTCGATCAGGATGCGGCCGGAGCTTGGCTCGATCATCCGGTTGATCATCCGCAGCGCGGTCGTCTTGCCGCATCCCGATGGCCCGACGAACACGGTGATCTGTCCGGTGTCGACCGTCAGGGAGAGGTCTTCCACGGCAACGGTGCCGTCCGGATAGCGCTTGGTGACGCCCTCGAACTCGATCACAGCCACCGCTCCTGTCTGTTGTTCTTCACCTGCGGACGCCGCTGCACAAGATTCTCAGCCTGCCAGATCTCGGGAAGGAACCGAAGGTGTTAAACCGACAGGAAGGTCGGGTGTACCGTCGCGCCTCGCTTCCTCGATACTTGAAATCTGCCACATCCGTCCTGGTCTGTCGGCCAACCTGGGCTCGAAGCCCGAGATGTCGAGTCGGCGCCGCGGAGGCCGTTCAGTCCTCCAGCGGGCGCAGCTCGTCGGCGTAGGAGACCGAGACGCGACGCATCACGCCGTCGTCGCTGATCGCGTACTGCCCCATCCGCCACAGCGGTGGCGAGTAGGCGTGGATCGAGACCGAGCCGTCGGCCGCGCCGCTCATCCGGTGGATGTGGTCGGGACCGAAGCCGAAGCTGCGACGCGCGCCGACCTCCCGCTGCACGGGATCGCCGCCGAACCTCGGCTGTTGCTCGAAGACCGCTCCGTGGGTGACCGCGACCGCGCCCGAGGAGATGTCGTGGTCGTGCCAGCCGGTGTCGTCGACCGTGTTCCAGCACAGCAGCCAGACATCGATGTCCTTGTCCCGGTAGAGCGAGGCATAGTGGCGCCCGCCGGTGTCGTGGCGGACCAGGTGTGCCCATCGCTCGGGGTGCGCGGCGAGCTCGTCGACCCAGGCGCGGAGCTCGCCAGGGCTGAGCGTACGTCCCGGCAGCTTGGGCAGGTCCCCGGCACAGAGGACCGTGTCCACAGTCGGTTCGGTGATGGTCATCGGTCTCCTCCGGTCAGCAGGTGGTCGGGGTTGGTGACGAAGATCGCCCGGGTCAGGGCTTCGCCGAGGTCGGGATCCGTCGGCTCGGCGTAGGGCCGGTCCGAGCCGTTCGCGAGCGGGTCGACACCGACGACGCGCGACATCGCGTCGATCGCCTGGGTGCCGTAGGACGAGGTCTCGTAGTAGACGTGCCGGTCGATCGCGCCGAGATGGCCGCCGCGCTGGGCGAGCCGCTCGTGGTGCAGCGGCGCGAGGCCGGCCAGCGCCACGAACGCGATCCGCAGGGTGGGCAGCAACGACCGCCCCGCGACGTGCCAGGAGTGCCATGCGGCGCTCTGCTGGGCGACGTACGAGGTCAGGGCGGGCCACCAGCCGGGCACGTCGGTCGGTTTGCTCGGGCCGGCGGGTCCCGGGTGCACGAGGACGGGCAGGTCGGCCTGCTGGGCGGTTGCGAGGACCGGCGCGAGGGCCTCGAGTGCGGCCGGGGTCGCCAGCGCGGTCGCCGGTACCTGGAGGCCGTGGACGCGGTCGTGCGCCAGGGTCTCCGCGACGCCGACGAGGTCCGGTTCGACGAGGGCCGGCGCGGCCCAGAGCCCGTAGTCGTCGGGCAGGTCGTCGGCGAAGCCGTGCCAGGCGTCGAGCAGCGGGCGCGCCTCGTCCGGGGCGAGCGACTCGATCCCCAGCGGGCTGGAGAGGGACAGCAGGACGAGGCCGTGCTCCTGCTCCGCACGGCGAGTGAGATCGTGGTCCGCGGGGTCGACGGAGAAGGGCGGCTCGCCGTCGAGATGGAGCACCCAGCCGTCGAGGTACGGAGGCTGCCGCCGGCGGCGCAGCTCCTCGACCAGCGCCGGCGGCCACAGGTGCTGGTGGACGTCGACGGTGGGCTTCATGGGCTAAGTCAATAGGTTTAGTTGTCATTAATCAAGCCTGGCGCGGTGAGGCACCATGGCGGGATGACCGACACGAACACCCAGATCCTGCTCCGCGCTCGCCCGGTCGGTGAGCCGACCGCCGAGGACTTCTCGATCGTCACCTCCGAGGTGCCGACGCCCGCGGAGGGCGAGGTGCTGCTGCGTACGAAGTTCCTCTCGCTCGACCCCTACATGCGAGGTCGGATGAGCGATGCCCCCTCGTACGCCGAGCCGACCGCGCTGGGCGACGTGCTGCCCGGTGCCACGGTCGCCGAGGTGGTGGAGTCGCGCGATCCGTCGCGGCAGGTGGGTGACGTGGTGCTGGCGTACGGAGGCTGGCAGGGGTTCTCCGTCGCACCGGCCCGACACACCCGTCGCCTCGATCCGTCCGTCGCGCCGGTCTCCACCGCGCTGGGCGTGCTCGGGATGCCGGGGTTCACGGCGTACGCGGGGCTGACCCAGATCGGGCAGCCGAAGCCCGGCGAGACCGTCGTGGTGGCGGCGGCGACCGGTCCCGTCGGCGCCACCGTCGGACAGATCGCGAAGATCCTCGGCTGCCGCGCCGTCGGCATCGCCGGCGGGCCGGAGAAGGTCGCGCATCTGACCGAGCTCGGCTTCGACGCCGCCCTCGACCACCGCGCGCCCGACTTCAAGGAGCAGCTGAAGACGGCGGTCCCCGACGGGATCGACGTCTACTTCGAGAACGTCGGCGGGCACGTGTGGAACGCCGTGCTGCCGCGGCTGAACAAGTTCGCCCGGGTGCCGGTCTGCGGGATCGTCGCGCACTACAACGACACCTCCGCGCCCGAGGGGCCCGACCGGGCGCCCGGACTGATGCGGCACGTGCTCAACAAATCGCTGCTGATCAGGGGTTTCATCCAGGACGAGTTCGTCCGCGATCACCAGAAGACGTTCCTCGCCGAGGCGGCCGGCTGGCTGGCCGACGGCAGGCTGCGCTACCGCGAGGACATCACCGAGGGGCTCGAGAACGCGCCCGCCGCGTTCACCCGGATGCTCCGGGGGCAGAACTTCGGCAAGACGGTGATCAAGGTCAGCTGACCCGAATCATGCCGACGGAGTGTCGGTCGGGGCCTCCTCCGCCCCCTCTTCGGGGGCGGTGGGCTCCGGGGTGGGGTTCGCGACGCTGGCGGGGAACTTTCCGGATTCAGGGAGCGTGCGGAGGTAATCCCTGATCGCGAGGTCCTCCGGCATCGTGGTCCCCTTCGCGAACTCGACGATGCAGTCGGCGACCACTGCATCGTAGGTTTCCGGCTCCATCGCCTGAAGATCTGGGTAGACCGCGGTCGTAGCCGTCTTGCAGGGCTCGGCGAGAGTCTCGTTCGTCGCCTCGTCAGTGGGCTCCGGCTCCTCCGTGGTCGGGCGATCCGTGGGCGTCGGAGTCGGGGTCGGCGTGGGAGTCGTCGGGGTCTCGGTCTCGCCACCCGACGAGTTGTCGCCGGAGTCGGTCTCGCCCGTGTTGTTGTCGGTGGGGGACGGCGACTTGCTCGGCGCTGGAGGCTTCGGAACCGGTGCGGCCTTGATCGTCGACTTGGTGGTCGGCTTGGCCGTCGGCTTTACGGTGTTCGACGTGACCGGGAGCGGGGAGGCCGTGGGTCGCATCGACGAGGTGGAACCACCGTCCACGCTCGGCGAGCCGGGGAACTCACCGTTGCGGTACTGCCCGGCGATCTTCAGCACTGCTTCGACGTACGTGTCGCTCTGGTTGTAGCGGTAGACCGCGGAGCTGGCGCCGGCTTCGGTGCTGACGTCCTCGGTGCCGGCACACAGGTAGGCCGCGGTGGCGACGGCGGCGTCGTCCACGTCCTGGGGGTCGCGGCGGTTGTCGCCGTCCCCGTCGGCACCCACGACGGTCCAGGTGGAGGGGATGAACTGCATCGGCCCGACCGCGTGGTCGTAGACCGTGTCATGGTCGTAGAGCCCGTTGTCGGTGTCGCGGATCGCGGCGTAGTTGCCGGCGCCGTTGAGCTGCGGGCCGATGATCGCGGGGAGGGCGAGGCCGTTGGAGTTGAGCTCGCTGCCGCCGAAGCGTCCGTGGTTGCTCTCGACCATGCCGATCGCGGCGACCAGCGCCCAGTCGATGCGGCAGGAGGCGTCGGCGTCGTTGAGCACGGTGGCCGAGCGCTGGTAGGCAGCCAGGGCGACCGGCGGGATCGACAGCTCCTCGGCGTTGGAGGCCAGCCGCACCGCGTCGGTGGGGGTCAGGTTCTTCACGCCACCCAGACCGCCGGAGATGCCGAGGGGGTCCTGAAGAGCGCCCGGATCGGGCAGCTCAGGCTGCTGATGACCGGTGTCGAGGTTCCCCTCGTTCGGGGCCGCGACGGCGAAGGCAGCGGTCAGCGCGACGGCGGCAACGGCCCGAGGCCCGATGCTGGTCAGCGCCGCTGTACTGATGCTTCTGGCCCAGAATTTTCGGGGTGCTTTGCTCATGCCGGTCTCACCTCTTCCACGCGTGGGGTACGTGTCCGTCCCATGAGCCTACCCAGGTATCCCATTTGCATGCTCGGCAAATAAGAAATCCCTACACGACGGCGAAGAATGTCAACGGTCGGGCACCTGACGTTGGGCAGGTGTTCCCCGGCTCGCCGCCTGGGCTCACCTTGCGCCTGTCACCGTGGACGACATGACTGAACGGGCTCGTCTGTGGATGGTTCCGCTGGTCGCGGCCGCGGGTTGGGGCATCGGTTTCCTGCCGCAGCTCGTCCGGCCGCAGCCGCTCCTGCTCGCCCCGATGGTCGCCGAGCTGGTCTCGTTCACGTTGCTCGCCGCCGCGCTCGGTGGGCTCGCTGCGGGGCTGCGCCCGGACCGACGGCTGCTCGGTTCCGTGCTCGCCGGCGCAGGCGTCGTCGCCGCGGCCTTCTCGGGGCTGATGTTCGCCACGGGACCGGCGGCGACCGACCCCTCGATGCTGACCCATCTGATCGCCATCGCCGCGATCACGACGTTCGCCGGTCTCGCCGCCGGGATCGCCGCGAGCCTCGGGCCGTGCGTGCTGCGGGCTCCGATGCTGGCCGCGCCGGCCGTCTGCGTACCCCTCTGGCTGGACGGGATGCTTCCCGGTGAGCTGCCGTCGTCGGTCATCGACGCGCTGCTGGCGGCCGCGCTGGTGACCGTGCTCGTGACGTCCGTACGCCGCGCCGTCGATGTCGTCGCCTGGGTGCCCGCCTGGATCCTGGGCTGGGCGATGCAGACGCTGCTGACGGTGCTGGTGGCCATCGGCGTACTCATCCAGGAAGGCCGCTCGGTCGACGCCGGGCTGCTCTCCGCACACCTCGTCTACTTCCACGAGCGCTGGAACGAACCCGCGGTGCACTACCCGGCCGGATGGGCGCTCGCCGGCGTCCTGGCACTGGCGTTGGTGGCCTGGCGGCTGCGTGACACCCTTCGGGTGTGAAAGACGGATCTCTGCGCACGCTCGTCACCGGAGGCACCCGCGGCATCGGCGCCGCCATCGCTCATCGGCTGGCCGCTGACGGCCACTCCCTCGTGCTCGGCTACCTGTCCGACGAGTCCGCGGCCGTCGCGACGCGCGACGAGGTCCGGGCCCTCGGGGTCTCCTGCGAGATCGTGGCCGCGGACATCACCACCGACGCCGGGATCGCCGCGCTCTTCGAGGCTGCCGGAGCGGTCACCGGCGTGGTCAACAACGCGGGCGCGACCTATCGCTACGCGCCCCTCGTCGAGACTCCCGCGGACGAGATCCGGAGGACGTACGACGTCAACCTGGTCGGTCCCACGCTGGTCGCCCGCGCGGCCGTGTCGGCGCTCGCCGAGGGCGGCGGTGTCATCGTGAACATCTCCTCGGGCGCCGCGACGCTGGGATCGCCGGGTGAGTACGTCCACTACGCCGCCGCGAAGGCCGGGATCGACGCGCTCACCAAGGGCCTCGGGCTCGAGGTCGCCCCGCTCGGCATCCGGGTCGTCGCGGTCGCTCCCGGGCTCACCGAGACCGACATGCACGCCAACACCGGCGACCCCGGCCGGATCGCGCGGATGGCGCCCCAGATCCCGATCGGCCGCGCGTCCTCGCCCGACGAGGTCGCCGAGGCGGTCGTCTGGCTGATGAGCGACAAGGCCTCGTACGTCACCGCGACCACGCTGCGGGTGGCCGGCGGGCGGTGATGTCACAGGACGGTGGCGTACCTCGTCCTGGTTGGCATGAACATCATCCTGTGGATCGTGACGATCTTTCTCGCTGCCGGCTTCCTGGCCGGTGGACTGGCGATGCTGCTGCTCTCGAAGGAGCGGTTCCGCAACGCGTTCGACGGGTGGCGCTACGCCGATGACTTCCCGGAGGGTTTCCTCAAGGTCATCGGCGTGATGAAGCTGCTGGCCGCCGCCGGGCTGATCCTGCCCGCCGTGACCGGGGTCGCGACATGGCTGGTGCCGCTCGCCGCTCTCGGGCTGGTGCTGCTCATGACCGGCGCGACGACCACCCGCATCATCCGCAGGGAGTGGGGCGCCGCCGTCGGGGACCTCGTCTTCTGGTCGCTGGCCGCGTTCGTCGCCTTCGGTCGCCTCGAGGTCATGCCGCTCTAGGACCGCGGAGTACGCGGCGGGGTAACGATTTTCGATGACGTGTCGTGCGCACGCGGGGTTGTCCGATGGACCACAATCTCCTCATGAGGCCCCAGGTCGTCGCGCATCGCGGCGCCAGTCACGAGATCGCGGAGCACACCCTGGCTGCGTACGTCGCAGCCCTGGACGCGGGTGCGGACGCCCTGGAGTGCGACGTACGCCTGACCATGGACGGGCATCTCGTCTGTGTCCACGACCGGCACCTGCGCCGGATCGGCGCCCGTGGACTGGTCTCGGAGATGACCCTCGCCGAGCTGCAGGCGATCGACTTCGCGGCCTGGAAGAACGGGTTCTGGGAGGGCGAGGACGAGCCGCCGGACCGGGACATGCGGGGCGTGCTCACGCTGCACCGGCTGCTGCGGGCGGTGCGGGACTACGGCCGGCACGTCGAGATGGCGATCGAGACCAAGCACCCCACGCGCTACGGCGGGCTGACCGAGGGCCGACTGGTCGACGTGCTCAACGACTTCGGCTGGGCGGGACCGGGCAGCCCGGTGCGGGTGATGAGCTTCTCCTTCACGGCACTTCAGCGGGTGGAGCGGCTGGCGCCGGGCGTACCTCTGGTCCAGCTCATCGACCGTGCTGCCAACTGGTCGCTCCTGCGCCACGCGATCGGTCCGGACTGGTGGCTCGGGGCGGGCATCGAGATGCTCACCGCCCATCCCAAGCTCGGGCGGCGGTTGGCCTCGAAGGGCCGCAACCTCCACGTCTACACCGTCAACACCGAGGAGCAGCTCAAGCTCTGCCTCGACCTCGGCGTCAACGCGGTCATCACCGACCGTCCGGGGTTCATGCTGGAGCTCCTCGGCCGTTAGGGTTTGGCCGTGGCCAAGAAGTCCCGAGTCAAGAACCGTCAGGTGGCTGCGGCCCCGACGGAAGGTCCCAACCCGCGCGCGGCCTGCCCGTGCGGGTCCGGCAAGCGCTACAAGGCGTGCCACGGTGCCGCCGGCGGTGCGTTCGTGGGGCGCCCGTTCGAGGGCCTGCCCGGCGAGTGCGACCTGGTCGCGCTGCGTGAGCTGGTGCCCTCGGCGACGGTGTCGCTGACGGTGAAGGGCTTCGAGTCGACCCCTGTCACCCTGGGCACCCTGCTGCCCGGCGCCGCGCCGGCGATGTCGCGCGACTCCGGCGAGGTCTGGGCCGGGCTGCAGGTGCAGCACAACTACGGCGACGTGTCGCGGGACGTGGCCGCGGCGCTGCTCCAGGCGCTGGAGAATCGCGCCGCCGGTGAGTCCGGGATCTACGGTCTGACCACCGCGCCCGGTCCCGGGCCGCGGCTGCAGGACCTGGTGACCGACTCGTCCCTGGCCGTCACCGTCCACGAGGGCTTCGACTGGTGGCTCGCCGACGTCGAGGACAAGGGCGACTTCGAGCACGCGCTCGAGCACGCCAACGAGTCGGTGCTGCCGACGCAGCGACTGACCTCGGTCGAGGCTGCGTACTGGACCTCGGTCGGCTCCAAGGAGCACCTGCGCTGGGTGATGCCCGAGCCCGAGGACGCCCTGCTGACCGCGCTCGCGCGACTGCACGTGACCGGTGACGACGTGATCGTCCCCGACGCCCGTTTCGTCGGCATGTTCCGTGCCCACGGTCTGCTGGCCCCCGTCTGGGACCTGCCGGTCGGCACCGGCGCCGAGGCGCTCGAGGAGCCGGCGGTAGCGTTCAAGAAGCTGCTCGACGAGGCCCTCGCCGACGACTCCGAGATCACTCCCGAGGTGCGCTCCGCTCGCGCCGGGCTCGCGAACCGTCAGGTCACGATCCGCTGACCCTCGCCGGTCGAGCCGCGAGCGCTAGCGAGCGTGTCGAGACCAACACAGTCCCATCGGCGCTCGATTCGACCGTGTTGGTCTCGACACGCCTCCGCCTAGCGGCTACGGCGGCTCGACCAGCGGTTACCGCTCGACCGGCAACCAGAGCTCGCACGAGGCGTACGTCTCGGTGAGCTCGAGATAGCGCAGGACGGACGGCCCGGGGCGCAGGCGCCACGGGTTCGACGGGAACCAGTCGGTCGCGGTGGCGGCCCAGAGCTGCTGGAGCGCCTCGGGGTGCGGGCCGCTGGAGGCGAAGACCGCCCAGGACCCGGCCGGAACGGTGATGCTGTCGAGCCCGTCGGGCACCTCGGTCGACGCGGTGACCGCGACCCCGTGCAGATAGGTGATCATCGACCCCTCCGGCGCATCGGGCGCGGCGGAGTCGGTGACGGCGAGGATGCCGCGCGGGTCGGTGTCGTTGAGCTCCTTGAGCCGTACGTGTTCCGACGGCTCGAGTGAGGCGATGTGGGCCTGGATGTGCGGGTTCACGCCCTCGTAGATCAGCGGGACCTTGGCGGCGTGGCCGACCAGCCGGAGCTCGGGCATGTCGGCGATGGTGACGTCCATCGGGGTGCTCCCTTCGACGCTCAGACGGAATCTGAGCGTGGGTTGTGTACGTAGCGGACCACCGGATCGACGTACGTCGGCGGGCGCCGAACCGTGCACAGCACGGAACGCGCGCCCGAACGCCTCGGTCGAGCCGTAGCCGTAGCGCACCGCGACCTCCAGGAGGTCGGGGGCGCCGGCCACCAGGTCGGCCGCTGCCAGGGTCATCCGGCGGCGGCGTACGTACTCCGACAGGGGCATCCCGGCCAGCGCCGAGAACATCCGGCGCAGGTGGTACTCGGTGGTGCCGTGGTCGCGGGCGACCCGAGCCACGTCCACCTCGCCGGTGAGCCCCTCGTCGAGCTCGGCCTCGACCAGGTCGACCAGGGTGTTGAGCGTGCCGATCATGTGGTCCTCCTTTCACCATCAAGCCTGGCTGGGGAGCACCTCTCCGGGCCCGACTTTCCTGGCCCGGTTCGGTCGGGCGGGTTCAGTCGGTTTGGGAACGCAGCCGGAACGCCTGCAGTCGGGAGTAGCCCTTCACGCTCGCACGCCGCATCTTCTCGATCCGGAAGCCGTCGACGTCCTCGAGCGCGGCGGCCGCGTTCTCGTCGATGACCACCGACGAGGGCCGGGCCAGAGTCGTGAGTCGGGCGGCGATGTTGACCGTCGGGCCGAAGACGTCGCCGAGCCGGAGCACCACGTCACCGTAGGAGATCCCGGCTCTGACGTGCGGAAACGCACTATCTTTGTCTTCTCCGAGGGCAGCCAGCTCGAGCGCCGCCCGTGCCGCTGCCTCGACGTCCTCGAAGGTGAAGAACACCCCGTCGCCGAGATACTTGATCACCCGCCCGCCGTGCTCGACGACGACGTCGGAGCAGGTGTCCTCGAACTCCTCGACCCAGTCGACCAGCTCCTTGTCGCTGAGCCGTTTCGAGCGGGAGGTGTAGCCGACGATGTCGAGGAAGCCGACCGCCAGCGGCACCGCGGAGGCGTCCGCGACGGTGAGCATCCGTCGCGCGGCGCTGACCAGATGGCGGCGCCAGACGTAGTCCTGCAGCGACTCGACCAGCGGCAGCACCTGCGCGCTCAGCGCGACCAGGTCCTCGACCTCGTCACCGCCGCGCTCCCGGGCGACCTCGGCCAGCAGCGACGTCTGCCATTCGGCCAGGCGCGCGTAGGAACGTCCCCAGGTCCGCACGAGCGCCGCCTGCCGGTCCTCGCTGAGCACCCCGAGGCGTACGAGCTCCTGCGTCATCCGCAACGCCTCGACATCGGCCTCCGTGAAGGCGACCTCGTCCTCGCCCGCGTGCGGGAAGCCGAGGTGGTGCCAGAGGTCCTCGGCAACCTCCATGGGTACGCCGGCGGCCTTCGCGACATCGAGCCGGGTGAGCGTGGGCTCCTGGCCGAGGACGAAGGACTCGACCACGGCCAGGGCCTCGGCGAGCTCGATGTCGGCCTCCTGGCTGCGGGGCTGGTCGTCGAGCGTCAGGAGCCGAACCTCTCCTTGGCGACCTTCTCCAGCGCCCTCGCGAACGTCGGCATCTCGACGGACAGCTGCTGCAGCTTGTCGGCGCTGAGGTGGATCAGGTCGAGCGGGGTGAGGGCGACGATGGAGGCCGTACGCAGCGAGCCCCTCATGATCGCCGCCTCGCCGATGATGTCACCGGGACCGCACTGGGCGATCTCCTCCTTGTCACGGCGGACCGAGACGGTGCCGTCGAGGATGATGTAGGCCTTGTCCGGCGGGGTGTCCTCCCAGATCGGCGACCAGCCCTCCGGCAGATGCACGCGGGTGCCGGTGGCGCTGATGTGCGCGATCTCCTTGGGCGTGAACATGGAGAAGAACGACTCGGTCACGAGGGTTTCCTTCGGGGTCGGCTGTGGGGTGGCTGCCGCTGTGTGACGGCGGTTACAGAGATCAACGATGTTCGTCCACAGGGGTTACCCGCGGGTTCGGTCGGTTATGCGGGCAGCGGGTCGCGGGCGATCGGGCAGCTCATGCATCGCGGGCCGCCGCGGCCGGAGCCCAGCTCGGAGCCGGCGATCGCGATGACCTCGATGCCGGCGGACTCCAGGGCCCCGTTGGTCTGCGTGTTGCGCTCGTAGGCGACGACCACGCCCGGCGCCAGTGCCAGGGTGTTGTTGCCGTCGTCCCACTGCTCGCGCTCGGCGGCGACCGGATCGAGCCCGGTGTCGACGTGGTGGAGCTTGTCGATGCCCATCGCCTCGGCCGCGACCTCGAGGAATGGGCGCGGGTCCGCGATGTTCAGCCGACCGTCGTCGCCCGCGGGAGTCACGGCGTACGCCACCAGCGAGTCGACCGCGTTGGGGTAGATCACCATCTGGTCGGTGTTCACCAGCGTGGCGATCGTGTCCAGGTGCATCGTCGCGCGCTCCTGCGCGATCGGCACCGCGAGCACGGTGTGGGCGAGCTCCTCGGCGAAGACCTGGCGGGCGAGTCGCTCGGCCCCGGCGGGGGTGGTGCGCTCGCCGACGCCGACCGCGACGACACCGGGAGCGAGGAGGAGTACGTCCCCGCCCTCGACGTGCTCCAGGTGGGCGCCGTGCAGCCGCGGGCTGGCCCGGAAGCGCGGGTGGAACTGGTAGATCAGCTCGGTGAGCGCGGTCTCGCGCTTGCGAGCCGGCATCGCCAGCGACGTGACGGTGGCCCGATCGCGGATCCACACCGAGGAGTCGCGCGTGAAGAGCAGGTTGGGCAGCGGGTCGATCAGGAAGTCGTCGTGGGCGAGGAGGCTGGTGACCAGACCGTGGCCGCCGCGTACCTCGTCGTTGCGGATGCCCGCGGTCAGATGGTCGGTCAGCTCGGCCGGACCGGCGTCGGCGAGGGCGCCGCTCAGGTAGTCGCGCAGGGTGTCGCCCAGGGTGAGCGAGCCCAGCACGTTCTCGAGCGCCAGCTTCCGCGCCTCGGGCACCTCGAGGGTCTCGGTGAGCAGGTCGGTCAGATAGAGCACCTCGACGTCGCGATCCCGCAGCGCGGCCGCGAAGGCGTCGTGCTCGTCCTGGGCCCGCTTCACCCACGGGATGCCGTCGAAGAGGAGCTTGTCGTTGTTGCGCGGCGTCAGCCGGGTCAGCTCCCGGCCGGGCCGGTGGAGCATCACCGTACGCAGTCGTCCGACCTCGCTGTCGGCGCCAAGTTCTACCATGCCGGGCAGCCTAGGCGACCGTCGCTCAGGCGAACACCCTTCGACAAGCTCAGGACATCGCCTCGACCAACGTCAGGATGCCCAGGACGAGGCAGACGAGGGCTCCGACGTAGTGCAGGACGTGCAGCTTGATGAACCGGAGCAGCGTACGTCCCAGCAGCACGGCGAGCCCCGACACCGTCAGCAGCGCGGCCCAGGAACCGATGAAGACCGAGACCGGGTCGTGGTAGCGGGCCACCAGCGAGACGCTCAGCAGCTGGGAGAGGTCTCCCCACTCAGCTGCGAAGAGGACCATGAAGCTCGCCAGGATCTGGCGGAAGCCGCGTACGTCCTTCGCCTTCTCGGCGAACTCGCTGCCGTCCTCCTCGGTCGCGGTGCCGTGGTGGCGGCGCCCCTCGATGAACAGGAACACCGCGCCGCCGAGGAAGAGCAGGGCGGCGACGATGTGGATCAGGTCGGTAGGTAGGAGCGTGGCCACCCCGCCGATCGCCACCGCGATGAGCGTCTGGATCCCGAACGCCGCGCCCACCCCGAGCCACACGAAGATCGGCCGGTACTTCGTCGACAGCACCAGTGTCGCCAGGAACGTCTTGTCGGGGAGCTCGACGACGAAGATCGCGGCGAAGGCCAGCGCGACGACGGTGATGTCCATCAGGGTGTCCGTTCCAGTTCTTTACGTCCGACCCTCATCCTCGCACTCGCCACGTTGGTCGAGCCGCCGGAGCCGCTAGGCGGAGGCGTGGGGGGGGGGGGGGGGGGGGCGGGGGGGGGGGGGGGCGGGGGGGGGGGGGGGGGCCCCCCGGGCCGCAGCGGGGAGGGGCCGGGGGACCCCCGCCGCCACCAGGACCGCGGGCGCGCAGCGC